>NZ_CP019952.1:2876469-3178855 GCF_002021815.1 Pseudomonas parafulva
CGGCAGCGAGCAGGAACGCACCCATGCTGCAGGCCTGGCCGATGCAGATGGTCGATACGTCCGGCTTGATGAACTGCATGGTGTCGTAGATCGACATGCCGGCGGTTACGGACCCACCCGGCGAGTTGATGTACAGATGGATATCCTTGTCCGGGTTTTCCGCCTCAAGGAACAGCATCTGTGCGACGACGAGATTGGCCATGTAGTCTTCGACCGGGCCAACCAGGAAGATCACGCGCTCCTTCAGGAGGCGCGAGTAGATGTCGTAGGCGCGTTCGCCACGGGCGGACTGCTCGATAACCATAGGGACCAGGCCGCCTGCAGCCTGGATGTCAGAGCTCTGCTGAATAAAAGAATTGCGGGACATGTCCTGCGCTCACTCCCAAATAGTCATGGCTTGAATACACACAAGCCAGCGCGAAGGCTGGCTTGTGGGGGCTTCCTGCGAAAAGACCGCTTACTCGGCTTCGTCAGGTGCCTGGGCTGGCTTGACGGCCTCTTCATACGAGACCGACTTGTCAGTCACAGTCGCTTTCTGCAGAACAGTATCCACAACTTGTTCTTCAAGCACAACCGAACGCACTTCGTTCATCTGCTGGTCGTTCTTGTAGTACCAGGCGATGACTTGCTCAGGCTCCTGGTAGGCCGAAGCCATCTCCTCGATCATCTCGCGAACCTTGGCATCGTCTGGCTTGAGGTCGTATTGCTTGACCACTTCTGCCACGATCAGGCCCAGCGCAACACGGCGCTTGGCTTGCTCTTCGAACAGCTCGGCCGGCAATTGCTCAGGCTTGATGTTGCCACCGAACTGCTGAACCGCCTGCACGCGCAGACGATTGACTTCGTTTTCCAGCAAAGCCTTTGGCGCTTCGATCGGATTGGCAGCCAGCAGACCGTCCATGACCTGGTTCTTGACCTTGGTCTTGATGGCTTGGCGCAGCTCACGCTCCATGTTCTTACGAACTTCGGCGCGGAAGCCTTCCAGGGTCGATTCCTTGATACCGAACTGGGCGAAGAACGCTTCGTTCAGCTCAGGCAGCACAGGGGCCGACACGCTGTTGACGGTAATGGTGAACTCGGCGGCCTTGCCGGCCAGGTCCAAGTTCTGGTAGTCCTCTGGGAAGGTCACGTTGACGACGCGCTCTTCGCCAGCCTTGGCGCCGACCAGGCCGTCTTCGAAGCCTGGGATCATGCGGCCGGAGCCCAGCACCAACTGGGTACCTTTGGCCGAGCCACCGGCGAACGTTTCACCGTCAACCTTGCCAACGAAGTCGATGTTGAGCTGATCATCGGTTTGCGCGGCGCGCTCGACGGCTTCGAAGCGCGTGTTCTGCTTGCGCAGCACTTCCAGCATCTTGTCCAGGTCAGAATCGGCGACTTCGGCGCTCAGGCGCTCGACGGTGATCGACTCGAGGCCGGCAACGGTGAACTCCGGGAATACTTCGAAGATCGCGACGAACTCCAGGTCCTTGCCTTTTTCGAACGACTTCGGTTCCACGGACGGCGCGCCGGCAGGGTTCAGTTTCTGCTCGACAATGGCTTCGTAGAAGGAAGCCTGAACCAGATCACCGAAGGCTTCCTGGCGGGCATCGGCCTCGAAGCGCTGACGGATCACGCTCATGGGCACCTTGCCGGGGCGGAAGCCGGCAACCTTGGCGCGCTTGGCAGTCTGCTGCAGACGCTTGTTGACTTCGTTCTCGACGCGCTCAGCCGGAACGGCGATGGTCATGCGGCGCTCGAGAGCGGAAGTGTTTTCAACAGAAACTTGCATGGATATTCCTCGTTGCACAGACGTTAGCCGGCGTTAGCCCGACTCCAGAATCAAGGGCAAGCATTCTAGTGAGTCGCGCAGCAGAAGTCACCCCACTCGGGACGACCTGAAACAACGCCGGTCGATTAACTTTCAAGGGCCGCGCGGCGAACCGCGCGACCTGTTTCCAAGAAGCCTGGCCAGACATTGCAACGATCACTTGCCGCAACATCTTGCTCAACAAATACACCTTGAACTGCACGCCCCTTATTCGGGCTCTATCTCGTTGAACTCGCAGTACTCCTCCCAGGACAACCCCAGCGCATCGGCCACCTCCCGGTGGGTCTCAAGGCGCATGACCCGCAATTGTTCCGGGGTTTCGGCGATCAGCTCAAGTGCGAGCTCCCAGGGCTGGATACCTTGCTCTTCAGCGGCATCCTCGAACGCCCATTGAATTTGCTGCGCCTGCTCACGCGCATCCAGCGCGCGGATCTCTTCGAGCAAGTGGGGGTTCGCTTCGGCGAAACGCTGCAGCGCGGCAGCCTGGCGGGCTTCTTTTGCGATCATTGGCTATGTCCTGGTACTTCCCGCTTCATCGGGTTTCAACCGGCTGAAATCTATCAGCTTTTATTGGGACGAAACCAGCGGATTGCAAGGGCGGCCTGCAATAAATACTGACGCCACGGCCCGAGGCAGCGCTGCCGAGCCATTAGGCAAGCCGGGTGCCTGGGAGCGAGCCAGTCCAGCGCGTTGACCGACCTGATCATCACAGGATCGACCGGGTCGAACACCCACACAGGATCCGGGCGCACCAAAAAACAAAAGGCGCCCGATCTCGCGATCAAGGCGCCTTTCGTATTAAAGATGGGGTGGACGATGGGAATCGAACCCACGACAACTGGAATCACAATCCAGCGCTCTACCAACTGAGCTACGCCCACCATATTGCGGTGTAACGGTACTGCCTTACTGAAGCATGGTGCGGACGAAGAGACTCGAACTCTTACAGCTTGCGCCGCTGGAACCTAAATCCAGTGTGTCTACCAATTTCACCACGTCCGCGTAACGCTTAAAACAAAGGCGCCAGTTACCGCGCGGCGCCTTCGAAGAATATGGGGTGGACGATGGGAATCGAACCCACGACAACTGGAATCACAATCCAGCGCTCTACCAACTGAGCTACGCCCACCATAACGCGTTCAAACACCTTGCTTGCCAAAGCTGCCTAAGTGGCGCACCCGGCAGGACTCGAACCTGCGACCATCCGCTTAGAAGGCGGATGCTCTATCCAGCTGAGCTACGGGCGCTTAAGCTTGAAGCCTAACCGAACAAGACACTGACAGCTCACTGCCAAACGACTCATTCTGCCCGACTTCGCCAACCAGTGCTAGGCTGTGCCCGACAAGTGCGGCGAATCTTATAGCCGACCCCTGGGGTCGTCAACAACTTTCTAAAAAAAATTTAAATTATTGAAGGGGTTAGGGCATTTGCCCGACCGCCCGCCTTTGCCCTCCAGCCATGTCGTGCGAGAATACGCGTTCTTTATTGTTCCCCTTCCGATGGTTAATCACGCGTCTATGACTGCACAACTAATCGATGGCAAGGCGATTGCCGCCAAGCTGCGCCAGCAAATCGCTCAACGTGTCGCGCAGCGGCGCCAGGAGGGCCTGCGCACGCCGGGCCTGGCAGTGATTCTGGTCGGCACCGACCCTGCCTCCCAGGTCTACGTCTCGCACAAGCGCAAGGATTGCGAAGAAGTAGGCTTCCTGTCGCAGGCCTTCGACCTGCCTAGCCACACCACGCAAGAAGCGCTTACTGAACTGATCGATCGCCTCAATGACGACCCGTCCATTGACGGCATCCTGCTCCAACTGCCGCTGCCCGCGCACCTCGACGCGTCGTTGCTGCTCGAGCGCATCCGCCCGGACAAGGATGTGGACGGCTTCCACCCCTATAACGTCGGTCGCCTCGCACAGCGCATCCCGCTGCTGCGCCCCTGCACACCCAAGGGCATCATGACCCTGCTCCAGAGCACCGGGCAGGACCTGTACGGCATGAATGCCGTGATCGTCGGGGCCTCGAACATAGTTGGACGGCCAATGGCGCTGGAGTTGTTGCTCAGCGGCTGTACGATCACCGTGTGCCATCGCTTCACCCAGGACCTGGCAGGGCATGTCGGGCGCGCGGACCTGGTGGTCGTTGCCGCCGGCAAGCCTGGGTTGGTCAAGGGTGAATGGATCAAGGAAGGTGCCATCGTCATCGACGTCGGTATCAACCGTCAGGAGGATGGCAAGCTGGTGGGCGATGTCGTCTACGAAACCGCCCTTCCCCGTGCTGGCTGGATCACTCCGGTGCCAGGCGGCGTAGGGCCGATGACCCGCGCCTGCCTGTTGGAAAACACCTTGTATGCGGCCGAAACGCTTCACGGCGATTGAGGCAAGCGAGCATGGCGGCCCTGCCGTCATTGCTTGAGCGACGGGCGGTTATCTACCGCCCCATCCTCATCCAGGCGAATTCGATTATTGGCCAGCCTGCCCGCCCTGCCGCTGCGTTTAGTCACCGCTAATCGCGCACCTCTGATATCGAACGCCAGACTCCTCTCGGCTCCACCTGCCAGCGCGTGACAATTGGCACTACATGGGTCAGCTAACAATCCATTGCCCCATTGGGTTTCCAATAAACACAGATGCCCTAAACCCGCGGGCCTGCGCAAGCCTCATCACATCCCCTTGGGGTCTGTATCTAAAACGCTTTCGCGTTGAATGCCGCCCTCCATGGCAAGCTTATTGCTGCCTGTAGCATGTTGCCTAAGCTCTAGGCCCTCTGATGGGTGAGCTGACACTTACTGCACTCCAACAGAGCATTGAGCGTTTACATGCACCATGACTGGTCAGACCGGTAAGGCCAAAAAAGCTTGCACTGCGCCGAAAATAGGCGTTTTATGGCCAAGCGCTGAACAAACCGGTAAGACCACAATAATTAAGTCCTGCGCTCATTCGCCCCGTGCGGCCAACGAAGCAAGGACACCGACCTGAGATCACTCCCATGCTCAAATGGTGCTCGCGTTCGATCTTCCTTCAAGTCGTGCTGGGCCTGGCCCTTGGCGTTGCCTGCGGCCTGAGTTTCCCCGACCTTTCCTTGCAGCTCAAACCCCTCGGCGATGGCTTCATCAAGCTGATCAAGATGCTGATCGGCCTGATCGTCTTTTGCGTAGTGGTCAGCGGCATTTCCGGTGCCGGTGACCTGAAGAAGGTCGGTCGCATCGGCCTCAAATCGGTCATCTATTTCGAAGTGCTGACCACGCTGGCGCTGGTCATCGGCCTGGTGTTCGCGTTCACCAGTGGTATCGGTAGCGGCGCCAACATCCACCTCGACCAGTTGTCCGGCGCTGATGCCAACAGCCTGGCCGAGCGTGGTCAGCATATCCATGGCGCCACAGCGTTCTTTATGGACCTGATCCCCACTTCGGTGGTAGGTGCCTTTGCTGACAACAACATCCTGCAGGTACTGTTGTTCTCGGTACTGTTCGGCAGCGCGCTCAACCTGGTGGGCGATTCGGCTGCGGGCATTTCGCGGCTGATCAACGAGCTTAGCCATGTGATCTTCCGCATCATGGGCATGATCGTGCGTCTGGCGCCCATTGGCGTGTTCGGCGCCATCGCCTTCACGACCAGCAAGTACGGCCTGGAGTCGCTCCAGCATCTGGGCGGCCTGGTGGCGTTGTTCTACCTCACCTGCGCAGGGTTCGTGCTGATCGTGCTGGGTACCGTCATGCGTTTGTCGGGGCTGAAATTGCTGCCCCTGATCAAGTATTTGCGCGAAGAGCTGACCATCGTCCTGGGTACGGCTTCTTCCGATGCCGTGCTACCGCAGATCATGCGCAAGCTCGAACACCTGGGCATCGGCAGCTCAACGGTCGGGCTGGTGATTCCAACCGGCTATTCCTTTAACCTTGATGGTTTCTCCATCTACCTGACCTTGGCCATTGTCTTCATCGCCAATGCCACCGGTACGCCCCTGGCGATGACAGACCTGCTGACGATCTTGCTGGTTTCACTGGTCACGTCCAAGGGCGCGCATGGGATTCCAGGCTCGGCGCTGGTGATACTTGCCGCGACACTGACTGCAGTCCCTGCGATCCCGGTGGTGGGCTTGGTACTGGTACTCGCTGTGGATTGGTTCATGGGCATCGGGCGCGCGTTGACCAACCTGATCGGCAATTGCGTTGCCACCGTGGCCATCGCCCGCTGGGAAAAAGACATCGACCTGGAGCGCGCTCAGAACGTGCTCGACGGCAAGCCTGGCTTTGCGCACAACCCGCGTAAGCAGCCTGCAGCCCACCAACAGGAATTCTGAAAGAAAAGGGCCGGCTCGCATGCCGGCCCCTGAAGGAGCGAAACGTGATCAGCTCATCAACCGTCGTCAACGCTGTGGTGGAAAAGCTGCGTCAAGCCCTCGCCCGTGGCCAATGGCGCAGTGGCGACATGCTCCCTGGCCAGCGAGAATTGGCCGAACAATTGGGCATCAGCCGCCCGAGCCTGCGTGAGGCCGTCATCGTGCTCGAGACCCTTGGGCTGGTGCGCGCTTTGCCAGGCAAAGGTGTGCTGGTGCTGGATGCCGATACAGCTACCTCCGCTTCGGCGCCCACTGCCAGTGCACAGGCCAGCCTCGCCGATGTGCTTGAACTGCGCTATACCCTCGAACCCTTCATCGTCGGACTGGTGGCCCAGTCGGCCAACAGCCAGGACATCGGCCAGTTACGGTTGACCTTGATGGACATGCGTGAAGCCCTTGAGGCCGATGACAGCGAAGCGGGCATGAACGCCTACATTGCATTCCACCAGGCGCTGTTTGCCCTGACCACCAACCCCATTTTCCAGAGCGTCGTACAGCAAACGGGCATTGCCCTGAAGCAAAGCGCGGACATGCTGCGCAATTCACCCGAGCACCTGGCTGCCCGTCTCAAGGAAAACGAAGCCGTGGTGCGGGCGATTCGTGAGCGCAATAGCACCCAGGCCAGCACCCAGATGCGGCAACACATTCTCGCCGAGGGTTTGCGCATGGGCATTGCGCTCAATGTGCCGGACGAACATCGGCACCCATAATCCAGGAGAGCAATCATGAAGGGTGCACATCACCTGCCCGACCTGCTTGCAGCCGGTGAGACCCGGCTTTGCGCCGAACAGATCTACCCACGGTTGTTCGATGCCATTCTGGAGCAACGCCTGCCGCCTGGCACTTTGCTGCCAGAGCAAGCGCTGGGCCAGGCATTTGGCGTGAGCCGTACGGTCATCCGCCGAGTGCTAGGCCGCTTGAGCGACCAGCAGGTAGTGGTACAACGCCCAAGCCATACGGCTCATCTGGTTGCGCCCGATCCGCATCAGGCACGCCAGGTACTGAGCGCGCGCCGGCTTGCCGAAACCACGCTGATAACCCTGGCCGTCGAACGCGCCCGCCCCGAGCAACTCAAGCAGCTGCGCCAATTGGTCGAGCGTGAACGCGTGCATCATGAAAAGGGCGAACGCTGCGCCGCTATACGACTGGGTGGTGAGTTTCACCTGAAACTGGCCCAGGTGGCGGACAATGCTCCGTTGTCGCGCTTTCTCAATGGGTTGGTGCCCATGACGTCCCTTATCATCGCGCGATACGAGTCACCGTGCTGTGACCATTGCGCCTGGCAAGAACATGCAGCGCTGATTGAGGCGCTCGAGCGAGGCGATGCACAGTCCGCCCTCGCCCTGATGAACGAGCACCTTGACCGGCTTGAAGCCAAGCTTCGACTGGACTGAGCCAGGTGATTTCAGCGAACCTGCTGACAGCAGCGCCTCAAGTTGCTGCCATTGCCGAACTGGGCAGGCCGAACATTTTGTCGAAAGCCCAGTTGTAGGCAAAGGTATAGCAAGGCACCAGCACGATGAATGCCATGTCCACCAGCAGCGCATCGAGCAGGCTCATGTCCAACCACCACGCGATCAGCGGAATCAGGTAGATCACGAGGGTCAGCTGAAACCCTACTGCGTGCACTACGCGCCGAGCCACGCTGCGCCCTCGTGTGGCTTGCCGGCTTTCCCAATATTCAAACAGCGTGTTGTAGACCAGGTTCCAGATCATGGCGATGGTGGTGATCATCACCGCGAGCGGCCCCGTGTGAGAAGCCTGGGTGTCGGACAGGTAGGCAAGACCCAAGGTGGACATGCACAGGCCGATCAACTCGTAAAACGTCACATAAACCAGTTTGCGCTTCAAACCCTGCACTGCATCGACCTCATCTAAATAGCTTGGGCCGGGTATAGTGCGTCATTACATCTGACAACAAAAGTCAGCAGCTTTCAGCCTGACTGACAGGAGAAGCGTGTGTCATTTACCAGTGAAACTATCCAGGTTTTTCTCACCGTGCTGGACAAAGGCTCATTCTCTGCCGCCGCGCGCAGCCTGCAGCGCGTGCCCTCGGCGGTCAGCATGGCAATCGGCAACCTGGAGGCCGAGCTGGGCTACAGCCTGTTCCAGCGCGGAGCTCGCGATGTTCGACCCACAGTCCAAGCCCTTGCGCTTGAGCCCCATGCGCGGCTGATTGCCGAGCAGCTGGGTTTGCTGCAAGTGCATGCCGTAGAGCTCTCCGAGGGCCTGGAAAGCAACCTGACCCTGGCGGTGGTGCCGGACGTCGATCAGCAGCTGCTAATAGCGGCCATTGCCGAGCTCGGCCAACGTTATCCATTGCTCGAAGTCGCGATACTGAGTGCGCCGCAAGAACAAGCGCTGGATTTGCTGGACAGCGGTCGGGCCGACCTGTGCGTGGCATTTGCAGGTCTTCACGTCGACCCGCAACGCGGGTTTCAGCTGATTGGCGTCGAGTCTCTGGTGGCGACCCTTGCTCCTCATCATCCGGCCGCACGGTCTGGTGTAATCCAGAACCTCGAAGACCTTACAGGCGTGCGGCAGATCCTGGTACGCAGCCGCGACCTGCCGTTGACCGACCCGCGCATGGTCATTGGTGCCACCCATTGGACGACCGACAGCTTCGATTTCGCCTTGCAGATGGTCGAGGCAGGCCTGGGCTGGGGTGATCTGCCGCTGTCCAGGGTCGCGCCGCTGCTGGACGCAGGCCGCCTGAAACGTTTGGCCTTCCAGAACACGCGCAACGAGCTGCAACTCCCGGTGCATGTGTTCTGGCGTAAGCAGCAACCGCTGCTCAAGGCTGCCAGGATGCTGGTCGAGCGGCTGGCCTTGAGGTGATCACCGCTTGTCGAAAGCTGTGAGAAATTTCCGTAGGCGTATCAACCTTTTACCCGCCACGCCGATACCCCTTTGGACAGGGCTGACAGCGCACCACACCCGCGCTGTGCCCTCCCGTTAATGGCTCAAGGTCTCGAAACATGAACCTGAAATTTCGCCACAAGATTCTGCTCAGCGCCAGCGGCGTAGTGGTATTGGCATTCGCCTTGTTCACGCTGTACAACGATTACCTGCAACGCAATACGATCCGGCAGAACATCGAGGCATCGGTGGAACAATCCGGCGCATTGACCGCCAGCAGCGTGCAGAACTGGATGAGCGGGCGCATTCTTGTACTGGAAAACCTGGCGCAAGACATCGCCCAGCTCGGAACGGGGGATACCCTCGCTGGCCTGGTGGATCAGCCTTCCTATACGCGCAACTTCCTCTTCACCTACATGGGCCAGGCCAACGGGCTATTCACGCAGCGCCCGGATGCGCAAATGCCTGCAGACTATGATCCACGCAAACGCCCTTGGTACAGCGCAGCTGCCAACGCCGGCCAGACCTTGCTGACGCCGCCCTATCAAGCGGCTGTGGGTGGCCTGGTGGTGACGGTAGCCATCCCGGTCAAAAGCCGGTCAAACGGCGAGCTGCTCGGTGTAGTGGGCGGCGACGTCAGCCTCGATACACTGGTCGAAATCATCAACAGTGTCGACTTTGGCGGCATAGGCCACGCCTTCCTCGCCGACAGCGATGGCCAGGTGATCGTCAGTCCTGACAAAGATCAGGTCATGAAAAACCTCAAGGACATCTACCCTGGCACCAACCTGCGCGTTACACCCGGTATGCAGGACGTCGTGCTCAATGGCCAGGAACGCTTGATCTCATTTGCGCCAGTAGCCGGCCTGCCCTCGGCCAAGTGGTACATCGGTCTTTCGATCGACAAGGACAAGGCTTATGCAGCCCTGAGCCAGTTCCGTACTTCGGCACTGATCGCCATGCTCATCGCGGTCGCTGCCATCGCAGGCCTGCTTGGCTTGCTGATTCCGGTGCTGATGCGCCCCTTGACCACCATGGGACGCGCCATGCGTGACATCGCCGAAGGCGAAGGTGACCTGACCCGCCGCCTGGCGGTGCAGAATCAGGATGAGTTCGGTGAGTTGGCTACCTCTTTCAACCGCTTCGTTGAACGTATCCATGCCTCCATCAGCGAGGTGTCCTCGGCCACACGGCTGGTCCACGACCTGTCTGAAAAAGTCGTCAGCGCTTCCAATGCCTCCATCAACGGTTCTGAAGAACAAAGCATGCGCACCAACAGCGTGGCGGCAGCGATCAATGAACTGGGTGCCGCGACCCAGGAAATCGCGCGTAACGCAGCCGATGCATCGCAGCATGCGAGCGGCGCCAGTGAGCAGGCCCACGATGGACGTGCCGTGGTGGAGGAAGCGATCAGCGCCATGACCTCGCTGTCGCAGCGCATCAGCGAATCGTGTGCACAAATCGAAACGCTGAACGCCAGCACCGACGAAATTGGCAAGATCCTGGATGTGATCAAGGGCATTTCTCAGCAAACCAACTTGTTGGCCTTGAACGCGGCCATCGAAGCCGCTCGCGCTGGTGAGGCCGGCCGTGGCTTTGCCGTTGTGGCTGATGAAGTGCGAAATCTTGCCCACCGTACGCAGGAGTCAGCCGAGGAAATCCATCGAATGATCACCGGCCTGCAGGTCGGCTCACGCGAAGCGGTGCATACGATGAACACCAGCCAGGTTTCCAGTGAGCAAACCGTTCAGGTAGCCAACCAGGCTGGTGAACGTCTTGCCAGCGTGACTCAGCGCATTGGCGAAATCGACGGCATGAATCAGTCGGTGGCCACCGCCACCGAAGAGCAGACTGCCGTGGTGGAAAGCCTCAACCTGGATATCACCCAGATCAATGCGTTGAACCAGCAGGGTGTGGAGAATCTCAACGAAACGCTGCGCCATTGTGATCAATTGGCCCAGCAAGCCGGCCGGTTGAAGCAGCTGGTGGGCAGTTTCCGGATCTGATTGTTTAACGTTGTATGGGGGCAGTGCCATGATGCGGGCTGCCCCCAGTTATAACCTAATAACGAACAAGTCTATTTGGCTATAAAAAAATCTATATGCTGGCTGCATCCGATAACGGGCAAAGCTGGGCAGTCGAGTAGCGTATGGATGTAGGTTCTTTCGGTTTTACCATTGCAGGATTGGTCGTAGGGTTCATCGTTGGCATGACAGGTGTAGGCGGTGGCTCGCTGATGACGCCAATCCTGCTGTGGTTCGGGATCAACCCAGCAACGGCAGTGGGTACCGACTTGCTCTATGCGGCGATCACCAAGGCCAGCGGCGTATGGGTACATGCGCGTAACAAGAACATCGATTGGAAGATCACGGGGCTCCTCAGCCTGGGGAGCGTTCCCGCGGCTGCACTGACGCTGTGGTTCCTCAGTACGCTGCACACCGACACCACGGCCGTAAACGCGATCATCAAGCAGGGCCTAGCCGTTGTATTGATCCTCACAGCCTTGGCTATCTTGTTCAAATCGCGGTTGCAGGCATTCGCTAGCCGCCACGCCGGTGACCATTACCATCTGAGCGATCGTAGCCTCAATACCCTGACTGTCCTGACCGGCGTCGTATTGGGTGTCATGGTAACGCTCACCTCCATCGGCGCTGGCGCACTGGGCACCGTCGCCCTCTTCCTGCTCTACCCTTTCCTGATCACACGTCGCCTGGTTGGCACCGAGATAGCTCATGCCGTCCCGCTCACGTTGGTGGCTGGGCTGGGTCATGCGGGCATGGGTAACATGGACTGGTCATTGCTCGGCTACCTGCTGCTGGGATCACTGCCGGGTATCTACCTGGGTAGCCACCTGACCGGGCGCATATCGGACCGCGTGCTGCGCCCGTGCTTGGCCGCGATGCTACTGTTGATTGGCTATAAGCTGGCGTTCTGAGGGCAGTTGATCCTCAACCGCCACTGGCCGCTGAAGCTCAATTCGATGCGTGACAATGGCAGGACATCGATGCGTTGGGCTGCCACCATTGGGCAGCCCAGCACCTGTACCAATACTGCACGCATGACCATTGGGTGAGTGACAGCGAACCATTCACCCGGCAGCTCAAAATCCTTCAGCCAAACGCTCATACGATGGCAGAGCGCTTGAAAAGACTCCCCTCCATGCACCTCGCTCGCGGGGTTCTCCAGCCAGTCGGCCAAGGCTGACGGCTGCTCGGCTTGTACGCGCTTTAACGCCAGCCCTTGCCATCGCCCCATGTTGCAATCCGCCAATCCTGACGCAATCGTTGCATCGCCCAAGGCCAGGGCGGTTTGCTGAGCGCGCTGTTCCGGCGCTGTCAGGATCTGAAATGTACCGTGCGGTACGCAGCGGCGGGGTACGGACACCAGCGGCTCTTCCGGTTCAGGGAAATACCCACGCTTTTGAGCCAGCGTTAGTCCATGGCAGATCATCGTCAGGCGAGTGGCTTTCACCTTTTGGGCCTCGAGGGTAGGAATGAATTCAGTTAGCTCCGAAGGCGATCATCCTAGTGACCTCGTCCGGAGCGGTATAGCCTACGCAGGATGATTCATTAATCACACACAGTTGTTGTTTTTCAACGCCCTGCTCACAGGCAGATGGAGAAGCACCGTTGAGACTTTTTGCAGCCCAAAGACAAAACCCCTACCTGCATGCGCAGATAGGGGTTTTGCGAAATGAATCTTGACGATGACCTACTCTCACATGGGGAAACCCCACACTACCATCGGCGATGCATCGTTTCACTACTGAGTTCGGGATGGGATCAGGTGGTTCCAATGCTCTATGGTCGTCAAGAAATTCTGTAGCCAGAATGTCCTGTTGGACAGCCCAGCGAATCCGGATATGTGATGTTTGTGATGTGTTGCGAACTTTCGGTTCATGTCATCTTCACCACCGCAATCTGCAGAAGCAAATTGCTTGGGTGTTATATGGTCAAGCCTCACGGGCAATTAGTATTGGTTAGCTCAACGCCTCACAGCGCTTACACACCCAACCTATCAACGTCGTAGTCTTCGACGGCCCTTTAGGGGATTCAAGATCCCAGTGAGATCTCATCTTGAGGCAAGTTTCCCGCTTAGATGCTTTCAGCGGTTATCTCTTCCGAACATAGCTACCCGGCAATGCCACTGGCGTGACAACCGGAACACCAGAGGTTCGTCCACTCCGGTCCTCTCGTACTAGGAGCAGCCCCTCTCAAATCTCAAACGTCCACGGCAGATAGGGACCGAACTGTCTCACGACGTTCTAAACCCAGCTCGCGTACCACTTTAAATGGCGAACAGCCATACCCTTGGGACCGGCTTCAGCCCCAGGATGTGATGAGCCGACATCGAGGTGCCAAACACCGCCGTCGATATGAACTCTTGGGCGGTATCAGCCTGTTATCCCCGGAGTACCTTTTATCCGTTGAGCGATGGCCCTTCCATACAGAACCACCGGATCACTAAGACCTACTTTCGTACCTGCTCGACGTGTGTGTCTCGCAGTCAAGCGCGCTTTTGCCTTTATACTCTACGACCGATTTCCGACCGGTCTGAGCGCACCTTCGTACTCCTCCGTTACTCTTTGGGAGGAGACCGCCCCAGTCAAACTACCCACCATACACTGTCCTCGATCCGGATAACGGACCTGAGTTAGAACCTCAAAGTTGCCAGGGTGGTATTTCAAGGATGGCTCCATGAGAACTGGCGTCCCCACTTCAAAGCCTCCCACCTATCCTACACAAGCAAATTCAAAGTCCAGTGCAAAGCTATAGTAAAGGTTCACGGGGTCTTTCCGTCTAGCCGCGGATACACTGCATCTTCACAGCGATTTCAATTTCACTGAGTCTCGGGTGGAGACAGCGCCGCCATCGTTACGCCATTCGTGCAGGTCGGAACTTACCCGACAAGGAATTTCGCTACCTTAGGACCGTTATAGTTACGGCCGCCGTTTACCGGGGCTTCGATCAAGAGCTTCGCTTGCGCTAACCCCATCAATTAACCTTCCGGCACCGGGCAGGCGTCACACCCTATACGTCCACTTTCGTGTTTGCAGAGTGCTGTGTTTTTAATAAACAGTCGCAGCGGCCTGGTATCTTCGACCAGCAAAAGCTTACGGGGCAAGCCCTTCACCTTCGCCGGCGCACCTTCTCCCGAAGTTACGGTGCCATTTTGCCTAGTTCCTTCACCCGAGTTCTCTCAAGCGCCTTGGTATTCTCTACCTAACCACCTGTGTCGGTTTGGGGTACGGTTCCCAGTTATCTGAAGCTTAGGAGCTTTTCTTGGAAGCATGGTATCAACCACTTCATCGCCTAAAGGCAACTCGTCATCAGCTCTCGGCCTTGAAATCCCGGATTTGCCTAAGATTTCAGCCTACCACCTTAAACCTGGACAACCAACGCCAGGCTGGCCTAACCTTCTCCGTCCCTCCATCGCAATAACTGGAAGTACAGGAATATTAACCTGTTTTCCATCGACTACGCTTTTCAGCCTCGCCTTAGGGACCGACTAACCCTGCGTCGATTAACGTTGCGCAGGAAACCTTGGTCTTTCGGCGTGCGAGTTTTTCACTCGCATTGTCGTTACTCATGTCAGCATTCGCACTTCTGATACCTCCAGCAAGCTTCTCAACTCACCTTCACAGGCTTACAGAACGCTCCTCTACCGCATCACCATAAGGTGATACCCGTAGCTTCGGTGCATGGTTTGAGCCCCGTTACATCTTCCGCGCAGGCCGACTCGACTAGTGAGCTATTACGCTTTCTTTAAAGGGTGGCTGCTTCTAAGCCAACCTCCTAGCTGTCTAAGCCTTCCCACATCGTTTCCCACTTAACCATGACTTTGGGACCTTAGCTGACGGTCTGGGTTGTTTCCCTTTTCACGACGGACGTTAGCACCCGCCGTGTGTCTCCCATGCTCGGCACTTGTAGGTATTCGGAGTTTGCATCGGTTTGGTAAGTCGGGATGACCCCCTAGCCGAAACAGTGCTCTACCCCCTACAGTGATACATGAGGCGCTACCTAAATAGCTTTCGAGGAGAACCAGCTATCTCCGAGCTTGATTAGCCTTTCACTCCGATCCACAGGTCATCCGCTAACTTTTCAACGGTAGTCGGTTCGGTCCTCCAGTCAGTGTTACCTAACCTTCAACCTGCCCATGGATAGATCGCCCGGTTTCGGGTCTATACCCAGCGACTAAACGCCCTATTAAGACTCGCTTTCGCTACGCCTCCCCTATTCGGTTAAGCTCGCCACTGAATATAAGTCGCTGACCCATTATACAAAAGGTACGCAGTCACCTAACAAAGTAGGCTCCCACTGCTTGTACGCATACGGTTTCAGGTTCTATTTCACTCCCCTCTCCGGGGTTCTTTTCGCCTTTCCCTCACGGTACTGGTTCACTATCGGTCAGTCAGTAGTATTTAGCCTTGGAGGATGGTCCCCCCATATTCAGACAAAGTTTCTCGTGCTCCGTCCTACTCGATTTCATTGATAAGAGATTTTCGTGTACGGGGCTATCACCCACTATGGCTGCACTTTCCAGAGCATTCCACTAATCTCAAATCAACTTAAGGGCTGGTCCCCGTTCGCTCGCCACTACTAAGGGAATCTCGGTTGATTTCTTTTCCTCAGGGTACTTAGATGTTTCAGTTCCCCTGGTTCGCCTCTTGCACCTATGTATTCAGTACAAGATAACCAGCTTGTGCTGGCTGGGTTCCCCCATTCAGAGATCTCTGGATCACAGTCTGTTTGCCGACTCCCCAAAGCTTTTCGCAGGCTACCACGTCTTTCATCGCCTCTGACTGCCAAGGCATCCACCGTATGCGCTTCTTCACTTGACCATATAACCCCAAGCAATCTGGTTATACTGTGAAGACGACATTCGCCGAAAATTCGCACGTCGCTCTTACGAGCAGAACTCACAAATTTTACCTTAGCCTGAATTCCAGCAGTGAAACTGGTCTTCAGTCTATTTCTATCACATATCCGAATTTTTAAAGAACGATCTGACAAAAGTCAGAAATCAACATTCACACCGGAATGTTCATTTCTGATTTCTCATCAGCAAATGAATCAAGCAATTCGTGTGGGAGCTCATCAGCAGGCTGATGTCGTCGATTAAGGAGGTGATCCAGCCGCAGGTTCCCCTACGGCTACCTTGTTACGACTTCACCCCAGTCATGAATCACACCGTGGTAACCGTCCTCCCGAAGGTTAGACTAGCTACTTCTGGTGCAACCCACTCCCATGGTGTGACGGGCGGTGTGTACAAGGCCCGGGAACGTATTCACCGCGACATTCTGATTCGCGATTACTAGCGATTCCGACTTCACGCAGTCGAGTTGCAGACTGCGATCCGGACTACGATCGGTTTTGTGAGATTAGCTCCACCTCGCGGCTTGGCAACCCTCTGTACCGACCATTGTAGCACGTGTGTAGCCCAGGCCGTAAGGGCCATGATGACTTGACGTCATCCCCACCTTCCTCCGGTTTGTCACCGGCAGTCTCCTTAGAGTGCCCACCATAATGTGCTGGTAACTAAGGACAAGGGTTGCGCTCGTTACGGGACTTAACCCAACATCTCACGACACGAGCTGACGACAGCCATGCAGCACCTGTGTCAGAGTTCCCGAAGGCACCAATCCATCTCTGGAAAGTTCTCTGCATGTCAAGGCCTGGTAAGGTTCTTCGCGTTGCTTCGAATTAAACCACATGCTCCACCGCTTGTGCGGGCCCCCGTCAATTCATTTGAGTTTTAACCTTGCGGCCGTACTCCCCAGGCGGTCAACTTAATGCGTTAGCTGCGCCACTAAAATCTCAAGGATTCCAACGGCTAGTTGACATCGTTTACGGCGTGGACTACCAGGGTATCTAATCCTGTTTGCTCCCCACGCTTTCGCACCTCAGTGTCAGTATCAGTCCAGGTGGTCGCCTTCGCCACTGGTGTTCCTTCCTATATCTACGCATTTCACCGCTACACAGGAAATTCCACCACCCTCTACCGTACTCTAGCTTGCCAGTTTTGGATGCAGTTCCCAGGTTGAGCCCGGGGCTTTCACATCCAACTTAACAAACCACCTACGCGCGCTTTACGCCCAGTAATTCCGATTAACGCTTGCACCCTCTGTATTACCGCGGCTGCTGGCACAGAGTTAGCCGGTGCTTATTCTGTCGGTAACGTCAAAATTGCAGAGTATTAATCTACAACCCTTCCTCCCAACTTAAAGTGCTTTACAATCCGAAGACCTTCTTCACACACGCGGCATGGCTGGATCAGGCTTTCGCCCATTGTCCAATATTCCCCACTGCTGCCTCCCGTAGGAGTCTGGACCGTGTCTCAGTTCCAGTGTGACTGATCATCCTCTCAGACCAGTTACGGATCGTCGCCTTGGTGAGCCATTACCTCACCAACAAGCTAATCCGACCTAGGCTCATCTGATAGCGCAAGGCCCGAAGGTCCCCTGCTTTCTCCCGTAGGACGTATGCGGTATTAGCGTTCCTTTCGAAACGTTGTCCCCCACTACCAGGCAGATTCCTAGGCATTACTCACCCGTCCGCCGCTGAATCCAGGAGCAAGCTCCCATCATCCGCTCGACTTGCATGTGTTAGGCCTGCCGCCAGCGTTCAATCTGAGCCATGATCAAACTCTTCAGTTCAATACTGCTTGGGTTTTTAAGAAACCCTAAACTTGGCTCAGCAATCTCAAATGACTATGTGATTTCTCGCATGGCCACTTGTGATGCTGATAATCTTTTTGACTATCAGTCCGTACTCACAAGCACCCACACGAATTGCTTGATTCGATTTGTTAAAGAGCGTTTGGCTGAGCGTGTTTCGTCTCAACCGAGGCGCGCATTCTACGCTTTCCTCATTGCCTGTCAAGCGTTTATTTTGAAGTTTATTTCGAGAAAATCGTTCAGCTTCAAAGGCTTGCAGTACTCCAGTGCGTCTACTTGATGCCCGACTGCGCTGGGGTGCGGCGAATTATAGACACTAATTTCGTAGCGTCAAGCATTAATCTTATCCGAACGTCATTTGAGTGGAACGCTTAACACTCTATTGCTGTCTGCTACACCGTTGCGCACTATAGTGCGCAACGCCACTCCTAGGTAATCCGTCCCCATGTCCAAACCGCCTCGCAACCTGGCTAGCGTGCTGTTCCCAATCGGCCTGCTGCTCATCGCCATGGCATCGATTCAGACCGGTGCTTCGATCGCCAAAAGCATGTTCCCACTCATTGGCGCACAAGGCACGACCTCACTGCGACTGATTTTCGCCAGTTTGATAATGGTTGCGCTGCTACGGCCATGGCGAGCACGCTTCACTACTCGCACCCTGCGTAACGTCCTTATCTATGGCTTGGCGCTCGGCGGAATGAATTTCCTCTTCTATATGTCCCTGCAGACGGTGCCCATTGGCATTGCGGTGGCACTCGAATTCACCGGCCCACTGGCAGTTGCCATATTCGCCTCACGTCGCGCCATCGACTTCATCTGGATCGCGCTGGCCATTTTCGGCCTGCTGATGTTGCTGCCCGCAGGCCATGACGGACAGGCGCTGGATCCACTGGGCGCCTGCTACGCAATCGGCGCGGGGGCGTGCTGGGCACTTTATATAGTCTTCGGCCAACGCGCCGGTGCCGAACATGGCGTGCAGAGCGCAGCGCTGGGAGTGGTGGTCGCTGCACTGTTCATCGCACCGATCGGCATCGTGCATGCCGGTAGCCTGCTGCTGACGCCCGCGGTCATCCCCATGGCGATCGCTGTAGCGGTATTGTCTACCGCCCTCCCCTATAGCCTGGAAATGGTTGCGCTCACGCGCATGCCCGCTCGTACCTTCGGCACCCTCATGAGCATCGAGCCTGCCTTCGGTGCCTTGTCCGGGCTGTTGTTCCTGGGCGAGGTCCTGTCATTTACCCAATGGCTGGCCGTAGGCGGCATTATCGCGGCTTCCGTGGGCACGACGTTGTCCATGCGCCATAGCCCAGAACCGACGATGGTCGCGGATTGACACGGGAAAACTTTTCGTTGAAAGCTGCATGGGTGTTGTGGCGTCACCGCTCGCTGATTAAGCTGTCCCAGCGCAGTCGAACAGGGACGCTGTACTCTTCAGGATGAACCCGAGCGAAAATGACGGACCCAGGTAGCTGATCCGTCCTGCATTTAAGGACAGGAATGAAACGTATTTTGCTCATCCTGGCCATCTTGGCTATTGCTGGATGTGCCGCCACGGCGAAAACCGAGGTCAAACGGGGCAAGAAAGGCCTGCATATCAACTGCTCCGGCCTGTCTTCTTCGTGGGACAACTGCTACAGCAAGGCCGCTAGCGCCTGCACCACTCGCGGATATCGCGTCGTCGCCCGTTCAGGCGACAGCGACGAAGAGGACGGCGATTATCTATTTGGCATCAACCCTGCCGGCTACACCAGCCGCAGCATGATCGTCATTTGCAAGTGACCGGGGCAGCCTGATGGCTGCCCCCCATATGCCTTAGATCGCCTCAGTACGTGATAACAACCACGCCAGCGCCTTTCCTTCCAGCAGTGGGGCCAATCGCTCGCGCACCATGGCATGGTAACTATTGAGCCAGCAAACCTCCGGCTCAGTCAGCCGCTGCGGCAGCAAGCAACGCGTATCGATGGGGCACAGCGTCAGGGTCTCGAAATCGAGAAATTCACCGAATGCACTGCGGCCGGCGCTTCGCGCGGCGACCAGGTTTTCAATCCGCACCCCCCATTGCCCAGGTCGGTAGGTGCCAGGCTCGATTGAACTGATCATGCCTTCTTGCATGGCGGTCTGCGGCGCGGCCGCTGCCTGATAGGCAATCACCTGAGGCCCTTCATGAACATTCAGGAAATAGCCCACTCCATGGCCGGTGCCGTGGCCGTAATCGACCTGGTCGGCCCAGAGGGGCGCACGGGCTATGGCGTCAAGCATGGGCGACAGCACGCCCCGCGGGAAGGTCGCCCGCGACAGCGCTATCATGCCTTTTAGCACACGGGTGCAATCGAGCTTCTGCAGGTCGCTCGGTTGCCCGATGGGGACCATACGCGTGATATCCGTGGTCCCACCCAGGTATTGGCCGCCAGAGTCAATGAGTAGCAGGCCGTCGCCCTTGATCACTGCGTGTGACTGATCAGTGGCCCGATAGTGGGGCATCGCACCATTGGCATTGAACGCAGCAATGGTCGAGAAGCTCAACGAGACGAAGCCCGGTCGCCGGACGCGCGCCGCGGTGAGTTGCTCATCGACGGTCAGTTCGGTCACCACCTGGGTCGCGAGCGCTTCTTCAAACCAGGCGAAAAATTCGCACAAGGCCGCGCCGTCCTGCTCCATCGCCCTACGAACATGCTCAAGTTCGCCCTCAGCCTTGCACGCCTTGCTCAGGGTACTGGGATTCGAGCCTTCCACGAGCACTACCCCTTCGCCTAGCGGCTCGAGCAACCCGCACGTCACCCGCGCTGGATCCACCAACAAGCGACTACCAGGTGGCAACTGACCAAGGGCGCCGGTAGCCTCGGTGTAGTCTCGCACTTCGATGCCATCCTCGCGCAGCGCCTGACATAGAGGCTCATCGACTTTTCCCGAGGCAATGAAAAGCTGCACGCGCCGCGCATCGATCAGGGCAAACGCCAGGAACACCGGATTGTAAGACACATCGCTACCGCGCAAGTTGAACAACCAGGCAATGTCATCAAGGGTGGCGATGAAATGACTGTCCGCACCTTTGGCCTGCATCGCCTGCCGCACCTGCGCCAGCTTCTGCGCACGGCCCACTGCTGCGTAGGGCGCAAGATGTGAATACACCGGGTTGGACGGTAGCGTCGGCCGGTCGCTCCAAACGCGACCCAGCACATCCTGGTCAGTCACCAACCTTGCGCCTCGCTGGCCAAGGCGCTCTCGCAACTGGCGAGCCGAAGCCAAAGCCATCGCACGACCATCTACGCTGGCGCACCCCTGCGGTTGCACATGTTCAGCCAACCAGTCCAGCGCGCTCGGCTGCCCGGGTGACAATTTCATCAATTCGATGCCGCTACCTGCCAGCTCTCGCTCAGCCTGCTCCCAGTAGCGGCTATCGACCCACAGCCCGGCAAACTGCTGGCTTATGACCAGGGTGCCGACCGAGCCAGTGAAGCCCGACAGCCACTGGCGGCCTTGCCAGTAGCCTGGCAGATATTCGGAAAGATGAGGGTCTGCCGATGGAACCAGCAAGGCGTCAAGCCCTTCTGCGGCCATGGCCTTACGCGTCGCGGCAAGACGCTGGGCCGTGGTCTGTTGGAGAGTGGTGTGCACGATCATGCCCTTATCAGTGGCGACATCCGGTATGCCTGAGCGCTTGATGATGGAATAGCTGCCCGCGGCCTGCAATCAGCAATCTCCGTGCTGCACGCTTCTGAGAAAGGGCCTACGCCGGACCATACCATTGATCCTGCCATGCTGAACTTCACCAACGTCCCGGATTCAGAGGCAGTACAGCTCGTCTTGCAAGAGGGATCGTCATGCCCAGTGCCTGTCATCGCAAACAGGGCGTCGTGGTACTCGACACTCGGCCTCACACGCCCGACCACGAGCACGCCGTGCACCGTAAGCTATCGGAAGGCTTCGCACAGTTGCTGGACTGCCCTGTGATAGACCTGCACGGACCGACACGGGCGGACGCTTCGTACTACTACATGCTCACCCAGCCTTTGGTCGACACCGCAGATCTGACAGCACTGGGTATAAAAAGCGAAGCCGATTTTTTCGGCGGTGCCGTCGCTCATCCGTTCATGTCCACCAAGGCCATTTCACACCCTCTGCCGCCAGGTGCTCCACCGAAGCCTGATTGGCCTGAGGCATTTGCCCGGCAGGCCTGGGACGCGCTGCTCAAGGGCTACACCGTATTCGACAAGGCCACCGCCCGGCACGCCGCACAACTGTTGTTGATCACAGGGCCTGTACGACTGAAACCCGTACGCGCATGCGCGGGTCGAGGGCAGGCCGTGTTCTCCACGCTCGAAGAACTTGAACCCCTACTCTGTGCGGTGGATGACGCAGAACTCTTGATTTGGGGCCTGGTGATGGAACAGAACCTGAGCAACGTCGAGACGTTCAGCGTCGGCCAGGTACGGGTTGCAGGCTTGGTCTGCAGCTATTACGGCACACAGCAACTCACCCAGGATCACCAAGGTATCGAGGTGTACGGCGGCTCTGACCTGACCTTCGTACGAGGAGGCTTTGCGTCTCTGCTGGCCGGCCCCTTGGAAAAGAGCGTTCGCGTGGCGATTGAGCAGGCGATGACTTATGACCAAGCGGCCGATCGACATTTATCTGGCTTCATCGCCTCACGCCGCAATTACGATATCGCCCGCGGCACCGATACCAAAGGCGACATTTTCAGTGGCGTGCTGGAACAATCCTGGCGGATGGGCGGTGCCAGCAGCGCCGAATTGCTCGCCCTTCAGGCATTCGCTGCCAACGCCAGGGTCGATCGAGTGCGGGCTAGCACCCACGAAGTCTTCGGCACGCCCGCGCTACCGGCGGATGCCACACTTTTCTACCAAGGAAACGACAGTGAACTCGGACAACTCACCAAATACGCGCGGCTGCGACACGTTGGCCATTCAGAGTGAGACGATAGAGCTGCCGGTGAACGGGGATACCATCTGCGCGACGCTGGTCAGCCCCGGCAGCAAAATCCCCGGCATCCTGTTCGTTCACGGCTGGGGCGGCAGCCAGCAGCGGGACCTCGCTAGAGCGCGACACATCACAGGACTTGGCTGCGTCTGCATGACCTTCGATCTGCGCGGCCACGAGAAAACCCAAAGTCAGCGCCTGACGGTAACGCGAGAGCAGAATTTGCAGGATCTGCTAACAGCCTACGACCGGCTCATCAGCCACTCCACTGTGGACCCCAACGCCATCGCCGTGATCGGCACCAGCTACGGCGGCTACCTGGCTACTTTGTTGACCTCGATGCGCCCGGTCCGCTGGCTGGCCCTGCGGGTACCGGCCATGTACTGGGACGAAGAATGGAATACGCCCAAGCAGTCCCTGGACCGACAACGGCTCAATGACTATCGCCGTCGCCCCTTGGCGCCGTCTGACAACCGTGCTCTGGCCGCCTGCGCCGAGTTTACCGGCGATGTTCTGCTGGTCGAATCCGAGCATGATGACTACGTACCCCACAGCACGCTGATGAATTACCGATCAGCCTTCGGCAGTGCCCACTCGCTCACCCACCGGATTGTCGACGGCGCCGACCACGGCCTGTCCACCGAAGAGAGCCAGAAGGCCTACAGTGCGCTGCTGGCGGCATGGATCAGCGAAATGGTCATTGGTGCTCGCCTGGACCGCTATCCCCACTACGCACCCTGGTACGCGTGAAGCTCACTCCACCTGACAGTACAACGCTCCGTCTGGATGGCGAGCCAGACACCGCAGGGCCGTGAAAGCAGCAAAGTTCACGGCGCTGGCGTGATACTGCTGGAGGAGACCCAGAAACGAACCGTCCAGCACTTGCTCGACAGCCGCCTCACAGGCTTCCCGGTTGGTCCACTGCAGCGACTGAAGCAGACAATTGCCATCTTCGCTCACCTGAACGCTGACCGCCCGGAGGTCTTCAAAGCGCGCTGCCAGTGACTCACTGCGCTGCATCAATGCCTGGGCCAATGCTTGCTGAAAGACGACGGCGACCCGATATTCGATCATCTGGTTGTACCAAATGGCTGAGACACTTCCTGACATCGACAACCTCCTGACAGGGGATACACATCGCAATGCCCGGAAGGTTAAAACCTC
Source organism: Pseudomonas parafulva (assembly GCF_002021815.1). Lineage (NCBI taxonomy): Bacteria > Pseudomonadati > Pseudomonadota > Gammaproteobacteria > Pseudomonadales > Pseudomonadaceae > Pseudomonas > Pseudomonas parafulva. The sequence continues at coordinate 2,900,253 of NZ_CP019952.1, forward strand.
AACCAATCTCGAGGTCAAGAGGGTCGCTACGCCATGCACCCCGATCCTCAGGCATTGAAGTCACGCCCTGCCGTCGAAATGCACTGGGGGTGATGCCTGTGGCGCGCTGAAATACCTTGCGAAACGCACCGGGGTCGCGATAACCGACATCCCAAGCGATCTGGTCGACTGTCCTGCGTGTGAACTCAAGCAAACGTGCTGCCCGGCATACTCTGATCTGCTGACAGTACTCGGTGGGGCGCAAGCCTGTAGCCAAGCGAAATCGCCTCAAAAACGTGCGCGGCTCCAGGCTGGCGCACGCTGCCATTGCTGCGAGGCCCGCCGTCCGCGCGCCCGTAGCCTGCAACCAGTGCTGTACCTTCAGGACCGCTTCATCGCCATGATCAAGCAACGGGTTGAGGCAAGTGCCGGGCAAAGCGGCAGGTATCGGATCTACCGCCAGAAAGTTCGCAGTTTCAGCGGCAACGGTATTGCCCATAAATCGCTGCACCAAACTCAGGCCCAGACTGGTCCAGGCCATCAGGCCAGCGGAGCTGACGATATCGCCGTCGTCGAGCAACACCTGTTGAGCCTCAGCCCTGAGGTGCGGGTAACGCGCCTTCAGTAGCTGCACATGATTGCGATGGGCGCATGCGGTGCGTCCATCCAGCAGACCGCAGTCGGCTATGAAGAAAACCCCGATGCACACCGAGGCCAGAACGGTGCCTTCCTGGTGCAATCGGCACAAAGCCGAGCGATGGCGAGCCAGGCAGGCATCGTGGGGAACGGCGTGCAAACTTGGCGGGATGATCAGAACACGCAGTCTCGCATCACTGTCATCCCCTGAAGGAGCCTCAGGCAGCAGTTCTTCCTCTGCACCCACACCCCATACGCTGATACGCACACGAGGCGCTTGGGCCGCACCCAACCCGTCAGCCATACGGTTAGCCACGTCGAACAGGTCGTGCAGGCCGTGGATCGCTGCCTCCTGCGCATCGGGATAGCGAAGCAGGCCAATCTCGATAAAACGAGCCATGTCAGTTTTGCCCCGCATAGTGTCTTTCGCGCCGATTCACCCCTATCACGCGACAGCCTATAACTAAGCAACAGTCAAAACCACTACCCCCGGAGGCAACATGAACACTCACGCACTGATCATCATCGACATCCAGAATGACTATTTCGCAGGCGGCAAATGGCCTCTGGAAGGTGTCGAGCGCGCCGCTGAAAATGCGGCCCGCCTGCTCCAGGCTGCCCGCGACGCGAACGACCTCATCGTGCATGTACGCCACGAGTTCGACAGCGCCGACGCCCCCTTTTTTGCTCCAGGCACTTCGGGCGCAGCCATTCACCCAAGTGTTCAGCCGATGCCTGGAGAGACTGTGATTCTCAAACACAAGGTCAACGCTTTTCTCTCGACCGATCTTGCGCCGACGCTCGAACGCCAGGGCATCAGGTCGCTGACCGTCGTGGGCAGCATGAGCCACATGTGCATCGATGCAGCGGTGCGCGCAGCAGCTGACCTCGGGTACGAAGTCACGGTCGCCCATGATGCCTGCGCCACGCTGGCCCTGGAGTTCAACGGCAAAAGGGTACCTGCTGCACAGGTGCATGAGGCATCGATGGCTGCACTGGCGTTCGCCTATGCATCGGTGCGCAGCACCGATGCATTGCTCCAAGAGGCTGCTGGCCACGCCTGATCGCCACTTTAGATCACTACATTGCGTACAAACTTCACTGCGACCGCGCCATCGTTGCGATAGGCGTAACGGCAATTGCTGGCGAATACGTGAAAGCGTCCCTGCTCGAGTCGGTGCTCGACACCCTCGATAATCAGCGTTAGTACACCTTCGACCACGTAGATCTGCTCGCTCCAGCCTTCGGCATCTGCCTCGCTGCGATAGTGTTCGCCGACCGCCAGCGTCCATTCCCACAGCTCAACTTCGCGACGGGCCATGCTGCTTGCCAGCAGGATGGCCCGGCTTTGCGGATGCTCACCCGCCCAGGCCAGCTCTTCGATACGACCAGGGTTACGCTGGTCAGGCGCCTGGATCAATGTGCTGAACGCCACCCCGAGTGCCTCGGCGATGAGGTCGAGCGTGGTGAGGCTGACATTTTTCTCGCCAGCCTCAATCGCCACCAGCATGCGACGGCTGACACCTGAACGCTCGGCCAAGGTTGCCTGGCTGATGCCAGCAGCGTTGCGCAGACTGCGAACATTCAAGCTCACGTGTTGCAGCACCGAAGCACGATGCGAGGCGTCGTTGTGCACTATATTGCTCACCCCTAGTTATTGCGCAGTATACTGCCCACTTTGCGCCGATTGTGCGCCCTGTCCTACGAGCCTGCAACCGCATGAATAAGTCACGCCCGCAACGTCCCACCTTTTCGTTCCGTCTTAGCAAAGCCGAGTGGGTACTGGTGTTCATCACCATGTTATGGGGCGGTACATTCCTGCTGGTGCACAACGTGATGGCCGTCAGTGGCCCCATGTTTTTCGTGGGCTTGCGCTTCGCCGCGGCTGCCCTGTTCGTCGGCATGGTCTCGGCCCGCGCCTTGCCAGGGTTAACCCTTGTCGAATTCAAGGCAGGCCTGTCGATTGGCGTATTGATCATGTTGGGCTACGGCCTGCAGACCATGGGCCTGCAGACGATCAGCAGCAGCCAGTCGGCGTTCATCACGGCGCTCTACGTGCCCTTCGTACCCTTACTGCAGTGGCTGGTGCTGGGTCGGCGCCCGGGCCTGATGCCCAGCCTTGGGATCGGCCTGGCATTCGTTGGGTTGGTCCTGCTCGCCGGGCCGCAGGCCGGTAGCCTGCACATGAGCGAAGGCGAGGTAGTGACATTGGTGAGCGCCGTCGCCATCGCCGGCGAAATCATTCTGATCAGCCGCTTTGCCGGGCGCGTCGACGTTCGCCGCGTTACTGTGGTGCAACTGGCAACGGCCTCGGCACTGGCATTCATGGTGATGCTGCCTACCCAGGAATCGGTACCCGATTTCTCTTGGCTTTTGCTGAGCAGTGCGATTGGCTTGGGTCTGATGAGCGCGATCATCCAGGTGGCGATGAACTGGGCACAAAAATCGGTATCACCCACCCGGGCCACGTTGATCTATGCCGGTGAGCCAGTGTGGGCCGGCCTCGTCGGACGGCTAGCGGGAGAGCGCCTGCCAGGGTTGGCATTGTTGGGCGGCCTGCTGATCGTCATCGCCGTGGTCATCAGCGAGTTGCGCGTGCGCCGCAGGCCAGAATCTGCTGGTACTGAACTTGCACAGAATGAACGTCAACTCAAGACCGGTCTCTAAAGCTCCGACTATCCTCTGTAAAAAACTGTTATAAAAAAACAGCCTGTCACAGCCCTTTTGTAGGATTCTGCGACAGGTTGTGTGTTGGTCGATGACCCGTTCGGCACGTATGATCCTTGGAAAACCTCTCAGAATAGAACTCTATGTCTTTGATAGTGCTATTGCTTCTGCCGTTCGTGGGCAGTTTGCTGGCAGCCGCGCTGCCGCACAACGCACGTAACGCCGAGTCCATACTCGCCGGGCTCGTGGCCTTGGTCGGCACCGTCCAGGTAGCACTTCTCTATCCACAGGTGGCCCACGGTGGGGTCATTCGTGAAGAATTCCTGTGGCTACCTAGCCTTGGGCTCAACTTCGTACTGCGCATGGACGGCTTTGCTTGGCTGTTCTCACTGCTGGTGCTGGGCATCGGTACGTTGGTGTCTCTGTACGCGCGCTACTACATGTCGCCACAAGACCCAGTGCCGCGATTCTTTGCCTTCTTCCTTGCATTCATGGGCGCCATGCTCGGGCTGGTGTTGTCGGGCAACGTTCTGCAACTGGTGTTTTTCTGGGAGCTCACCAGCCTCTTCTCCTTCCTCTTGATTGGCTACTGGCATCACCGGGCCGACGCGCGCCGTGGCGCCTACATGGCGCTGATGGTCACTGGTGCCGGTGGCTTGTGCCTGCTGGTAGGGGCGCTGCTGCTCGGCCATGTGGTGGGCAGCTACGACCTGGACAAGGTCCTGGCTGCAGGTGACACCATACGCCAGCACGCACTTTACCCAGTGCTGTTGCCGCTTATCCTGATCGGCGCCCTGAGCAAGAGCGCGCAATTTCCCTTCCACTTCTGGCTGCCCCATGCCATGGCGGCGCCCACGCCGGTGTCGGCGTACCTGCACTCGGCAACCATGGTCAAGGCCGGCGTATTTTTGCTGGCGCGCCTATGGCCAGTGCTGTCGGGCACCGACGAATGGTTCTGGATAGTCGGTGGTGCTGGCGCGCTGACGCTACTGCTCGGTGCCTTCGCAGCGATGTTCCAGAATGACCTCAAGGGCCTTCTGGCCTATTCGACTATCAGCCACCTGGGCCTCATCACGCTGTTGTTGGGGCTGAACAGCTCGTTGGCCGCCGTGGCGGCGGTCTTTCACATTCTCAATCACGCGACCTTCAAGGCATCGCTGTTCATGGCCGCCGGCATTATCGACCACGAAAGTGGTACGCGTGACATCCGGCGCCTGAGCGGCTTGGTCCGACTGGTTCCCTACACGGCCACCCTAGCCATGGTCGCCAGCGCCTCCATGGCGGGGGTGCCGCTAATGAACGGCTTCCTGTCCAAGGAAATGTTCTTCGCCGAAACCGTGTTCATCACCTCCAGCGCCTGGGTCGAGGCCATGCTTCCGGTGATCGCCACCCTGGCCGGCACATTCAGCGTGGCCTATGCGCTGCGCTTCACGGTCGATGTGTTTTTCGGCCCCACTGCCCAGGACCTGCCGCATACACCCCACGAACCCCCGCGCTGGATGCGCGCGCCGGTCGAGCTGCTGGTGCTGACATGCCTGGTGGTCGGCATTTTCCCCGCCCAGTCCGTAGGCCCCTTGCTAGCCGCTGCGGCACTGCCGGTGGTAGGGGGTACGCTACCCGAGTACAGCCTGGCCATCTGGCACGGCTGGAATGCACCCTTGATCATGAGCCTGGTGGCCATGAGTGGTGGCGTGGTCCTGTACCTGCTGTTGCGCAAGCAACTGCGACGTGGCCGCTTCCCCTGCCCTCCCGTGATGGGCCGATTCGATGGCAAGCGTCTCTTTGAGTATGGCCAGGTGCAGTTGATGCTGATGGCGCGACGTATCGAGCACCTGCTTACCAGCCGGCGCCTGCAGGCGCAGTTGTTCATGCTGGTGGTGGCCGCCTTCCTCGCGGGCCTGACACCCATGCTCCACAGTGGCCTGACTTGGGGCGAGCGGCCGAAGATCCCAGGTTCAGGGGTGTTCGTCGCACTCTGGATGATCGCCATTGCCTGCGCGATCGGCGCGGCCTACCAAGCCAAGTACCACCGCCTGGCGGCCCTGACCATGGTCAGTGTGTGCGGCTTGATGACCTGTATCACGTTTGTGTGGTTTTCCGCACCTGATCTTGCCCTGACCCAGTTGGTCGTCGAAGTGGTGACCACTGTCCTGATCCTTCTTGGCCTGCGTTGGCTTCCACGTCGTATCGAGGGTGTATCCCCTCTGCCTGGCAGGTTCGACCGCGCCCGCGTGCGTCGCCTGCGCGACCTGCTACTGGCGGTGCTGGTGGGTGCCGGCATGGCCGTGCTGTCCTACGCCATGCTGACCCGCCCTACGCCTAATGACATCTCTTCGTTCTACCTGAGCCGTGCGCTGCCCCAAGGTGGTGGCACCAATGTGGTCAACGTGATGCTGGTGGATTTCCGCGGCTTCGATACCCTGGGCGAAATCACCGTGCTGGTCGCGGTGGGGTTGACCGTTTTCGCGCTTCTGCGTCGCTTCCGCCCACCCAAGGAAAGCATGCAATTGCCGACCCAGCAGCGCCAACTGGCACCTGATGTCGTCACCGACCTGATCAACCCGCGCCATGCTGCCGATACCGCTCTGGGCTTCATGATGGTGCCCGCCGTGCTGGTGCGCCTGTTGCTGCCTATCGCGCTGCTGGTATCGATGTACCTGTTCATGCGTGGTCATAATCAGCCGGGCGGCGGCTTCGTCGCCGGGTTGGTGACTTCGGTGGCGTTCATTCTCCAATACATGGTCGCAGGCACCCAGTGGGTCGAAGCGCAGATGCGCCTGCGGCCCTTGCGCTGGATGGGCACCGGTCTGCTCTGTGCAACCTTGACCGGTGGCGGCGCCATCGTGCTCGGTTACCCGTTCCTGACCACCCATACGGCGCACCTGCATCTTCCTCTGCTCGGAGACATCCATCTGGCAAGCGCATTGTTCTTCGACGTCGGTGTGTTCACCGTGGTCGTCGGATCGACCCTTTTGATACTCACGGCCCTGGCCCACCAGTCGGTACGTGCCTATCGCCCGGCCAGTCCAGGCAAGACCCGTAAAGCAGGAGCCGCCTGATGGAAGAAGTGATCGCAGTGGCCATTGGCGTGCTTGCTGCCTCCGGAGTCTGGTTGGTGCTGCGCCCTCGCACATACCAGGTGATCATGGGCTTGTGCCTGCTTTCCTATGGGGTCAACCTCTTCATTTTCAGCATGGGCAGCCTGTTCATCGGCAAGGAGCCCATCATCAAGGAAGGCGTTACCCAGGACCTGTTGCACTACACCGATCCGCTGCCACAGGCCTTGGTACTCACGGCAATCGTCATCAGCTTCGCCATGACCGCCCTGTTTCTCGTGGTACTGCTGGCATCGCGCGGCCTGACCGGCACCGACCACGTAGATGGCCGGGAGCGTGAGGAATGAGCGGCATGAGCCAACTGATCGTTGCCCCTATCCTGCTGCCGTTGATTACAGCGGCAGTCATGTTGCTGCTGGGCGAAAAGCGTCGATTGATCAAGGCACGGCTGAACCTGCTGTCGACCTTCGCCGGTCTTGGCATTGCCATCAGCCTGCTGCTTTGGGTCCGTACCCAGGGCCAGGCAGAATCGATCGGCGTCTACCTGCCGGGCAACTGGCCAGCCCCGTTTGGCATCGTGCTGGTGGTGGACCACCTGTCGGCGCTGATGCTGACCCTGACCGGCGTCATCGGGCTAAGCGCCCTGCTGTTCGCACGGGCACGCTGGGATGGCGCCGGTGCAAGTTTTCATGCGCTGTTCCAGATTCAGCTGATGGGCCTGTACGGCGCATTCCTGACGGCAGACCTGTTCAATCTGTTCGTGTTCTTCGAAGTACTGTTGGCAGCTTCATACGGCCTTCTGCTGCACGGATCCGGCCGCGCACGTGTGCGAGCCGGCCTGCACTACATCGCCGTCAACCTTTTCGCCTCCTCGTTGTTCCTGATTGGCGCGGCAATGCTGTATGGCGTGACCGGTACGCTGAGCCTTGCGGACCTTGCCCTGAAGATTCCGCTGGTACCCGAGGCCGACCGCGGCCTGCTGCATGCAGGCGCAGCGATTCTGGCCATGGCGTTCCTGGTCAAAGCGGGCATCTGGCCCCTGAACTTCTGGCTGGTACCAGCCTATGCGTCTGCCAGCGCGCCCGTGGCTGCCCTCTTTGCAATCATGACCAAGGTGGGGCTGTATGCGGTGCTGCGAGTGTGGACGCTGCTCTTCTCCGGGCAAGCAGGGGCATCGGCACACTTCGGGGGAGATTGGCTGGTCTACGGAGGCTTGGCGACCCTGGCCATGGCAGCGGTGTCGATCTTGGCAGCGCAGCGCCTGGAACGCATGGCGGCGTTGAGTATCCTGGTATCGGCTGGCACCTTGCTGGGGGCGGTGGGCTTTGCGCAATTGGCATTGACTGGAGCCGCGCTGTTCTACCTCGTGAATTCTACCCTGGCCTTGTGCGCATTGTTCCTGTTGGCCGAACTCATCGAGCGCTCGCGATCTGCCAATGAGTTGCCATTGGACGAGGAAGAAGACGCCATGCCGGCCTTACTGGAATCACTTCACCCTCCAAAAGGGATCAACCTCGATGATGACCAGAAGGCCGTCATCGGTCAGGTCATTCCTTGGACCATGGCATTCCTGGGCTTGAGCTTCATCGCCTGCGCCTTGTTGATCATCGGCATGCCACCCCTTTCAGGCTTCGTCGCCAAGCTCAACCTCATCAGTGCCTTGTTCAACCCCAACGGCTTGGGCGTTCCGAGCCAATACACCCTCGGTGCCGCTGGCTGGGGCCTTGTGGCCCTGCTTGTACTGTCGGGAATGGCATCGCTGATCGCATTCGGACGCGTTGGCATCCAACGTTTCTGGAAACCCGAAGAGCGACCCTCTCCAGTGCTCAGGCGTTTTGAATGCCTTCCGATCGTGATCCTGCTGGGCCTGTGCATGCTGCTCAGCTTCAAGGCCGAGCCGCTGCTGCGCTACAGCCTGGACACAGCTGCCAGCCTTCAGGCGCCTGATGCCTACATCGATGCAGTCATGGCAGCGCAGCCAAAACCTGGTCCTACCTCGCTCGACGTTCAGGGGCAGCCATGAGCCGACTATTTCCCGCTCCTCTGCTATCGGCATGCCTGTTCGGCCTGTGGCTGTTGCTCAACCTGTCGCTGAGTCCGGGTAACCTCATCCTCGCCGCCGTACTAGGGATACTGGCTCCGCTGCTGATGGCACCCTTGCGGCCGCAACATGCCCATGTCCGACGCCCCCTGGTCATCGTCAAGCTGATAGGCCGGGTTGGCGTGGACGTCATCCTGTCCAATCTGCAGGTCGCTCGCGGCGTGCTGGGTGCTGGGGCGCGGCCGCCACGCTCAGTCTTCGTTCATATCCCCCTGGACCTGCGTGAACCCCATGGGCTTGCAGCGCTGTCCATGATCACGACGGTGATCCCTGGAACCATCTGGTCGGAACTGGCCCTGGACCGTAGCGTGCTACTGCTGCACGTATTCGATCTGGATGATGAAGCGGCGTTCGTCCAGCATTTCAAGGACGTCTATGAGCGTCCCTTGATGGAGATTTTTCAATGAGTGGACTGCTCGCCAACGCTGTTCTTGTCAGCTTGTTCATCTTTGCGCTGGCTATGTGCCTAACCCTGCTTCGGCTATTCCGAGGGCCTTCGGCTCAAGACAGGGTTTTGGCTCTAGATTACCTGTACATTCTAGCAATGCTGACCATGCTGGTGCTGGGCATCAGGTATGCCAGTGACACGTATTTCGAAGGGGCGTTGCTCATTGCGTTGTTTGGCTTCGTGGGCTCCTTCGCCTTGGCCAAGTTCCTGCTGCGTGGAGAGGTGATCGAATGACCGAGACACTCAATCTACCGTTCTGGCTCGAAATGATCACAGCCATACTGCTGGTAGCTGGTAGCCTTTTTGCGCTGATCGGTGCGATTGGCCTACTGCGCCTGAAAGACTATTTCCAACGCATGCATCCCCCGGCGCTGGCCTCGACCATAGGGGCCTGGTGCGTCGCGCTTGGCTCGATTATCTATTTTTCGTGGTTGAAGGAGTCGCTGGTGCTGCATGCATGGCTGATTCCCGTGCTGCTATCGATCACGGTGCCAGTGACTACCTTGTTACTGGCCCGCGCAGGGCTGTTTCGCAAGCGTCAGGCCAAAGAGCCGGTACCCGAGGAGGTCAGCAGCGGCCTGGATCGTGGTAACTGACCGCGCTTAGCCTGGCTGCTTACTCAGCCGCTGCAGTGCTCGCCTGACCATGGCCACGTAATGGGGCGGGCCCTGGGTATACAACTCGGCGGCTACCCAACCCAACCATCGCCCGCCCACCGCTTCACGTGCTGCGAGCAGCCGCTGCGCCTCGGCCATGGCGCGCGCCTGGTGCTCACGGTGATAGTGTTCCCGTGATCCAGGCGCTTGCGCTGGCAGCGTCACTCGCTTGCCTTGAACGTCGTCAGCACACCCTTGCGCCATTTCGCAACCTTGCCGGTTACAGCCTTCAACAGCTTGCCTAGCCCTTCCTGAATTTGCTGCTCGGCGGCAAACACCAGCATCACGCTATGGCCTTCCCGCAATACGATCCCCTCGCCTTCCTGAACCGATACGAACGCGTAGTCGCCAACGCCGTAGACATTGAGCTTGATGTCGCGAAAACGCATTTCCAGCTTGCCGCCTTCGCGGCTGGGCAGCACGGCGGCACGAAAATGGTCGCCGACTTTCAATTCAAGGCGCTGCTTGTCATCAACCACAAGCGCATTTTGCGTGTCGATCTCGGCCATGTAGAGGCCATCAGGGTTTTGCTCGGTGACATAGACGAATCGACCCTGGAACAACTGGGCCAGTTTCCCACGCAAATCGCCAAGGGCGAACAACGCGTGTGTATCAAGAGTGCTGACTGCCAATGAAGTAATCCTCAACCGTTTACAACCCGCCCTCGCAGGAGCTCGCGAAGCACGGCCATTTCAAATCGATAGGCAATGAGATTAATAAAACGCTGGGCGACATGTCTGTGCCCGCTGACGATGCAGCGTGCAGGATTTTTCACTCTAACGGCCGGCGTTGCTGTCGCTTGCATACCCTTGGGCAATGCCCAAGCGCTACCGGCGTAACGTCTGACATTGCACGTCCATGAAAATGCGATTCCGGATGGGTGCGTGGTCTTGGCGCCTGATGGCGACTCGCACACTGTTGTCGGTGGGGATATCCGAAGACAGTGAAATCCATGAGAGACGCCCTGTTTTAACAGGCTTGCCGGTTATTGCGCAACTGCTCCGGGCAAATTGCATGGGTCGTTGCGGCTTGATTTGCGAAATGCAAAAAGCCCCACGAATCGCTCCATGGGGCTTGGCAACCTGACCGGCTCAGGCCTGACGCTGATGGCGATCAAGCTGCTCGTGGCGCTCTTGTGCTTCGATGCAGTACTTGGTGGTTGGACTGATCAGCAAGCGCTTAAGACCAATTGGTTCACCGCTGTCGTCGCACCAGCCGAAGCTCTCGTCGGCAATACGGTCAAGCGCCATCTCCAGTTGCGGGAGCAGGCGCTGATCGCGATCGATGGCATTCACCAGCCAGCTACGCTCTTCTTCGACCGATGCCACATCGGCAGGATCCGAGGGGGTATCCAGGCCTTCGATGGTGGCACGGCTCAGCTCGATGCGTTCATGGGTCTCGACTTTCATCGCTTGCAGCAGCTGAGTGAAGAAGCTCAGCTGTTCAGCGTTCATGTAGTCATCGGCCGGCATGGCCAGCAACTGTTCCTTGGTCATCGATTTCTCTATGAAAATAGGTGCATTTGGGCGATTCGTTTGCCGCTGATGCTTTGGCATCGGCAGCGGAAATTTTTCGAGCGCCAGTCGGCACTCTTTAACAAGGGGCGGCAGTCTAAGGCGCAGCGTCGCCTTGAGCAACAGCAAAATGGGGTGGCGTTGGCATTCGCTGCTTACGATCCGCCGGCCGGTGCTTGCATTTGAAGGTATAAGCGCGAGTTTGAGCAGTGCGGGTAGATTCGGCGGCATGTTTACTGCAATGCAGGAGTAACGTTGAAAATTATGATGCCTTGGAACCTCGATAACGCTATAGGGGAGCGCTTCGCACTCCATCGCGGGACAAGCCCGCTCCTACAGAGGGAGCTTTAAACATATACACATTAAAAGATTCACTGTAATAAATAGGTACGAGGCAGCAGCTACTGAGCGCATCGCAAACTTCTTTAAACTCCAGCTCAACATATATAGCTAATTCCTGCTCTTGCTCTTGCTCTTGCTCTTGCTCTTGCTCTTGCTCTTGCTCTTGCTCTTGCTCTTGCTTTGGCTTTTGATCTGGCTTTTGATCTTCGCGACTTCAGGAGGCCGAACGCAGGGCTTGCGGAGGGAGGTGACAGGCATGGATGCCTGTCAAGCGCTGGGCCCCAGGATGGGGCCTGCAGCGCGGTCCTCCCGGGAGCAAGACCGGAGTGAGGGAACCCCGAAGCGCAGCGTAGGGGCCGTATGAATGGAGCACAGCGTTTTTTGGTTACTTTTTGTCGCGTTTGACAAAAAGTGACTCGCCGTAATGGCGAAAAGGTGACTAAGCGTCGCCATCGCAAATGGACTATGCTCTCTTTCAATACCCACGCCAACGCAATCAAACTTAAAACTTGAAACTTGAAACTTGAAACTTGAAACTTGAAACTTGAAACTTGAAAGCGTGGGCGCGCACAGCAAGTTGGTATTCATTGCCGCGGGTGGCGCACAGTCACCTTTCCGCCCTTACGGCGGCTCACTTTTTGTCTTCCCTCCATGTCAGGATAGTTGTCGCCCCGTGCAATAGATGGAGGGCGAGGACTGTCTCATGAAGCAACGACGTTACACCGCTGAGGAAAAAGCCTGGGCGCTGGAGCAAATGTCGGCCCCGATCAGCCGTACGGTCGTAGAGCTGGCCAAGCAAACGGGCATCACTGCTGTCACACTCAGGACTTGGCGTAACGAAGCCAAGACCCAGGGAGCACAGATGGCAGGAACAGGTAAGCGCAACGGGCGCTGGAGCAGCGCTGACAAGTTCAGGGCAGTGCTCCAGACAGCCGCAATGAGCGAGGCAGAGATTTCGGCATACTGCCGTACCGCAGGCATTGTGCCGGCGGACTTGGTGTTGTGGCGTGCAGCGTGTGAGCAAGCCAATACGCCTACCCAGCAGGAACCCGCCAAAGATATTGCTTCGGTCAAGCGTATCGAGCAATTGGAGCGTGAGCTGCGGCGCAAAGAAAAGGCTTTGGCAGAAACGGCAGCGTTGTTGGTGCTGCGAAAAAAGGCCAATGCGATCTGGGGCAAGGGCGAGGACGAATGACCAGCGCCGCAGATCGCACCACTGCCCTTGAGTTGATCGATGCGGCTATCGAGTCAGGCGCTCGTCAGCGTGCAGCCTGCACAGAGCTGGGCATCACCGAGCGCACCTTGCAGCGGTGGCGCAACCAACCTAAAGACCGGCGGCCTGAAACGAGTCGCCCAACGCCGGCCAACAAACTGAGCGAGCAGGAGCGGCTGGCGGTTCTGGCAGCAGCCAATCGTCCTGACTGTGCAGGCCTCACTCCACATGAAATCGTGCCGAAGTTGGCAGATGAAGGCCTTTACTTGGCCTCAGAATCCACCTTTTATCGAGTGCTCAAGTCAGCAGGCCAGGCACATCGGCGTGGACGCGGCAGAAAGCCCCAAGCCAGGCCGCTCACCACGCACAGGGCAGACGGCCCGAACCAGGTTTGGTGCTGGGATATCACCTGGCTGCCCAGCACAGTCAAAGGCCGTTACTTCTACTGGTACATGGTCAAAGATATCTACAGCCGCAAGCTGGTCATGAATGAGGTGCATGAGGCAGAGAGCGCTGAACATGCCAGCGTCTTGCTGGAACGTGCCTGTCTGCGTGAAGCAATCCGCCCGGAAACATTGGTGCTTCATTCAGACAATGGCAGCGCCATGAAAGGCGCGACAATGCTGGCCGCTCTGCGTGATCTGGGTGTGCTGCCATCGTTTAGCCGCCCGCGGGTCAGCAACGATAACGCCTATGCCGAAGCCTTGTTCCGTACGGCCAAGTACTGCTCGCGATGGCCAGGCCTGCCGTTTGAATCACTGGACGAGGCTCGGGTATGGGTCATGGAGTTTGCTGCCTGGTACAACAATGAACACCGCCATAGCGCGCTTAAATACGTCACTCCTGCGCAGCGACATGGGAGGCAGGATGCTGCTGCGCTGAAGCAGCGTGAACAGGTCTACACGGTGGCTCAGCGTGGGAGTCCAGAGCGCTGGGCTCGAGGAATCCGCAGCTGGAAGCTGCCTGACCATGTGTATCTGAATCGTGAGCGAGACGCCCAGCAGCAAGTCGGTTAGGCAAGACACGACAACTACCTTGACACATACCGTCTTGTCAAAAAGTGAGCAAAAATCGCCTGCTCCTATCATCCGGCCCCTACGCTGCGCTCCGGGGTTCCCTCACTCCGGGCTTGCTCCCGGGAGGACCGCGCTGTAGGCCCCATCCTGGGGCCCAGCGCTTGACAGGCATCCATGCCTGTCACCTCCCTCCGCAAGCCCTGCGCTCAGCCTCCTGAAGTCGCGATCTGCGGCGCCTGAGCTACCGCGCGCTTAGAAGCAAAAGCCAAAGCAACGGCAACGGCAACGGCAACGGCAACGGCAACGGCAACGGCAACGGCAACGGCATCTTGGGCTTAAACTGTAGCTCCAGTTCCAGGACGAATCTAATAGATGGGCATTGAAGGCCCGGTAGGCGGTAGCAATCCCCCCGCCCCAGCATTACCCTCGCCCCACCCAATCGGCTCATCAGCAGGCACCCGCATGGCCTTCACCAGTGACTCCTTGACGATCTTCCTGGCCGTGCTGGAGGCCGGGTCTTTTTCCGCTGCAGCGCGCAAGCTGGGCCGGGTGCCATCCGCGATCAGCATGGCCATCGCGCAACTGGAGGCAGAACTGGACCTGCCGCTGTTCGACCGTACCACCCGCAAAGCCTTACCCACCAGCGCAGCGCTGGCGCTGGAGTCGCAGGCCAGGCAGGTGATCTGCCAGCTGAACCTGCTCGATGCTCAGGCCCTGCAACTGCATCAAGGGTTGGAAAAACGCCTGACCATCGCCATGGCACCCGAACTGCAAACAGGGCCCTGGAGCCAACCACTACACGCCTTGGCGCAGGCCTTTCCTGGCCTGGAAGTGGAGGTGCGCTCGGCCAGCCAGCGCGAGGCCATCCGCTTGCTGCATGACGGCACCGTGCAACTGGCACTGGTCTTCGAACGCCCAGGTATCGATGAGCGTGAGTCGTTTCTCGAAGCCGGCAGTCAGCTACTGGTGGCAGTCGCCTCCCCCCGTCACCCCGCCGGCATGCAGGGCGCCTTGCCCCTGCCCGAAGAGACCTTCGCCGAACAGCGGCAGATCATCGTCGCCTCCGGCAACCCCACCGGCTCCGACCCGCGCATGGTGCTGTCCCGGCGCATCTGGCTGACCGATAGCTACCTGGCCACACTGGAGCTGGTGCACTCAGGCCTTGGCTGGGCCTATCTGCCGCAGCCCCTGGTCGAGCCGCTCATCGCCTCGGGCGCGCTGGCTGAGGTGCGCTTTGACAACATGGCCAGTCGCCTGCGCCTGTGGGTGGACATCATCTGGATCAAGCCTCGACCCTTGGGCCTCGGCGCACGGCACTACCTGGACAGCGTCCACAAGCTATTCGAAAAGGACCCGCCCAGGGCCTGAGCCAGGCCGCTCACTGCACCGGGGCGAGCAATCGGTACCCTACCCCTGCCTCGGTGGCGATGAAGCGCGGCGCCATCGGGTCATCGCCAAGCTTCTGCCGCAGGTGCCCGACCACGATGCGCAAATAATGCGTGTCACCCACATGGGTTGGCCCCCAGATGTCCTTGAGCAGTTGCTGCTGAGTGATGACGCGCCCGGGATGGCTCGCAAGTTGCGCCAATAGGGCATATTCCTTGCGGGTCAAAGTCACATCGGCGTCTTCCAGGGTCACGCGTCGCAAGGCAAGATCGACGGTCAGCGGCCCGATACTGACGCAGGCCGGCGCGCTGCCCCTCTGCGGCACCTGCCTGAGCAGGGCACGAACGCGTGCAAGAAACTCCTGAATGCCAAACGGCTTGGTCACATAGTCATTGGCGCCGGCGTCCAGGGCGTCGACCTTCTGTACTTCGCTGGCGCGTACCGACAAGACCATCACCGGCACCGTGCTCCACTGGCGCAGTTCGCGCAGCACCTGCTGCCCGTCCATGTCCGGCAGGCCAAGGTCGAGGACCACCAGGTCAGGCTTACCCAAGGCAGCCTGCGCCAGCCCCTGGGTGCCGTTCTCCGCTTCAAGGACTTTATAGCCCTGAGAAGCCAGGCTGATGCGCAGGAATTTGCGGATCTGAGGCTCGTCATCGATGACCAGCAAGGTGGCGGTCTGGCTCATGGCACGTCGCTTCCGGTGTCCGGTTGGGTAGGCAGCGGCAAGCATAAGGTCATGCAGGTGCCAACACCATCTGTGCCCTCGCCAACCCTGACCTGACCGCCATGGGCCCCGACCATGCCCTGGCAGATCGCCAAGCCCAGGCCCGTGCCCTGGCCACCGCGATCACCGCGTGCAGCGGTGTAGAACATGTCGAAGACCTTGTCCCGGTCCGCCAGGGCGATGCCAGGGCCTTCATCGCTGACGGCGATATGCAGCTGCTGGTCGTGCACCGTCACCTCGACACGCAGGCGCCCCTGAGCAGGCGAAAACCGTGCGGCGTTCTCAAGCACGTTGACCAGGGCCTGTTCGATCAACGCGGCATGCACGAACAGCAGTGGCAAGTTGGCCGGCACCTGGGTATCGAGGTTCAGGGGTGCCAGCACGGCCCGCAGTCGATGCAGCGCGCTGCCCACGATGTCGGCAGGCGCTACCCAGTCGCGGGCCAGTTTGAGACTGCCGTGCCCCAAGCGGGTCATGTCCAGCAGGTTCTGGATATAGCGGTCCAACCGCTCGGCTTCGTCGCGGGTGCCTTCAAGCAGCTCACGTCGGTCCGATTCGGCAATGGCCTCGCCCAACGCCAGCAAGCTGTCGATGCTGCCGCGCATGGACGTGAGCGGCGTGCGCAAGTCGTGGGATACGGAGGCCAGCAATGCACTGCGCAGCTGTTCGGTCTCGCCGTGCAGACGCGCCGCCTCCAACTGCTCGGACAGCTGTGCCCGGGCCAGGGCCTGGGCCACTGGCTGCGCCAAGCCACGCAGCAATCGCCGCTCGGGGCCACTGAGCGCCTGGCCTGCGCACTGAGCCACGCCCATCAAGGCCAAAGGCTGGCTGTCCACGGTCAAGGGCCACCACCACCAACGCCCTTCGGGCAGTGTATCGCTACCAAATCCGGCCGCCTGATCGTGCTGCCAGGCCCACTGCGCCGCTGCGCGCTCGTTGTCGGTAAAAGAAGTGGGGTCGCCGCTGGCTACGTGCAGTTGGCCATGCTCGTCGCGCTGCAGGATGCAGACCTGCAAGCCAAGCCGGCCATCGAGGTGCTGGTGCGCAGCCTCCAGCACCGCCTGACGGTCCGTGGCTCCGGTCAGGCGGCGAGACAGGTCCAGCAACTGGATGGTTTGCGCCTGGGTTTCACGCAGGGCCTGCAACTGACTGCGCTGGCGCGCGGCAAGGTTACCCGTGAGCGCGGCCATCAGCAGGAAAAACACCAGGGTCAGCACGTCCTCTTCGCGCTGGATACTCAGGGAAAAGTTGGGCGCAATGAACAGATAATCGTACGCCAGGAAGGACAGCATCGCACAAGCCAGGGCGGGCCCAAGGCTGGTGCGCACTGCCACCAGCAGCACCGCTGCCAGAAACACCAGGGAGATGTTGGGCAACGCCAGCACGCTGGTCACCGCCCAGGCCAGGCCCGCCGCCAGGACGGTCGCGGCCAGCGCCAACAGGTAATGTCGCCATGCCCACACATATCGGGCTGCGGGCTTGGGTGCCGAGCGCTGGACGTCGCGATCGAGCACATTGACCTCCAGACCATGACTGCCCCGCAGCAGCCGTGCAGCGACACCGGCGCCGAACAGTCGGCGGCGCCACCGGTCACGGGACTGCCCTACCAGTACCAGGCTGGCACGCCGCTCGCGGGCATGCTCGATCAGCGTACGAGCCACCTCCGCAGCGCGCAGCACGACCACCTCCCCACCCAGGCGCTCGGCCAGTTGCTGGGCGGCTTGTATTCGCTGGCGCCCGTTCTCGTCGTGCAGGCGCCCGTTGTCCACGTGGACCAGGCTCCAGGGCAAGTGCCGACGCTGCGCCACGCGGCTGGCATGACGCACCAGGCGCTCAGCCTGGTCGTCGCCATCTACCCCGACCAGCAAGCGCCCGCGCAGCGCTGGCGCTGCAGTGCCGCCCTGGCGATAGCCCTGGGCGGCGTCGGTATCGACCTGGGCGGCAGCGGCCTGCATGGCCAGTTCCCGCAGCGCGCTGAGGTTGCGCTGGGAAAAGAATGCGTCGATGGCCGCCCTCGCTTGCTCAGGCACGTACACCTTGCCTTCGCGCAGCCGTTCGAGCAGGTCGCGTGGCGGCAGGTCCACCAGCAACAGGTCGAACGCTTCGTGTACCACCCAGTCCGGCACCGTTTCACGCACCAAAACACCGGTGATGTCGCGCACTTTGTCGTTGAGGCTCTCCAGATGCTGGACATTGACTGTGGTGTAGACGTCGATACCAGCGGCTAGCAGTTCCTGCACATCCTGCCAGCGCTTGGCGTGGCGGCTGCCCGGCGCGTTGCTGTGAGCCAGTTCGTCCACCAGCACAAGGCTGCCCGGGGTACTGAGCACCCCATCCAGGTCCATTTCGTGCAGGGTCACGCCCCGGTAACGGGTGCGCAACAGCGGTTGCTGGGGCAGGCCCGCCAACAGGGCTTCGGTTTCGGCACGCCCGTGGGTTTCGACCACGCCTACCAGCACTTGGCGGCCCATGCGCTGCTGGGCATGGGCATGGGTGAGCATGGCGAAGGTCTTGCCGACACCGGGCGCGGCGCCAAGAAACACCTTCAGCCGCCCTCGCCCCGGCTTTGGGAAATCTGCCAGCAGCGCATCGGCGCGGTCGGAATCACTCATGGGGTTTCCTTCACAGCAAGGGTCACAGGCCCTGGCCCGAACGGCTCATCCTTTCCATTGCCTGGTTCAGGGCCAGGACGTTGACCACCGCAGGGCCCACCAATGGGCGCAGCGTGGCGGCTTCGAGCAGACCCTGCAAGCGTTCGATGGGTAGATGTCGGGCGGCGGCTACCCGTGGCAACTGATAGGCCACGGCCAGCGGCGGCAGGTGTGGGTCCAGCCCACTGCCCGAGGTTGTGACCAGCGCCAGTGGGACCGGCCCCTGCTCTGGCTGGTGCAGCGCGGCTGCCTGTGCCTGAACACGCTGCATCAAGGCTGGGTTGCCAGGGGCAAGGTTGCTGGCGCTGCTGGCCACGGTCGCGAAATCACCTGCCGAGGGACGGGAATGAAACCAACCGTCACCCTCGAAGCGCTGGGCGATCAAGGCAGAGCCGCGCACGCGACCCTGCTCGTCTTGCACCAGGCTACCATTGGCTTGGTAGGGGAACGCCACCTGGGCAATACCGGTGACTGCCAGGGGGTACAGCGCACCTGTCAGGAAGGTCATCGACAGAACCAGGCTCAGAGCCGGGCGTAGGTATGCAGTCATGATGGCCTCCTCAGACCAGGTGCAAGGCGTTGAGCAGCAGGTCGATGACCTTGATGCCGGCGAACGGTACGATGATGCCGCCCAGCCCGTAGATCAGCAGGTTGCGCCTGAGCAGCTGCGCAGCACTGGCAGCCTGTACCTGCACCCCACGCAAGGCCAACGGAATGAGCACGACGATAATCAGTGCGTTGAACACGATGGCCGACAGGATCGCGCTCTGCGGGCTTGCCAGCTGCATGACGTTGAGCACCCCCAGCTGCGGATAAATCACCGCGAACAACGCTGGCAGGATGGCGAAGTACTTGGCCACGTCGTTGGCGATGGAAAAGGTCGTCAACGCCCCACGGGTGATGAGCAGCGCCTTGCCAACCTGCACCACGTCCAACAGTTTGGTCGGGTCGCTGTCCAGATCGACCATGTTGGCCGCCTCCCGTGCAGCCTGGGTGCCATCGTTCATGGCCATACCCACATCCGCCTGGGCCAGAGCTGGCGCGTCGTTGGCACCATCGCCGCACATGGCCACCAGACGGCCGTCTTGCTGCTCCTGGCGAATGCGCGCCAGTTTTTTCTCCGGTGTTGCCTCTGCCAACACATCATCCACGCCCGCTTCGGCCGCGATGGCGGCTGCCGTGAGCGGGTTGTCGCCAGTGACCATGACGGTCCTGATACCCAGCTTGCGCAGTTCGGCAAAGCGTTCGCGAATGCCAGGCTTGACCACATCCTTGAGGTGAATCACGCCCAGCAGACGCTTGTCGAGGCACACCAGCAACGGCGTACCGCCTGACTGGGCAATGCGCTCTACCTCTCGGGCAAGGGCTGTCGGCATGTCCGCGCGCTGCATCTCGACGAAGGCAAGGAGCGCATCGACGGCGCCTTTTCGATAACGACGTGGCCCCAGGTCGATACCAGACAGGCGTGTCTGGGCCGTGAAGGCTACCGGTTGGTAGTGCCCGGCCGCCGGTTCGACGAAATCATGAAGCTGGTGCAGGTACTCGACGATCGACTTGCCCTCTGCCGTGTCATCGGCCAGCGAAGCCAGCAAGGCCCCCTCCCCCAGCTCACGGGCGGTCACACCGGGCGCGGCGTACAGTGCGCTGCAGCGGCGGTTACCGAAGGTGATGGTACCGGTCTTGTCCAGCATCAAGGTGTGCACGTCGCCTGCGGCTTCCACGGCGCGCCCTGAACGTGCGATGACGTTGAGGCGCACAAGGCGGTCCATGCCGGCGATGCCGATGGCAGAGAGCAAGCCGCCGATGGTGGTGGGAATGAGTGTGACGAGCAACGCGGCCAGAAAAATCAGCGGCAAGCTGCCCCCAGCGAAGTGAGCAAAGGGTTGCAGGGTCACCACCACAATCAGAAACACCAGGGTCAGGCCGATCAACAGCATGTCCAGGGCGATCTCGTTGGGCGTTTTCTGCCGGCGCGCGCCCTCGACCAGGGCGATCATACGGTCCAGGGTGGAGTCACCGGGGTTGCTGGCGATGCGGATCAGCAGCCAGTCCGACACCAGACGGGTATTGCCGGTCACCGCCGAACGATCGCCGCCTGACTCCCGAATGACGGGCGCAGATTCCCCGGTGATGGCTGCCTCGTTGACGGCAGCGATACCTTCTATCACCTCGGCGTCGGCGGGGATCATCTCGCCAGCCTCCACCCGGACTACATCACCCTTGCGCAGGGATACAGCCGGCACGTTGTCGAAGCTGCCATCCGGATTGCGACGCCTGGCCGAGAGCCCCTGGCTGCCGGCTTTGAGGCTGTCGGCCCGGGCTTTACCCCGGCCTTCGGCCAGGGCCTCGGCGAAGTTGGCGAACAGCACGGTGAACCACAGCCAGGCTGCGATCTGCACCGCAACGCCTGGGGTGACGCCATTGGCCGGGGCCAGGCACAGCACGGTGGTCAGTAAGGCCGTAATGGCCACCACCAGCATGACCGGTGAGCGTTTGAGTTGACGTGGATCGAGCTTGAGCAACGCCTGCAGCAACGCTGGCCGCCACAGCGCGGCCAGCCGCGTCTGGGCTGCTGCGTCTGGTTGGGCCTTGATCTCTGGAATGGGCATGTTCATGGTCATCTCTCAATAGGCCTGGCTCAAATGGTCGGCAACCGGCCCCAAGGCCAAGGTCGGCAGGAAGGTCAGCCCGCCTACCAGCAGGATGGTCAGCAGCAGCAGGAGGGTGAACAGTGGCCCTTGGGTGGGAAAGCTGTTGGGGCCTTGAGGTGCCTGTGGCTTGGCTGCCAGGCTCCCAGCCAGCGCCAGGACAGGCAGGATGTAACCGAAACGGCCGATCAGCATCGCCAGACCGATCATGAGGTTGTGAAACACCGTGTTGGCGCCAAAGCCTGCGAAGGCCGACCCGTTATTGGCGGCCCCGGAGGTATAGGCATAAAGCAACTGACTGAAGCCATGGGCGCCAGGGTTGCTCACCGCTGTGGCCGGCCCTGGCAGGCTGGCAGCGACGGCGGCCAGTACCAGCACGCCGACCGGCATCACCAGCAACGTCGCCACCAGCAGCTGTACCTCGCGGGCTTGAAGCTTCTTGCCCAGGTACTCCGGCGTGCGGCCGATCATCAGCCCGCACAGGAACACTGCGATCAGCACGAACAGCAACATGCCGTACAGGCCTGCCCCGACGCCGCCGAAGATGACTTCGCCGACCATCATGTTGACCATGGCCACCATGCCTGTCAGTGGGTTGAGGCTGTCGTGCATGGCATTGACCGAACCGTTGGAGGCTGCCGTGGTAGTGACTGTCCACAACACCGAACCCGTGATACCGAAGCGACTTTCCTTGCCTTCCAGAGGGGCTGCCTGCTCCACCTCGCTGACGTGCAGCGCCGGGTTGGGCTGGTGTTCGGACCACAAAGCCGATGCGCCGCCGACCAGAAACAATGCAAGCATGCAGGCCACAATGGCGCGGCTCTGGCGCAGGTCTTTCACGTAATGGCCGAACATGAACACCAGCGCCACGGGAATCAGGATGATCGCCGACACCTCGAACAGGTTGCTCCACGCTGTCGGGTTTTCAAACGGATGCGCCGAGTTGACGCCGAAGAAGCCACCGCCGTTGGTACCCAGTTGCTTGATCGCAATCTGGCTGGCTGCCGGGCCGAGCGGGATCAGCTGCTCGGCCCCTTGCAATGTCAGGGCATGGGCATAGTCGCTGAAGGTCTGGGGCACGCCCTGCCATACCAACAGCAGCGCCAGTAGCAGGGACAGGGGTAACAGCCCATAAAGCGTGGCCCGGGTCATGTCCACCCAGAAATTACCCAAGGCCGCACTGCTGCGACGGGCGATACCACGGCACAAGGCTACCAGCACGGCCAGGCCCGTGGCCGCACTGATGAAGTTCTGCACGGTCAGGCCGAGCATCTGGTTCAGGTAGCTGATGGAGGCCTCGCCACTGTAGGCCTGCCAGTTGGTGTTGGTCACGAAGCTGACCGCGGTGTTGAAGGCCAGCGACCACTCAAGGCCGGGTAAGCGCTGCGGATTCAATGGCAGAAGGCCTTGGGCCACCAGCGCGCCGAACAGCAGTAGGAACCCAACTAAATTGAAGATCAGAAGCGCCAGGGCATAGTGGCGCCAGCCCTGCTGCTGCGATGGGCAGACCCCAGCCACCCGGTAACAGACATTTTCAATCGGTCCCAGTAATGGCGTAAGCCAGGTGCGCCGGCCTTCCATGACATTGAAGTAGTACCTTCCCAGCCAAGGGGCCGGTAGCAGGACAATGGCGAAGAAGGCCATCAGCAAGGCGATATCGTAGGCGTGCATTGGCGCCCCCTTAGCTGCGATCGGCGCGTAGTAGCGCCGTCAGCAGGTACACCGCCATGGCCACCGCGATCAGCAGTGACAACCCTTCGAGCAAGTTCATGAATCAATCCCCGTTGATGCGGCTGCGGCCGCTTTATGGGGATTTTCGGTCAGGCCAGCGTAAAGGCTCGAGATCGTGGGGGCAGGCCTGGCATAAAGAACACGTAAAGAAACATGCTCGACCAGGCGGCAGGCCTAGGCAGTCGGGGTAGGCTGCACGTTGCGACTCCAGTCCAGCAGCAGGCTGTAGCCGATGGCCAGTAACGTCGGGCCGATGAACAGGCCGATGAAGCCGAAGGCAATCAGGCCGCCGAACACGCCGAGCAACACGATCACGAGCGGTAAGTCGCCGCCACGGCTGATCAGGTAGGGCTTGAGCACGTTGTCCACGCCACTGATCACGAAGGTGCCCCAGATACCCATGAAGATCGCCATGCCGTAGTCACCCTTCCAGATCAGCCAGCCGGTCACCGGCAGCCAGGCCAGCGGCGGGCCCATGGGGATCAGGCTGAGCATGAAGGTGATCAAACCAAGCACGATGGCACCCGGCACGCCTGCGATGAGAAAGCCGATCAACGCGAGCAGGGCTTGCGCCGCCGCCGTACCGATCACGCCATTGACCACCCGTTGTACCGTGCCGGCCACCAGGTTCAGGTAATACTCGGCGCGCTCGCCGGTCAGCCGGTGCAGCAGCCGAAGCACGAACGCCGAGAGCCGCGGCCCGTCGCGGTAGAAGAAGAACACGAAGACCAGGCTCAGGGTGAGTTCCAGCACGCCACTTCCGATCTGCGCGCTGCGGGCCAGGAGCCAGTTGCCCACCTGCCCCAAGTAGGGTTTGACCGATGCCAGCAGCGCGGCGCCCTGCTGGTCCAGCGACGACCACCAGCTGGCCATGCGTTCGCCTACCAACGGGATGTCGACCAGCCACAAAGGCGCATCCGGCAGGCCATCGACCTGCACATCACGCACGAACAAGGTCGCATCACGAATGTGGTCGGCCAGGTTGAAGCCCAGCCAGACCAAGGGCAGCGCCACGATGAGGATCCAGGCGCTGGTCAACAATCCGGCGGCAAGGGTTTCGCGCCCACCCAGCACGCGGGTCAGGAACCGCATCAAGGGCCAGCTGGCGAATGCGAGGATGGCGCCCCACAGCAGCGCCGAAATGAAGGGGGCCATGACCCATAGGCCGGCGCCTAGCAATGCCAGCAAAAGGATCTGGATCAGCAGGCGATCATTGTCAACCATGGTCTTGCCCGTCAACGGATCAGTTCGAGGTGCAGGCCATCGGTCGGCGAATCGCCGAGCTCCAGGCGAGCGCTGCGTACACCGGCCTTTATCAGTGCTTCACGCCAGGCCTCGGCCTGGGCACCGCTCAGGGTGGCGCGCAAGGTGCTGTCCAGATTGAGGCTGCGTGCAAGCAGGGTTGCCCAAGCCGGCTGCGGCTCGCTCAGATCAGGATAATCGAGCTTGCCGGTGTCACGCATTTCACGCAGCACGGTTGCAGCAGTAGGCAGCAGTTCACCCAACGGGCTGGCGGCGACGAACTCCTCCACATGCAGGTAGGCCCGGCGATTACCACGGGTCACGCTGTAGAGTGCGACCAACGTATCGGCCTGCTCGGCAGAGCGGCGCAGCAGGATGAACGCCTGGCGCTCATCGCCACCATTGAGCCGAGCATTGGCAAAGACATCGTTGGCCCACAGGCTAGCCTCGCCACAGTCGCGGCCCTGGCACCAGAACAACGGATACCCGCCGTCTTGCTGCAAGGCCTCGCGCGCGCGCGTGAAAGCCTCCCGCGCGGAGCGCTCAACCGGCAGCTCATAGGTGGTGGAACTGACCTGGCCACGGCTCTCTACTTTATCCTCCACCCGCAGGCGGCCGCTAATCTTGCGCAGTGGCCCCAATGGATAGACGCGCTCCTGCTCCACAGCCGGGCGCTGATCGACAACCTTGGCGTCCACTGGCACTGGCAGGCTGCCGGCCCAGAGCGTGGTGCTGGCAAGCAGCGCGCTGACGGCCAACAGGCAACGCAAGGCGGCAGGCGCACTCATAGGCGGCCCACGCGGCGCTCGGCGTCAAGGTGAAGCATGTACATGTCTGGCAATTGCATGGTTGTCTCCCTGATCAACCCGCCAAGCCTCGACACTTGTCCGGTGCAAGTCAAGCAAAGCCAAAGAAGCGATTGAAACAGTCTGCTACAAGCGTTGCGCCCTGCTCATCGTTCAGGTGCAGGTGATGGCCACCGGGCAAGGTCACTTGTTCAAAGGGTAGCTGCTCAAGCAACCCCTCGCGACGCGCCAGCATACCCTGCGCTGCCACCACCAGGCAGCCGGGGCACTTGACGTGCCGCACGTGGGCCATCGCCTGGGCTTGCGTCAGGCGCATCGGCGAGGGCAAGGTCAGGCGACTGTCGCTGCGCCAGCTGTAGCCACCGGCCACGGGCATCAGCCCACGCTGGGCCAGCAGCTCGGCCGCTTCGCGGCTCACCGCGACCATGCCCTTCATGCGTGCCTCCACGCCTTGGTCCTGGGTGCTGTACACCGACTTGCGCTTGGTATCGAGGCGCATCTGGGCGCGCAGCGCCATCCCCAGCCGCTCGGCAGCATCCTGCTCCTCACCGGTAGGCGGGATGAGGCCATCGATGAGCGCCAGGTGGCTGACACGCTCGGGCAATGCGGCGGCCAGTTGCACGCTGATGATAGCGCCCAGTGAATGCCCCAGCAGGGCGAAGCGCTCCCAGCCAAGTTGCTCGGCTGCGCGCACGATGTCGTAGGCGTAGTCGGCCAGCGCGTAGCCGGCACCCGGCGGACGATGTTGCGAATGGCCATGACCGGCCATGTCCAAGGCCACGATGCGCAGGCCCCGAAGGCGGGGCGCCAGGCGCGCGAAGCTGTTGGCGTTGTCCAGCCAGCCGTGCAATGCGATCACCGGCAGGCCGTCCTCGGGGCCGAACACGTGGCCGGCCAGCTCGATATGGCCAAGGTTCAAGCGTATGTCTTCGACCTGGATATTCATGCCTGACCCCACCGATCGAACAGGCCCTTGATCAGGCTGGCGGTATCTTCCGGGTGCTCAAGCGGGAACATGTGGCCACCCGGAACGCTGTGATATTCCCCCTTCGGCATGCCCCGCACCGCCAAGGCATGATGACGACGCACCACGGTACTGGCCTGACCACGGACCATGGCCAGCGGCAGGTGCAACTGCTGAACAGGCGCAGGGCTCAGGTGGGGTACGTTGCGATAGATGCTGATTTCGATAGCAGGATCGAAGCGCAGGCACAGCGCGTGCTGATGCTCGTGCAGGCCATGCTCGACGTAGGCATCCAGGCAGTCGGGGTCGAAGTGGCGGAACAGTGATCGGCTGGCGAAATAGGAACGGGCACTGAGCCGATCTTCGAATTCGGCGCGCCGACCTAGCGTCCGGCCGGCCGGGGTAATGCGGTCGATCAAGCCCAGGTGCTTGGCAGCGCGCAGCAGCCACTGGTCTGCGCGGGTCAGCACGGGCGAGTCGAGCATGACCACGCCCCGGTAGAGCTCAGGTCGCCGCAGGGCGGCATGCAAATGCAGAACACCCCCTAACGAATGTCCCACACCCCATACGGGGCCTGGCTGCTGCTCAAGGTGGTACAACAGCTCGTCCACCAGGCTCTGCCAGTTGGCGTCTACCGGAAAGCGCGGATCGTGGCCGTGCTGGGGCAAGCTCTGCACAGAGTAGTCCGGCGCCAGGGCGGCGAACAACTTGCCGTAGGTTGCCGACGGAAACCCATTGGCATGGGCAAAGAATATCGGTTGCGGCATGGTGGGCTTCCGGGCGCAGAGAGTGGCCCATTGTGGTTGTCCACCAAGCCCCAGGCAACGTTCGGAAAGGTCATCGGCAAGGGCGATCAGGTCAGGCCGATCGATCAAAGCTACCCAGCGAGCGGCGCAGACACGCCTTGATGAAGGCTTGCTGGCTTTCCAGCGCCTCGCGCGCCAGACGCTGGTCTTCAGCGTCAAGATCCAATCTGCGCAGCGCCAGGCAGCTGGTTTGTATCAGGTGGGCCACGCGGGTGCAGGCTAGCTGCAAGGCAAGCAGTTCCTGCTCGGCTTGCTGACGTCGACCTTCCTCAAGCGCCGTGTTCGCCTCGATCTTGCGCATCAGGTGATAGAACTTGGCGTCGGAGACCTCCCGCAGCAAGCTGTGCTGGGCGTGGTCCAGGGCGATGCCTTGCTCGACCTTCTCCGTGGTGGTTTGCAGGTTCAGCGAGCACAACAATTTCAACATTTCGCCCGTCATCGACCCAACCTTATGCCTGTTCTTTGTGACTAAGCTAGCAAGTCGCAATCGATTGAAACAACTAACAAAAATGCCAGTTGCCTCCATTGCAAACCTGTATGACGTAGCCAGCGCAGGCAATCAGCAGGACATGTGCAAGGCGCGCAGCGACATCAATCCCGCCAAGGGCCAATCCCCTTCTAGCTCCGCTAGGCTTGCCGTGCCCATGGCGGCCGGCCGCTGCAGGTGACCGTGCTCGAGCAACCCGACTAGGTGGCCGACCAACGGCTGGTGGCTGACCAGCAGCACGTGATCCAGACCAAGGCGTTCAATCTGGCCGATCGTGTGTTGCACATCGCTCTCGGGCATCAGCCACGGCACCGTGCGTACCGGCTCGCTAAACCCCAATGCCTCATGGACCAACGCAGCGCTCTGCTGCGCCCGAACATAAGGGCTGGCAATGATCGCCTGCAGTGGCTTGCCTGCCAGGTGTGCAGCGCTGTGCAGAACCTGCTCGTGACCGCGCGCGGTCAAGCGCCGCTCGGCATCGCGGGTGGCTCGCGGCTCGGCTTCACCGTGGCGCAACACCCACAGGTTCACAGCTTGGGCTCTCGGTCAGGTTCAGCAGGCGCAGGCGCGCGCGCCACATGGGGCGCCTCGCCGTCCGCCGGGCGTGGTGCTGGCCAATCGGCAAACGGCCAGGGCTTCTGATCGGTATGGAAGGTGCCGAAACGTCCGATCTGAGCCAGGTACTGGCTCAGGCTATCGCCAACGTCCATCACGCTGGCGCTGGGCGCACCGTAGATCAGTCGATAGATCAACTGGACTACTACCAGACCGGCCAGCAGCAACTCGGCCAATTGCCAGACCACCAGGAAAACCAGCATCCAGACCACGCGCAGGATCAGGGACTCGCGCTGGGCATGTTCAGGGGTATCGTTCATGTGTCGCTCCTTGCCGTTTGCCAGGGTTATCAGGGTTCAGTTGAAGCCGCTGGTGGAAATGAAATCGACATCGGTCTTCGGCTCGGCGCTCATCAGGTGCTCGATCACCTGATTCAACGTGCGGCCTTCGAACAGGATGGCATGCAGGCCGGCGACCAGGGGCATGTACACCTGCGCCTGCTGGGCCTTGGCCTTGAGTACCTTGAGGGTGTTGACGCCCTCTGCCACTTCCCCCAGCCGACTCACCGCCTCATCCAGGCTCAGCCCTTGGCCGAGCGCGTAGCCCACCTGGTAGTTACGACTCTTGGGTGAGGAGCAGGTGACGATCAGGTCGCCCACGCCGGCCAGGCCCAGGAAGGTCATGGGGTTGGCGCCCTGACTGACTGCAAAGCGGGTCATCTCGGCCAGTGCGCGGGTGATCAGCATGCTCTTGGTGTTCTCGCCCATGCCCAGCGCCACGGCCGTGCCAGCGATGATGGCGTAGACGTTCTTCAGGGCGCCACCGAGTTCCACGCCAAAACGGTCACTGCTGGCATACACGCGGAAGGTCCTGCCATGCAGCACAGCCTGCACCTGTTGGCACAGGCGCTCGTCTTCGCTGGCCACCACAGTGGCAGTCAGGGCGTGCTCGGCAATTTCCCGGGCAAGGTTGGGCCCGGAGAGCACACCTATGCGCGCCTGCGGGGCGATCTCCTCGACGATCTGGCTCATCAGCTTGAACGTCTGGGCCTCGATCCCTTTGGTGAGGCTGACCAGTCCTTTGCCACGCAGCAGGTCGGCATGTGGCGCCAATACGCTACGCAAGGCACTGGAGGGCAAGGCCACGAAAATCAGGTCGCACGCCTGGAGCGTGGCCAGCAGGTCATTGACCGGCTCTACCCCCTCGTGCAGCCCAATGCCCTTGAGGTAGCGCGGGTTCTCGCGATGCTCACGCATCGCCTGGGCCTGTGCCGGGTCGCGCATCCATTGGCGCACGGGCACACCGTTCTGTGCCAGCAGGTTTGCCACGGCCGTGCCGAAGCTGCCGCCGCCCAGAACTGCAACAGGTTGCTGATCAGTCATATCCAATCCGTTAACACCTAAAATAAATGGCGACCGGCGCATTATACGGGTCACCTGCCCTGCGCCAAGGCCGGTCGGGCATTGCTCGCCCAGGCCAGGTGCATGCCCACTGATCGGCCAGCATCAATACCGCCGCAGATCACTGGCAAAACGGCAAAGTTCATTTACCATGCCGGCTTACCCACGATACAAGGCCGCTCCGTGCTCCCTGGCTCGCCTCCCTACCCGCGGCTGTTGCTGTTGACCGCCCTGCTCGGTGCACCTGCGCTGGCAGATGACTTGTTCATCGACAACAGCGACCTGCCACAGGTTTTGACTGCAACACGCCTCAAACAATCCCCGGCTGCGGTGCCAGGGAGCATGACCGTGCTCGACGGCGCCTTGATCCGGGCCAGCGGCGCGCGTGACATCCCCGAGCTGCTCAGGCTCGTGCCAGGGATGATGGTGGGCTATTTGGCTGGCAATCAACCGACCGTCAATTACCACGGCAGCAACGTCAACGAAGCGCGCCGCATGCAGGTGCTGATCGACGGCCGCTCGGTGTATCGGGCCGGGCTGGCGACGGTAGACTGGAGCGATATCCCGCTGGCGCTGGAAGACATCGACCGAATCGAGGTGTTCAGAGGGCCGAACACGGTCAGCTATGGCGCCAATGCCCTGATGGCCGTGGTGAACATCCTCACCCGCAATCCTGCCGACAGCCACGGCACGCGCCTGAAAGTCACGCGCGGGCAAAACGGCATCGACGACTTCTATGCCAGCCAGGGCTTTGGCTGGGACAACGGCGATATGCGTCTGTCCATCTCGGGCCTGCAGGATGATGGGTTCGACCATGACCAGTTCGGCCAGCACTACCGTGACAGCCGCCGCGCCACACGTTTGAACCTGAGCGCCAGCCATGCCCTGGCGCAGGACCAGACACTGGACTGGCAACTGGCCGCCAAAGAAGGCACCAACCAGCGGCCCTATACCTACCAGCCAGTGTTCCCGTTCGTGACCCAGCGCGGCAAGGATGCCGACGTCAAGTCCATGGACTATGCAGGCTCGGTGCGCTGGAACATCGACTTTGCCGCTGAACACAGCCTGTACGTCCAGGGTTCGGCGCAGCACTTCGACCGCCAGCAAGTGTGGCGGGCCTGCGACGCGGCGTTGTCCTTCAGCCCTGAACTCACCCGCCTCTGGCAAATGAACCCCAATTACGCCGAACGGGTAGCCCGCGGCGCGAACAACCCGCCCCCTAGCAGCAACCCTCAGGAGCAGGCCCTGGTCGATGCGATCAAGGAGCAGTGGAACAACCAGGGCGGCAGTGACGTGGTGTGCGGCGATGTCGACCAGAGCACGCGTGAAACCCGCTATGACCTGGAAATCCAGGACACCTACAGCCTGACCGACAGTCTGCGCCTGCTCAGCGGCATGAACTATCGCTATGATCGTGCCGACTCGCAGACCTACTTCAATGGCAGCGTGGACGATCAGACCTGGCGGCTTTTCGGGCAACTGGAGTGGCGAGCCGACGAGCACTGGATCGTGCAGGGCGGCGCCATGTTCGAGGATTCGCGGCTCTCTGGCAGCTCGCTTACCCCACGGTTGGCGATCAATTACCTGATCACTCCGCGCCATGGCCTGCGCGCCGTCTATTCCGAGGCGGTACGTTCGCCTGACATGTTCGAAAACAACGTCAACTGGAGCTACACCGTCAAGAACCTGATGCCCTACGCCTTTGGCCAGCAGCATGGCGAATACTTCGTCAAGACCCGCGGCCCTGGTGACCTGGAGCAGGAGCACATGCGCTCGCGTGAGCTGGGCTACAACGGCTACTTCAGCGATCTGGACCTGAGCATGGACCTGAAGGTGTTCTTTGATGAGATCACCGGCATGATCAGCGAGCCGCTCAAGAACAACCAGTACATCGCCAGCAATGCGAACCGCGCGCGCTTCAGCGGCAGCGAGGCCCAATTCGATTGGCGCCCTACCCTGCGCGACCGGCTGCGGTTGACCTTCGCCCATGTCGACGCCTGGGCCAGCAATCCTGCCGACCGCAACCTCAGCGCCAGCAACAGCGGCTCAGTCGGCTGGATGAGGGACTGGGGCCACGGCTGGTCCAGTGGTGCTTTCTATTATGGAGACGATGCCCTCAATCAGTACCGCTACGAACGCCTGGACCTGCGCGTGGCCAAGCGTTGGCGCGTGTACGAGAGCAACCTGGAACTGGCAGCCCTGTGGCAGCAACGCCTGGATGATGAGCCCACCACGGCCGTGCAGAACCGCTACGACAGCCGGCATCGGCTGAGCCTGAGCGCGGAGCTGGAGTTCTGATGGTTCGGTTGCTGCGCCTGTTGGTGCTATGGCTGTGGCCATTGGGACAGTTGTCCGCTAGCGAAATCCTGCTGGTCGGCGCCCAGGACCAGCCGGGCATCCGCAGCTTCATCGCTGCCCTGGAAAGTCGACGCCCCAATGACCACGTGCATTTCCAGGCTGCCAGCGAGCTGCCTGCGCCGGGCCGGCTTGACCTGGACCTGCGCTTGGTGTTGCTGGACGATGAGGCACTGCAATGGCGCCTGTCGCAAACCGCCGGGCCACCGGCACTGGCCATGAGGGTCAGCCGGGTGCAGGTGGAA
This sequence comes from Pseudomonas parafulva, assembly GCF_002021815.1. Taxonomy (NCBI): domain Bacteria; kingdom Pseudomonadati; phylum Pseudomonadota; class Gammaproteobacteria; order Pseudomonadales; family Pseudomonadaceae; genus Pseudomonas; species Pseudomonas parafulva. The sequence goes on from NZ_CP019952.1 coordinate 2,931,884, forward strand.
CAGCGCCTGGGAAAGTCACGCCCCGGGTTTCTCACCTTGCTGTGGAGCGACCCGCCGCTGGATCGGCAACTGCGCTTGACCCGCTACCTGTTGCCGCAAGCCAGGCGCATCGGGGTGCTGTACGGTGAGCACAGTGGGTTTCTGCTGGATGAGCTGCGCCGTGCCGCGCAACCGCTTGGCCTGGAGATCGTGGCACAGGCTTGGCCCGACCCGCGTGACAGCCGCCCCTTGCAATACCTTCTGGGCAGCAGTGACGTGCTGCTCGGGCTCGATGATTCGGACCTGTACAATTCCAAGACAGCGAAAAACCTGTTGCTCAGCAGTTACGGCCGTCAAATGGCCCTGATCGGCCCCAATGCCGGATTCGTCCGTGCCGGCGCGCTGGCCAGCACCTTTAGCGACCAGCAAGATTGGCTGAGCGTGCTCGACAGCCTGCTCGGGCAATCGCCTGCGCGCTGGCCCCGCAGCCTCTACCCAGCTCATTTCGGGGTCAGCGGCAATCAGCAGGTGGCACGGGCGCTGGGCCTGGAGCCCATTGATCCCGACGCCGCTGCCCAAGCCCTGGCTGCTGGAGAGCGCACCCCATGACCAAGGGCCTGAACTGGGACATTCATACGCGCACACAGATCATTAGCCTAGGCCCGGCGCTGCTGCTGACGCTGCTTTTGATCAGCTTCTTCACGTTCGTGCGCATCCAGGATTTGCGTCAGGAGCTCAACCACACCGGCCAATTGATTGCCAACCAGCTTGCGCCCGCGTCCGAATACGGGGTCATCTCAGGCAACAATGAAGTGCTCGAAGGCCTGATGCGCGCCACCCTGAGCATTCCCCACGTGCGGTTTCTGGAGGTGCAGGACAGCCGCAACCATATTTTGGTGTACGTCGAGCAGTCTGACGAAAGCACCAACCGCGCCCAGCAGGTGGAGGTGTTTCAGGCGCCGATTCGTCTGCAACAGATTCGACTCGAAAGCGATTTTCTCCAGGAAGGCCTGGCGGCGGCCCCGGCTATTGGCGATGACTACCTGGGGCGGGTTATCGTCGGCATGTCGGACGATGCGTTCAGTCAGCGTCAGCAGGAGATCGTGATCAAGGCCGCCGTGCTGGCGTTGTTCGCACTGCTGTTCACCTTCCTGCTGGCTCGCCGCCTGGCCCTGAGCCTGGCCAAACCCATCAGCGACATGGGCCATGCCGTCAAGGCCATCCAGCAGGGTCACTACGATACGCCCGTTCCGGTGGTGGACGACAGCGAGCTGGGGCATCTGGCCCGGCACATCAATAATCTGGCCCGTGCGCTGGAGCAGGCCAGTACCGAGCAGAAGACAGCCATTGCCGAGCTGATCCAGGCTCGCGAAGAGGCCGAGCAGGCCAACCGCGCCAAGTCCGATTTCCTGGCCATGATGAGCCACGAGCTGCGCACACCGCTCAACGGTGTACTGGGCATGCTGCAATTGCTCGAAACCACCTCGATGAGCAGCGAGCAGGCCGACTACACCGCAGTGGCGAGCGAGTCGACGGGGCATCTGCTGCGGGTCATCAATGACATCCTCGATTTCTCGCGGATTGAACGGGCGGCCTTGCAGCTCGAGCACATCGACTTCAACCTCGGCGAGCTCATCACCCACTGCGTCCAGTCATTCCAGCATGCAGCGCAGCAACAAGGGCTGACGCTGGACTTGAGCCTGGCCGAGAACACCGCCCAGTTGCAGGTGAACGGCGACCCTACCCGGATCCGGCAGATTCTCCTGAACCTGATCGGTAATGCCCTGAAGTTCACCGAACAGGGGCAGGTGCAGGTCGAGGCCCGTTGGCAGGTGATGGATGAGCAGCGCATCTGGCTGACATGCAGCGTGCAGGACACGGGTATCGGCATCGACAACGATCGCCTGGAGATGATGTTCGTCGCGTTCCAGCAGGCCGACAGCTCGATTTCCCGTCGCTACGGCGGCACCGGCTTGGGCCTGTCCATCGCGCGCACCCTGGCCGAACGCATGGGTGGGCACCTGCATGGCCAGAGCCTCGAAGGCCATGGCTCGACCTTTACGCTGGAGATGCCCCTGGCATTGCCAGCATTGACGCGCCGGGCCCGCCACGTTGCGCCGCCCGGCCAGCTTGCCTGGACCGAACCCACCAGGGTATTGCTGGTCGAAGATAATGCCGTCAACCAGAACGTCACCGAGGCCATGTTGCGCAGCCTGGGCGTTGAGGTGAGCACGGCCGATGACGGTCAGCAGGCCGTGGAGCAGGTCAGGCTGCAGCATTTCGCCGCCGTTTTCATGGACTGTGGCCTGCCCTACATGGACGGTTACGAGGCCACGCGTCAATTGCGCCTGCTGACAAACGGCGCGCACGTACCGATCATCGCCCTGACCGCCAATGCGTTGCAGGGTGACCGCGAACGGTGTATTGCCGCAGGGATGGATGACTACCTGAGCAAACCCCTGCGCCGCAGTGAATTGCAGCAGGTGCTGGCGCGCTGGCTGCCAGGACAGGCAACCGCGACTGGCGATAAATGCTAAAGTGCGGCAGTCTTAAACACTGGACAGGACTCCTTTCGGACCTGAAAATAGACATTTCAGTGCACACCTGTACTTCTTTCGACAGGTGCGCTGTGACTTTCACTACAACGCAATAGTCTACCTGTAGGCTGCCGACCCGCTCGCGATGCGTGACGGGCCGGCCGGGAAGATTCATCCCCTGCCGCAGGGGGTTATTGAGGAGCTCGCATGACCAAACAACACGCCTTTACTCGGGAAGACCTGCTGCGCTGCAGTCGCGGTGAGCTGTTCGGCCCAGGTAATGCGCAACTGCCCGCGCCGAACATGCTGATGGTCGATCGCATCACCCACATCAGTGAAGAAGGCGGCAAGTACGGCAAAGGTGAATTGGTCGCCGAGCTGGACATCAATCCTGATCTTTGGTTTTTTGCCTGCCATTTCGAAGGCGACCCCGTGATGCCAGGGTGCCTGGGCCTCGATGCCATGTGGCAGCTGGTCGGCTTTTTCCTGGGCTGGCAAGGCCTGCCGGGCCGCGGTCGTGCACTGGGTTCCGGTGAAGTGAAGTTCTTCGGTCAGGTGCTGCCCACCGCCAAGAACGTCACCTACAACATTCACATCAAGCGCGTGCTCAAAGGCAAGCTGAACATGGCCATCGCCGATGGTTCGGTCAGTGTCGATGGCCGCGAGATCTACACCGCCGAAGGCCTGCGGGTCGGCGTGTTCACCTCCACTGACAACTTCTAAGGGTTATTCGCATGCGCCGCGTCGTTATCACTGGTCTGGGCATCGTGTCGTGCCTGGGCAATGACAAAGCTACCGTCACCGAAAACCTGCGCAACAGCCGTCCGGGTATTCGTTACAACCCGGAATACAAGGAAATGGGGCTGCGTAGCCAGGTTTCCGGCTCCATCGACCTCAATCTCGAGGAACTGATCGACCGCAAGGTCTTCCGTTTCGTCGGGCATGCGGCTGCCTACGCCTATCTGGCGATGCAGGACGCCATCAAGGACTCCGGCCTGACCGAAGAGCAGGTCTCCAGCCCGCGTACCGGCCTGGTTGCCGGCTCCGGTGGTGCATCGACCCTGAACCAGATGGAAGCGCTGGATACCCTGCGCGAAAAAGGCGTCAAACGTGTAGGCCCCTACCGGGTAACTCGCACCATGGGCAGCACTGTTTCGGCGTGCCTGGCGACGCCGTTCAAGATCAAGGGCATCAACTACTCGATCTCTTCTGCCTGCGCTACATCGGCCCACTGCATTGGTACTGCACTGGAGCAGATCCAGTGGGGAAAGCAGGACATCGTGTTCGCCGGCGGCGGTGAAGAAGAGCACTGGAGCCAGTCGTTCCTGTTCGATGCCATGGGCGCCCTGTCGACCAAGCGCAACGAAACCCCGGAACTGGCCTCGCGTGCCTATGACGCAGACCGCGATGGCTTCGTCATCGCCGGTGGCGGTGGCATGGTGGTGGTCGAAGAGCTGGAACATGCGCTGGCCCGTGGCGCCAAGATTTACGCCGAGATCGTCGGCTATGGCGCCACCTCCGACGGCTATGACATGGTCGCCCCAAGCGGCGAAGGCGCCATCCGCTGCATGCAGCAGGCGCTGTCGACCGTCGATACCCCGATCGACTACCTGAACACCCACGGCACCTCTACCCCAGTGGGCGACGTTGCCGAAATGAAGGGCGTTCGTGAAGTGTTCGGCGAAAATGCACCGAAGATCAGCTCGACCAAGAGCTTGTCCGGTCACTCCCTGGGGGCTGCCGGTGTACACGAGGCGATCTACTGCCTGCTGATGATGGAGAACAACTTCATCGCCGGCTCGGCCAACATCGACGAACTGGACCCGGCGGTCGCTGACTTGCCAATCCTGCGCAAGACCGAAGAAAATGCCAAGATCGATACGGTCATGAGCAACAGCTTCGGTTTCGGCGGCACCAACGCCACCCTGGTGCTCAAGCGCTGGGAAGGCAAGTGATTCGCTGACGCGCCAATAGAAAACGCCCCGACTGGTTCGGGGCGTTTTCATTTACGTTGTAAAAAAGATCCCATGGGGCACGACGGGACCTGTGTCATTTCCCCTTGGGCAGTACAGCCAGGAAGTTGTCCTTGGCCACGCGCCTGGCCACGTCCTCGGGCAAGGCATCCAGAAATGACCTGAAACTGTCCATCTCCTTCCCCAGGCTATCGAAGCGGCCGACCACATCCGAGCCCAGCATGAACCGCGTCGGATACCGCTTTACCAGCGCCAGCCAGGGTTCGCGTGGGACGCCTTGCTCATCGAGCAGGTAGGGCTTGAGCACACTCCACGACAGGTCCACATACAGGTTCGGGTAATCTTCGAGCAATCGCGTCAGCACGGGCAGCAGAAAATCCATCTGTGTCTGGTGCCGGTGAATTTCCATGCTGCTGCCAGCGTGTGCCCAGATGAAGCGCGTATGCGGATGATTGCGCAGGGGCTCTTCGATCTCGGCCAGGTACAAAGGGTTACGCTCGCGCTTGGAGGTGATATTGGAATGCAACAGCACCGGCAGGTCGCGCTCGGCGGCCAGGTGATAGACCCGCGTCATGGCTTCGTTGTTGGCACGCGGGGTTTCACCGCTGGTCAACGCCGTCAGGTCATCGTGACGTGTGAATACCTCGCCGATACCCTGCCAGAGGCCTGGATAAAGGTCGAGCATGCGCTCGATATGGCTCACGGCATTCTTGTCGACTGGATTGAAGCCGGTCAGGAAGGGGTGAAATCGCTTGCGCTGTTCGCCCGACAACTGCTGCAGCGCCGCTGCCACGTAAGTATCGGTGGCACTGTACCAATAGGCGTCGGCATCGTCGCCGGCGTAATAGCGGGGGCGCTTGGGCTCGTCTTCATGCCATTTCTTGGCAACGGGGATGCCGGAGATCATCGACTGATCGATGCCTGCAGCGTCCATGGCCCTGAGCAGCGCCGGCATACCTTCGGATTCCTGAAAGAAATCCACGTAATGCAGGTGCGCATCGCTGTAGCGGTATTCACGGGCCTCGGCACCTGGGCCAAGCCAGGCGGTCAACGCTACGCAGGCCAGTGCTCTGGCGATCATGGTTGGCTTCCTTGTAAGGGGCAAACCTACTAGACCTGCAAGGGCAGCGTGCGGTTCGCCAGCCCTGCCATCAACGCAGCGCTGGCAATCGCTCCGGTCACGTGCGCGCTAGCGCTGGAATACCTCGGCCAGCAGGTTGTGCATTGCGCGGAAGGCCCGCTCGGAGGTGCGCCGGTCGTACTGCGTCTTGCCAGGCACGTTGGCATCCGGGTCAGTGAACGAATGCACCGCACCGCCATAGCTCACCAGTTGCCAATCGACTTTGGCGGCGTTCATTTCATTTTCGAACGCCGGGAGCTGCTCTTGGGGCACCAAGGGGTCGGATGCGCCATGCAGCACCAGGACCGAGCCCTTGATGCGTTTGGCATCCTCAGGATCAGGCGTGTCCAGTGTGCCATGGAAGGAGATCGCTGCTCGCAGATCAGCCCCCGCGCGCGCCAGTTCGAGCGCACAGCATCCCCCGAAGCAGAACCCGAAGGTCGCCACCTTGCCGGGGCTCAGCGGCGCCTTGGACTGGCCCAGCAACTGGGCAAGGGCGCCTTCCATGCGCCTGCGCAACTCGGCGCGGTCTTCTTTGAGCGGCATCATTGCAGCGCCCGCCTCATCGGCATTCGCCGGGCGAACGGTCTGACCATAGAGATCGACGAGCAGCACCACATAACCTTGCGCTGCCACTTCCTTGGCGATGCGCTCGGCCCCTTCGGTCACGCCCATCCAGTTGGGCGCCATCACCAGGCCAGGCCGACCCAAGGCGCCGGGCTCATAGGCCAAACGGCTCTCGAAGGTCTTGCCGGACAGGTGATGGACCAGGGATTCGACGACTACCTTGCTCATGCTGTACTCCTTAAGGCTGCACCATGAAAAAAGCCCGCCGAAGCGGGCTTTAGCCATACGTCAATTCAAGCAGACAACTCGACCAACAGCTTGTTCAGGCGCCGGACGTAGGCTGCGGGATCTTTCAGACTGTCACCGGCTGCCAGCGCGGCCTGGTCGAACAGAATGTGCGACAGCTCGGCGAAGCGGTCCTCGCTCTGTTCGTGATCGAGCTTCTCGATCAGCGGGTGGGTCGGGTTGAACTCGAAGATGGGCTTGGAATCGGGCACTTTCTGGCCGCTGGCTTCCAGAATCTGGCGCATCTGCAGCCCCAGGTCCTGTTCGCCGATGGCCAGAATGGCTGGCGAATCCGTCAGGCGATGGGAGACGCGGACCTCGGCGACGTTTTCGCCCAATGCGCTTTTCAGGCGCTCTACCAGGCCTTCCTTATCCTTGGCGACTTCTTCCTGGGCCTTTTTGTCTTCTTCGGTATCCAGTTTGCCTAGGTCCAGATCGCCACGGGCCACATCCACGAACGCCTTGCCGTCGAATTCGTTCAGGTAGCTCATCAGCCACTCGTCGATGCGGTCGGTCAGCAGCAACACTTCGATGCCTTTCTTGCGGAAGACTTCGAGGTGCGGGCTGTTCTTGACCTGCGCGTAGGACTCGCCGGTGAGGTAGTAGATCTTGTCCTGCCCTTCCTTGGCGCGGGCCAGGTAGTCGGCCAGCGACACGCTCTGCTCGCCGCTTTCGTCGTGGGTAGACGCGAAGCGCAACAGGCCAGCGATCTTTTCCTTGTTGGCAAAGTCTTCGGCCGGGCCCTCTTTCAACACCTGACCGAAGTTCTTCCAGAAGCTCTTGTACTGCTCTGGCTCGTTCTTGGACAGTTTTTCGAGCATGTCCAGCACGCGCTTGGTCAACGCGGTCTTCATCGAATCAATGATCGGGTCTTTCTGCAGGATTTCCCGCGACACGTTCAGCGACAAGTCGTTGGAATCCACCACACCCTTGATGAAGCGCAGGTAAAGCGGCAGGAACGACTCGGCCTGATCCATGATGAACACGCGCTGAACGTACAGCTTCAAGCCACGCGGCGCTTCACGCTGGTACAGGTCGAACGGGGCGCGGGCAGGCACGTACAGCAGCGAGTTGTATTCAAGCTTGCCTTCGACCTTGTTATGGCTCCAGGCCAACGGGTTTTCGAAGTCATGGCCGATGTGCTTGTAGAACTCCTGATATTCCTCGTCCTTGATCTCGGTACGCGGACGGGTCCACAGGGCGCTTGCACGGTTGACGGTTTCCCACTCTTGGGCTGGCTGCTCTTCGCCTTCGGCTGCTGTCTGTTCCTTGGGCAACTGAATTGGCAGGGCAATGTGATCGGAGTACTTCTTGACCACGTTGCGCAGGCGCCAGCCATCGGCGAATTCCAGCTCGTCCTTTTTCAGGTGCAGAACAATGCGGGTACCGCGCTCAGGCTTGTCGATGGTCGCGACTTCAAACTCGCCCTCGCCCTTGGACGACCAGTGCACGCCTTCGCTGGCGGGCTGGCCCGCGCGACGGCTGTAGACATCGACCTGATCAGCCACGATGAATGCCGAGTAGAAGCCCACGCCAAACTGACCGATCAGGTGCGAGTCTTTCTTCTGATCGCCGGTGAGGTTCTTCATGAAGTCGGCAGTGCCGGATTTGGCAATGGTACCCAGGTGAGCGATGACGTCGTCGCGGCTCATGCCGATGCCGTTGTCCTCGAGGGTGACCGTACCGGCCTCCTTGTCGAAGCTCAGTCGAATCTTCAGGTCCGCATCGCCTTCGAGCAGTTCGGGCTTTGCCAGCGCCTCGAAACGCAGCTTATCGGAGGCGTCGGAGGCGTTGGAGATCAGTTCGCGCAGGAAGATCTCCTTGTTCGAGTACAAGGAATGGATCATGAGGTGCAGCAGTTGCTTCACCTCGGTCTGGAAGCCCAGCGTTTCTTTTTGAGTCTCCACGCTCATGTTCTTCAAACTCCGATCAGATGACAGTGGTCGCCAAGCGGCATGGATGGCTGCGTTGGCGGCGGATGTCATGCAGATGGGGGCTGCCGAATTGATTTCAAGGGCTTGCCCGATTCGATCTTCAAATCCGAGCAGGTCGTGGCAAGCTGCTTGGCCGCCCTGCTTGCCGCAGGCGGTGTATCGTTTCCAGGTTCAGACGGGTGCGGATACTGACGCAACGAAAAGACGTGCATGTGCGTACCTGCCGTGCACTGCCATACTGGCGGAGTTGCAGTTGCCCGCGGCCGTTAACCCGCCTTAGTGCGAAACAATCGCCATGGCCGGAAGTTCAGTTTCAAGATATTTAATATCTGCGTAATGACGGTGGAACTAATCCAGCAGGGCCCGACTCGAAGCATCAAGTCAACTTATTCCACCAAGGAGAGACACCCTCATGCGTAAACCATTTGCTTTTGCTCTGATGCTGGCTGCTGCCATGGGCCTGGCTGCTTGCGATAAAGCGAGCGAAGACAAAGCCCAGGACGCACAAGAACACCGTGAAGAAGCCCAGGAGAAGATGGGTGACGCACAGGACAAGATGAACGAAGCCGCCAAGGAAAACGCCGAAGCTGCCCAAGACCAGGCCGAAGCCAATCGCAAGGCTGCCGAAGAGGCTGCCCCAGCCACGCCAGCGACCACCACTACGCCGGCCGATCCTGCCAAGCAGTAATCGAACCGAACAAAAAACCCGACATTGTCGGGTTTTTTTATGCCTGTCATTCGTGGACTAATCGTTTCAGTTAGGCAACGTGGACTGTGGGGCGTGCAACTCGCCTGTCGAACTTTCGGTGGGGGTGAACACCATGACGTCAAGCACGTCTGAATGGAACTCGCGGCGATAAAGGATCAGCACAACCCCTACACTTACCGCCATGAACAACCAGGGGTTGATAAACCAGCTCAACATGGCCATGCCGAAGTAATAAGCGCGCAGCCCGAAGTTGAATTGGTTGGCCGCCAATGACAGCACCCTGGCCGCCCTCAAGGCAAAGGCCTTGCGCTCTAGTTCGCTTACCTGACGCTCGCCGATCATGGGCGCCGAGCCCACCAGTACGGCAGCGAAGTTGTATTGACGCATGCACCAGCTGAACGTGAAGAAGGCATACACGAACACCGTGGCCAGGCACAGCAACTTGATCTCCGACATGCCCTGGGATGCCTGCTGCACCAGCGGTAAATCCGCCAGCAACGACAGCGCGCGGTCGGAAGCCCCCAGCACAGTCAAGATACCCGCCAGGATGATCAGGGTGCTGGAGGCGAAAAAGGAGGCGTTGCGTTCCAGGTTGCCGATGACGCTGGCATCGGCAATGCGGTTGTCACGCAGCAGCATCCTGCGCATCCAGTCTTCACGGTATAAATGCAACACGCTGGCCAAGCATGCGGTGTCCCGCCCCTTCCAGATGGCATAGCGCGTATAGCCGCCCCAGCACAGCACGAACCAGCATGCCGCTATGAGGTTATTGAGGTTGCTCAGGATGAAGTTCATGCAGAGATCCGTAGGTGCCATGTGCCGAAAGCATAAAGACCGTCTTTCGACGCTGGCAAGCCGCAAAAGGCACGCGAACTCCGGCGAATAATTTCCAAGGCGGCTCGCTTGCGACGTTTGCCAAGGTGCATATGAACAAAAGCCCCGCATCCTTGCGAATGCGGGGCTTGCAGTGCCAAGCAGTGGGTCCAGCATCTCGTGGCTTGTGGCCGATGCCGCACCCTGGGCTTAGCAACTCATGCCATGGCCTGGCGGGGCTTGCCGAGCATGCGATCGCATACCACTGCACCCGCCAAGGTCACCACCGACGGCACCAGCCAAGCCAGGCCCTGATCGCTCAAGGGCAAGTGAGCCATGAAGTCCGGGAGCACGTGGGCAATATCGCTACCTTTGACGGCATCTACCATGCCGAACAGCAACGAGACCAGCATCACCGGGCCGAGGATGCGCGTTGGCGAGTTCCACAGCTCGTTCACGAAGCTCAGCCCCACCACGACGATGCACGGCGGGTAGATGGCGGTGAGCACAGGGATCGAGAACATGATCAGCTTGGTCAGCCCGAGGTTGGACACCAGCAGCGAGAAGCCTGCCAGGATCACGACCAGCGCGCGGTAGGACAACGGCAGGATCTGGCTGAAGTACTCGGCACAGGCGCAGGTCAAGCCCACGGCAGTCACCAGGCACGCCAGTGCGATCAACACGGCCAGGAAGCCGCTGCCCAACGAGCCGAAGGTATGTTGCACATAGGCGTGCAGCACAGCCGCCCCGTTGCTGGCCCCTGCCGCGATTTCGTGGCTACCGGCGCCCAGGCGGAACAGGCTGATATACACCAGCGCCAGGCCAACACCGGCAATCAGCCCGGCAATGATGGCATAGCGAGTGATCAACTTGGGCGACTCCACGCCGCGCGAGCGGATGGCGTTGACGATGACGATGCCAAATACCAGCGCCCCGAGCGTATCCATGGTCAGGTAGCCATCGGAGAAGCCCTTGGAGAACGCGGCAGCAGCATAGGCAGGCTGCGCCTCGCCAATGGTGCCCGCTGGCAAGGCGAAGGCCGCGATGCCAAGCACGGCCAGCGCGATGATCTTGAGCGGTGCCAGGAACCGACCCACGGTGTCCAGCAGTTTGCCAGGGTACATCGACACCGCCAACACCACGATGAAGTAGACCAGGCTGTAGATGAACAGCGCCAGCGGGCTTTCACCCGTCAACGGCGCTACACCCACCTCGAACGATACCGTCGCGGTACGCGGTGTTGCGAACAAGGGGCCAACCGACAGGTAGCAAACGGCGGCCAGCAGGCCACCAAAGAACTTGCCGATCGGGCTGCTCAGCGCATCCATGCCACCGCCGACCTTGGCCAGGGCGACCACGGTGATCACAGGCAGCCCCACCGCCGTGACCAAAAAGCCCAGCGCAGCCATCCACACGTGCGGGCCGGATTGCAGGCCGACGATGGGCGGAAAGATGATATTGCCAGCGCCTACGAAAAGCGCGAACGTCATAAAGCCAAGCGCCAGGATATCCTGGCCTTTGAGAACTTTCATTTGAGGTAGTACCACACTGCTGAAATCGGGATTCGTGAGGGGATTTCCCCATGGGTGAGGGAAATGCTGCCCGGCTTGGTAGGCCAGACCCGTTTAGCGTGTCGTTCCCTTTTGGGGCACGGGCACAAAATAGTCGCGTAGATTAACCGGTTTACCCTTCAAACGCACTGGCACAGTGCGTGTTGTCCGATGTGCGTACGTCATTGTCGTCTGCGTGAACGGAACGATCGGTATTATCCGCTGGTTGAACAGGGTGTATGCACGAAAATTCCTATCACAGCTATCGAAAAAACCTAATCCTTTTGGTCCCCTAACCTGACGAGCACATCTTCACGAGATTAATCGGCGTCCCTATACGACAAAGGCCACCCGAAGGTGGCCTCTGTGCGCGTGGGGGGTGCAGCAATATTACTTCTTCACTTCCCAACCGGTCAGCTCGGCCAAGGCCTTGCCGATGTCAGCCAGCGAACGTACGGTTTTGACACCTGCGTCCTGCAGGGCTGCGAACTTCTCGTCTGCAGTGCCCTTGCCGCCCGAAATGATTGCGCCAGCGTGGCCCATGCGCTTGCCCGCAGGTGCGGTAACACCGGCGATGTAGGAAACGACAGGCTTGGTGACGTTGGCCTTGATGTAGGCTGCGGCTTCTTCTTCAGCCGAACCGCCGATCTCACCGATCATGACGATCGCTTCGGTCTTCGGGTCTTCCTGGAACAGCTTCAGGATGTCGATGAAGTTGGAGCCCGGGATCGGGTCTCCGCCGATGCCGACGCAGGTCGACTGGCCGAAGCCGGCGTCGGTGGTCTGCTTGACAGCTTCGTAGGTCAGGGTGCCGGAACGCGACACGATACCGACCTTGCCTGGCAAGTGAATGTGACCCGGCATGATGCCGATCTTGCACTCGCCCGGCGTGATGACGCCTGGGCAGTTAGGGCCGATCAGGGTCACGCCCAGCTCGTCGCACTTGACCTTGGCGTCCAGCATGTCCAGGGTCGGAATGCCTTCGGTAATGCACACGATCAGCTTGATGCCGCCAAACGCTGCTTCCAGGATCGAGTCCTTGCAGAACGGCGCTGGTACGTAGATGACCGAAGCATCGGCGCCGGTCGCCTCAACGGCTTCCTTGACGGTGTTGAACACCGGCAGGCCCAGGTGGGTGGTGCCACCCTTGCCTGGAGTGACGCCGCCGACCATCTTGGTGCCGTAGGCGATGGCTTGTTCGGAGTGGAAAGTACCCTGCGAGCCGGTGAAGCCCTGGCAGATGACTTTGGTGTCTTTGTTGATCAGGACGCTCATTACTTGCCCTCCGCAGCTTTGACAACTTGTTGAGCAGCGTCGGTCAGGCTGGTTGCAGCAATGATGTTCAAACCGCTTTCTGCCAGTACTTTAGCGCCCAGTTCGGCGTTGTTGCCTTCAAGGCGAACGACGACCGGCACCTTCACGCCGACTTCCTTCACAGCACCGATGATGCCTTCGGCAATCATGTCGCAGCGAACGATGCCGCCGAAGATGTTGACCAGAACGGCCGCGACATTGCTGTCGGACAGAATGATCTTGAACGCTTCGGTAACGCGTTCCTTGGTAGCACCGCCGCCCACGTCGAGGAAGTTGGCTGGCTTGCCGCCATGCAGGTTGACGATGTCCATGGTACCCATGGCCAGGCCAGCACCGTTGACCATGCAGCCGATGTTGCCTTCCAGGGCAACGTAGTTCAGTTCGAACTTGGCAGCGTGGGCTTCACGGGCATCGTCCTGGGACGGGTCGTGGAAGGTTTTCAGCTTGGGCTGACGGTACATGGCGTTGGCATCGATGTTGATCTTGGCATCGAGGCAGTGCAGGTCGCCGTCGGCCTTGATCACCAGCGGGTTCACTTCCAGCAGGGCCAGATCGTGATCCTTGAACAGCTTGGCCAGGCCCACGAAGATCTTGGCGAACTGTTGCACTTGCTTGCCTTCCAGACCCAGCTGGAACGCCAGCTCGCGACCTTGGAACGGCTGAGCGCCGACCAGTGGATCGATAGTGGCCTTGAGGATTTTTTCAGGTGTGTCGTGAGCGACTTTCTCGATGTCCACGCCACCTTCGGTGGAGGCCATGAACACGATGCGGCGGCTCGAGCGATCGACCACAGCGCCCAGGTACAGCTCTTTGGCGATGTCGGTGCAGGATTCGACCAGAATCTTGGAGACGGGTTGACCGTTGGCATCGGTCTGGTAGGTGACCAGATTCTTGCCCAACCACTGTGCAGCGAACGCCTTGGCGTCTTCCTTGCTGCGAACCAGCTTGACGCCGCCCGCTTTGCCGCGACCACCAGCGTGAACCTGGGCTTTGACGACCCACTCGTTCCCGCCGATCTTGTCGCAGGCTTCTGCCGCTTCTTCAGGGGTGTCGACCGCGAAACCCTTGGAAACTGGCAGGCCGTACTCAGCGAACAGCTGCTTACCCTGATACTCGTGAAGATTCATGCTTTTTACCGTCTTCGTTAGGTACTGCGCTTCGGCGCTGCGCCATCACTGGCGCCGCACCACCTGTGACCGTTGACCCCGGGTTATCCCATGTGATCCGGTCCGGCGGACTTTCCGCGGTGAGTCATGCACGCAAGACTCACGACGGGCAGCCCGCCGTGGTTTCTTATGATTAACGCTTCTTACGGTTGGCGACGTGAATGGCACCGCCATTCACCGCCAGCGCTGCTTCGTGCAACGCTTCGGACAGGGTTGGATGGCTGAAGACCATCATGCCCAGATCCTCGGCACTGGTGCCGAATTCCATTGCGATTGCGCCCTGCTGTACCAGTTCGGCAGCCGATGGGCCAATCACGTGCACACCCAGTACGCGGTCGGTCTTGGCATCGGCGATGACCTTGACGAAACCACCGGTGTCGTTGGCCGCCATCGCACGGCCGCTGGCCGCGAACGGGAAGGTGCCCACGTTAACCTCAACACCCTCGGCCTTCAAGGACTGTTCGGTCTTGCCGACCCATGCGATTTCCGGGTGGGTGTAAATGACCGATGGGATCAGGTCGTAGTTCATCTGGGCCTTGTGACCCTTGATGCGCTCGACGACCATGATGCCCTCTTCCGAGGCCTTGTGCGCCAGCATCAGGCCACGCACCACGTCACCGATGGCGTAGACGCCCGGCACGCTGGTCGCGCACTGGTCATCGACGTAGATGTAGCCACGCTCGTCAATGTTCACACCGCTGTCGGCAGCCAGCAGGTCGGTGGTCACTGGACGGCGGCCCACCGCAACGATCAGCTTGTCGAAGGTGATCTTCTGCTCGCCTTCGGCGTTGGTGTAGGTCACTTCGACTTCGTCGCCGTTGACCTTGGAACCGGTGACGCGCGCACCCAGCTTGATGTCCAGGCCTTGCTTGGTCAGAACCTTCTGGGCTTCCTTGGAGACGGCGGTGTCGGCAGCCATCAGGAAGGTGTCCAGGGCTTCGAGTACGGTCACTTCTGCGCCCAGACGCGCCCATACCGAACCCAGTTCCAGGCCGATCACGCCAGCACCGATCACGCCAAGGCGCTTGGGCACAGCTTGGAATTCCAGGGCGCCGGTGGAGTCGACGATCACATTCTGGTCGACCGGGGCCGGCGGAATGTCGATCGGGCGCGAGCCGGAAGCCAGGATGACGTTATCCGCTTCGATGACTTCGCTGGTGCCGTCAGCCTTGGTCACTTCGACCTTCTTGCCCGCCAGCAGCTTGCCGTGGCCCTGGATGGAGGTCACGCCGTTGGCCTTGAACAGGGTGGCGACACCGCCGGTCAGGTTCTTGACGATGCCTGCCTTGCGGCCAACCATCGCCGGTACGTCCATCTTCACTTCGCCAGTGGAGATACCGTGGACGTTGAAGCTCTCTTTGGCTTCCTTGTATTTCCAAGAGCTGTCCAGCAGCGCCTTGGAAGGAATGCAGCCTACGTTGAGGCAAGTGCCGCCCAGGGCCAGCTTGCCCTCGGCGTCGGTGTACTTCTCGATGCAGGCAGTCTTCAGACCAAGTTGGGCGGCCTTGATAGCAGCTACATAGCCGCCAGGACCGGCACCAATCACTACCACGTCGAATTTCTGGGTCATAAAAGATTCCTTGTTAGCTCAAGCGGCCGCTGCAAGCCGCAAGACAGACAGGCTTCGATCTGAAGCCTGTCGCTCGCAGCTTACAGCTGCGCGATTAGATGTCCAGCAGCAGGCGGGACGGATCTTCCAGCAGGTTCTTGATGGTCACCAGGAAGGTCACCGCTTCCTTGCCGTCGATCAGGCGGTGATCGTAGGACAGCGCCAGGTACATCATCGGGCGAATCACCACTTGGCCATTGATGGCCATCGGGCGCTGGATGATGTTGTGCATGCCCAGGATCGCGGCTTGTGGTGGGTTGACGATCGGCGTCGACATCATCGAACCGAAGGTACCACCGTTGGTGATGGTGAAGGTGCCGCCGGTCATTTCTTCGATGGCCAGCTTGCCGTCACGGGCTTTCTTGCCGAAGGTGGCGATACCGTTCTCGATTTCGGCCAGGCTCATGGACTCGGCGTTGCGCAGTACCGGGACCACCAGGCCACGGTCGCTGGAGACCGCTACACCAACGTCCGCGTAACCATGGTAGACGATGTCGTTGCCGTCGATCGAGGCGTTGACAGCCGGGAAGCGCTTGAGCGCTTCGGTCGCAGCCTTGACGAAGAACGACATGAAGCCCAGGCGCACGCCGTTGTGGGTCTTCTCGAACAGGTCCTTGTACTTCGAACGCAGGGCCATGACTTCGGTCATGTCGACTTCGTTGAAGGTGGTCAGCATGGCCATGTTGGACTGGGCTTCGACCAGGCGCTCGGCGATCTTGGCGCGCAGACGGGTCATCGGCACACGCTTCTCGGTACGATCGCCAGCGGCGGTCACGACCGGTGCCGGTGCTGCAGCGGCAGGCTTGGCCGCCGGGGCAGGCGCCGACTTTTTGTTGGCCACGGCAGCGACCACATCTTCCTTGGTCACGCGACCGCCTTTACCGGTACCCGACACGCTGGCCAGGTCGATGCCATTTTCTTCTGCCAGCTTGCGGGCAGCAGGGGCAGCGACCGGGTCGTCTTCACCGGCGTCGGCAGCGGCGGCGGCCGGTGCGGCGGCCTGGGCAGGCGCAGCAGCAGGTGCAGCGGCAGCAGCGCCGCCCTCCACGATCGAACCCAGCACTTCGTCGGACAGGACGGTATCGCCCTCGCCCTTGACGATGTCACCCAACACGCCGTCGGCAGTGGCCAGCACTTCCAGCACGACCTTGTCGGTCTCGATGTCGACGATCAGCTCGTCCCGCTTGACGGCGTCGCCTGGCTGCTTGTGCCAGGTGGCAACGGTGCCGTCGGCAACCGATTCCGGGAAGGTTGGGGCTTTGATCTCGATAGCCATTATCAGTGTTTCCTTAAATTCGGTTTCAGATGCGCGAAGGCGTTAAACGGTGAACGCGTCTTGCAGCAGTCGTTCCTGCTGTTCGGCGTGCTTGGAAGCGTAACCACAGGCTGGCGCGGCAGAAGCTTCGCGACCGGCGTATTCCAGGTTCAGCGCCTTGTTGTGGCGGCCCAGGATACGACGCATGTGGTGCTGGCTGCTGTACCAGGCGCCCTGGTTCATCGGCTCTTCCTGACACCAGACCGCGTGCTTGAGGTTGGTGTACGGCGCCAGGATTTCGACCAGGTCGTCTTCCGGGAACGGATACAACTGCTCGATACGCACGATCGCAATGTCTTCGCGGCCTTCGGCACGACGTTTTTCCAGCAGGTCGTAGTAGACCTTGCCACCGCACAGCACCAGGCGCTCGACCTTGGCCGGATCGAGGGTGTCGATTTCCGGAATGACGGTCTGGAACGAACCTTCCGCCAGGTCTTCGAGCGTCGAGACGGCGAGCTTGTGACGCAGCAGCGACTTGGGCGTGAGCACGATCAGCGGCTTGCGCAGCGGGCGAATGACCTGACGACGCAGCAGGTGATAGATCTGCGCCGGCGTGGTCGGCACACAGACCTGGATGTTCTGCTCTGCACATAGCTGCAGGTAACGCTCCAGGCGCGCCGAGGAGTGCTCTGGGCCCTGGCCTTCATAACCGTGCGGCAACAGCATGGTCAAGCCGCACAGACGGCCCCACTTGTGCTCGCCGCTGGTGATGAACTGGTCGATCACCACTTGCGCACCGTTGGCGAAGTCGCCGAACTGAGCTTCCCAGATCACCAACGCGTTCGGCGTGGTGGTGGAGTAGCCGTACTCGAATGCCAGCACCGCTTCCTCGGACAGGAAGGAGTCGTACAGTTCGAAGCGTGGCTGGCCCGGGTACAGGTTCTTCAGCGGTACGTAGGTGCTGGCGTCCTTCTGGTTGTGCAGCACCGCGTGACGGTGGGAGAAGGTGCCGCGTCCGATGTCCTGGCCGGTCATGCGGATCGGGTGCCCTTCGAACTGCAGCGTGGCGTAGGCCATGGTTTCGGCGTAGCCCCAGTTGATCGGCAGGCCACCGGCTTGCATCTTCTGGCGATCTTCGTAGATCTTGGCGACCTGACGCTGGACCACGAAACCTTCAGGCAGCTCCAGCAGTTTTGCCGACAGCTCCTGCAGGGTCTTGAGGTCGAAGCGGGTGTCGTGGCGAGCCGTCCAGGCGTGACCCAGGTAGGGGCGCCAGTCCACGAACAACTCTCGGTTCGGCTCCTTGACCAGGCTCTTGACCACATGCAGGCCGTTGTCCAGCGCACTGCGGTAGTCGTCGATCTTGGACTGGGCGCGCTCGGCGTCGATGCGGCCTGCCTGGATGAGGGCTTCGGCGTACAGCTCGCGGGTGGTGCGCTGCTTGGTGATCTGCTGGTACATCAGCGGCTGGGTGCCGTTGGGCTCGTCGGCCTCGTTGTGACCGCGGCGACGGTAGCAAACCAGGTCGATGACCACGTCACGCTTGAACTGCATGCGGTAATCGACGGCCAGCTGGGTGACGAACAACACGGCTTCCGGATCGTCGCCATTGACGTGCAGGATCGGCGCCTGAATCATCTTGGCCACGTCGGTGGCGTACTCGGTCGAGCGCGCATCGAGCGGGTTGCTGATGGTGAAGCCAACCTGGTTGTTGATCACGATGTGCACGGTACCGCCGGTCTTGAAACCGCGGGTCTGCGACATCTGGAAGGTTTCCATCACCACGCCCTGGCCTGCGAAGGCCGCGTCGCCATGGATGGAGATAGGCAGCACCTTGTCGCCAACGCTGTCGTTGCGGCGGTCCTGACGGGCGCGCACCGAGCCTTCGACCACAGGCGACACGATTTCAAGGTGGGACGGGTTGAACGCCATGGCCAGGTGGACTTCGCCGCCTGGGGTCATCACGTTAGAAGAGAAGCCCTGGTGATACTTCACGTCACCGGAGCCCAGCTCGTTCATCTTCTTGCCTTCGAACTCGTCGAACAGCTCGCGCGGGTTCTTGCCGAAGGTATTGACCAGCACGTTCAGGCGACCGCGGTGGGCCATGCCGATGACGACTTCTTTGGTGCCGTAGGAGCCGGAGCGCTGGATCATTTCGTCCAGCATCGGGATCAGGCTTTCGCCACCTTCCAGGCCAAAACGCTTGGTGCCCGGGTACTTGGTACCCAGGTATTTCTCCAGGCCTTCGCCTGCGGTGACGCGCTCGAGCAGGTGGGACTGCACGTCGGCGGAGAATTCAGGACGGCCACGCACGCTTTCCAGGCGCTGCTGGAACCAGCTGCGCTGCTCGGAATCGACGATGTGGGTGAACTCGGCGCCAATGGTGCGACAATATGTCTTCTGGAGCGCATCGAGGATGTCGCGTAGGCTCGCCTCCTCTTTGCCGATGAACAGGTCGCCGGCACGGAAGGTCGTATCAAGATCGGCATTGGTCAAGCCGTAGTGATTGATCGACAAGTCTACGGGCGCAGGGCGCTGCCACAACCCCAAGGGGTCGAGCTTGGCAGCCTGATGGCCGCGCATACGATAGGCCTGGATCAGTCGCAGCACTTCAACCTGCTTCTTCTCGTGTTCACTGCTCACGCTCCCGGCAGATACCGGCTGGGCGCGGCGCTGGTTCTTTGCCAGCAGTACGAAATGATCGCGGATCGTGGAGTGCGATACGTCGGTAGCGGTGCTGCCGTCGGCGGGCAACTTCTGGAAGTAGGTGCGCCACTCTTCTGGCACAGCGTTAGGGTCGTGCAGGTAGAGTTCGTAGAGCTCTTCCACATATGCAGCGTTACCACCTGAAAGGTGGGCGCTTTCCCACATGCGCTGCATCACGCTTTCTTGCATGCTTGGTCACCCTCGATTAGGGGACTGATCGGCGAGAGCCATGAAAACCTGGAACGGTCCGAAAACAGCGACTGAACCACGCCACCTGGATCCTGCTGATTTTCCGGGTACCAGCCCGGAAAGCCCCTGCTGGTCTCATCTTCATAGGTAATGAACAGGGGCTTTGTGAGCCCCGTTCGGGTTTTACCTCGGTGCGGGTGTTACACCCGCACGTCGGCGTACTGCAGGTACAACGTGTATCAGGTGCCGCTTTGCAGCAGCATGTTACGTACGTGGCCGATCGCCTTGGTCGGATTGAGACCTTTAGGGCAAACGTTGACGCAGTTCATGATCCCGCGGCAGCGGAATACGCTGAACGGGTCATCCAGGGACGCCAGGCGCTCCTGGGTTTTGGTGTCACGGCTGTCGGCCAGGAAACGGTAGGCCTGCAACAGCGCGGCGGGGCCCAGGAACTTGTCCGGGTTCCACCAGAACGACGGGCAGGACGTGGAGCAGCACGCGCACAGGATGCACTCGTACAAGCCGTCCAGCTTGTCACGGTCTTCCGGCGACTGCAGACGTTCGATGGCCGGAGGCGGCGTATCGTTCTGCAGGAACGGCTTCACCTTCTCGTACTGCTTGTAGAAGATGCTCATGTCCACGACCAGGTCACGAATGACCGGCAGGCCAGGCAACGGACGCAGTACCAGCTTGTTGCCCTTGACCACGCCCGACAGCGGGGTGATGCAGGCCAGGCCGTTCTTGCCGTTCATGTTCATGCCATCGGAACCGCACACGCCTTCACGGCAGGAGCGACGGTACGAGAAGCCCTCGTCCTTTTCCTTGATCAGCGCCAATACATCCAGAACCATCAGGTCCTTGCCGCCGGTATCGACGTCGAACGACTCCATCTTGGGGGCCGCGTCGGTGTCGGGGTTGTAGCGATAAACTTCGACTTTCAACATAGCAGCCACCCTTAGTAGGTCCGGATTTTTGGTTCGAAGGCCGGCACGGTCTTCGGCGCAAAGTTGACGCCACGCTTGGCAACGCGCTTGACACCCGGGTAGTACAGGGTGTGGCACAGCCAGTTCTCGTCGTCACGGTCTTCGAAGTCTTCACGGGCGTGAGCGCCGCGCGACTCTTTACGGGCTTCGGCCGCGATGGCGGTAGCTTCGGCAACTTCCAGCAGGTTCTGCAGCTCCAGCGCTTCGATACGCGCGGTGTTGAAGGCCTGGGACTTGTCGTTAATCTTGACGTTGGCAATACGTTCACGCAGGCCAGCCAGTTGCTCGATACCCTTGAGCATGTACTCGCCGGTACGGAACACACCAAAGTAGTTCTGCATGCAGCTCTGCAATTCGCGCTTGAGGCTGGCTACGTCTTCGCCGGTGGAGCGCTCGTTGAGCTTGTTCAGGCGATTCAGGGCAACGTCGATGTCGGTGTCGCTGGCGTCGAGGTGCTCGATGCCGTCGCTCAGCGCCTTCTCCAGGTGCAGGCCGGCAGCACGGCCGAATACCACCAGGTCGAGCAGCGAGTTGCCGCCCAGGCGGTTTGCACCGTGAACCGATACGCACGCCACTTCACCTACGGCGAACAGGCCAGGAATGATGTGATCATTGCCTTCTTCGTCCATGGTGATGGCCTGGCCATGAATGTTGGTGGCAACGCCACCCATCATGTAGTGGCAGGTCGGAACGACCGGCACTGGCGCAACGACAGGGTCAACGTGGGCGAAGGTCTTGGACAGTTCGCAGATGCCTGGCAGACGGCTGTGCAGCACTTCCTCGCCCAGGTGGTCCAGCTTCAGCAGTACGTGGTCCTTGTTCGGGCCCACGCCGTTGCCGGCGATGATTTCCTTGACCATGGAACGGGCAACCACGTCGCGGCCGGCCAGGTCTTTGGCGTTTGGTGCGTAGCGCTCCATGAAGCGCTCGCCGTGGGCGTTGATCAGGTAACCACCCTCACCGCGGCATCCCTCGGTGACCAGTACGCCGGCGCCGGCGATACCGGTCGGGTGGAACTGCCACATCTCGATGTCCTGCACCGGAACACCGGCGCGCAGGGCCATGCCGATGCCGTCACCGGTGTTGATCAGGGCGTTGGTGGTGGAGGCGTAGATACGGCCAGCACCGCCAGTGGCCAGAACGGTGGCCTTGGACTTGATGTACATGGTTTCGCCGGTTTCGATGCAGATCGCGATCACGCCGACGAAGGCGCCTTCCTGGTTCTTCACCAGGTCAACGGCATAGTATTCGTTGAGGAAGGTGGTACCGGCTTTCAGGTTGCCCTGGTACAGGGTGTGCAGCAGCGCGTGACCGGTACGGTCGGAAGCGGCACAGGTACGGGCAGCCTGGCCACCTTTACCGAAGTCCTTGGACTGGCCGCCGAACGGGCGCTGGTAGATACGGCCGGTTTCGGTACGCGAGAACGGCAGGCCCATGTGGTCCAATTCGAAGACCGCAGCCGGGCCTTCCTGGCACATGTATTCGATAGCGTCCTGGTCACCGATGTAGTCCGAGCCCTTGACGGTATCGTACATGTGCCAGCGCCAGTCGTCGTTCGGGTCGGCCGAAGCGATGGCGCAGGTGATGCCGCCCTGGGCGGATACGGTGTGCGAACGGGTCGGGAAGACCTTGGTGACCACGGCAGTCTTGTGACCGCCCTGGGCCAGCTGCAGCGCTGCGCGCATGCCGGCGCCGCCGCCACCGATGATGATGGCGTCGAAAGAAATGGTTGGAATGCTAGCCATGGATCAGATACCCCAGAGAATCTGCACACCCCAGACGAAGTAAGCGAACATCGCAACGCCGCATACCGCCTGGAACAGGAAACGAATCGCAGTTGCCGACTTGCCGAACGACATAGGCGTCAGGTAGTCGGTAGCAATGGTCCACATGCCAACCCAGGCGTGAGCGCCGAGGGCAACGAGGGCCAGCAGACTGAAGATCCGCATCGCGTTGTTGGAGAACAGGGCATGCCACTGGGCATAGTCGATGCCTGGGTGGGCGACCACGTAGCCGATCAGGAAGATGAAGTAAGCCGCGAGAACGACCGCCGAGACGCGCTGCGCCATCCAGTCATAGAGGCCCGAACGCGACAGGTTCGTGACGTTGGTTACCATACCCAAACTCCCACCAGAACGATCAGCACCACGGAGATGACGATCACGATTTTCGAGCCCAGCTTGCCGCCTTCCAGCGTCTCGCCGATACCCATGTCCATGATCAGGTGACGAACACCTGCCACGAGGTGATAAAGCAGGGCGGACAACAGGCCCCAGGTCACAAACTTGGCCAGCGGGCTGGTCAGACACGCCTTCACTTCACCGAAGCCTTCCTCCGAACCCAGCGACTTGCCCAGTGCATACAGCATGATGGCAAGGCCGATGAACAGAATGACGCCGGAGATACGGTGCAGGATGGACGTGTACGCGGTGACAGGAAGCTTGATGGTCCTTAGGTCTAGGTTTACAGGTCGTTGGCTTTTCACGGCTTTTTTCACACTGAAGAGCCCCTAGCGAATCAGGGCAAAGTTGTTGGTAAGTGTACTGGTCAGGTACCCACCACCCAGGGAACGGCGACCCCCAGCAGGTCGGGCTTGCAAGCCCCTGGCGGTCGGGTGCCGAGTATAGACAGTTAGGCTGCTCATGACAACGTGAGGGGGTAGCCCGAATAGCGCATTGCCTTTAAGGAGGAAAAGGCGTAAATGGGCGAGAATTTCGGGAAAAATCAGGCTTGAACAGCTGATTCAACAAGCCTTTAGGCAAATTGACATCTGAATTTATCCCTCTATAGTGGTGCGGGCCCTGCGTGGGGGGTCTGTCTGATGATTTCAAGCATTAATAGGAGGCCACATGGCTGACAAAAAAGCGCAGTTGGTCATCGAGGGCACTGCCCCCGTCGAGCTGCCCATTTTAACCGGCACGGTTGGTCCTGATGTAATCGACGTCCGCGGGTTGGGGGCCACTGGTCACTTCACCTTCGACCCTGGTTTCATGGCAACGGCCTCGTGCGAGTCGAAGATCACCTACATCGACGGCGACAAGGGTATCCTGCTGCATCGCGGCTATCCCATCGAACAACTGGCCGAACAGTCCGACTACCTCGAGACCTGCTACCTGCTGCTCAACGGCGAACTCCCCAATGCCGAGCAGAAAGCCCAGTTCGTCAGCACCGTCAAGAACCACACCATGGTTCACGAACAGCTCAAGACGTTCTTCAACGGCTTCCGCCGCGACGCTCACCCGATGGCGGTGATGTGCGGTGTGGTCGGCGCCCTGTCGGCCTTCTACCACGACTCCCTGGACATCAATAACCCGCAACACCGCGAAATTTCCGCGGTGCGCCTGGTCGCAAAGATGCCGACCCTGGCCGCGATGGTGTACAAGTATTCCATGGGGCAGCCCATGATGTACCCGCGCAACGACCTGTCGTATGCGGAAAACTTCCTGCACATGATGTTCAACACCCCGTGCGAGATCAAACCGATCAGCCCGGTGCTGGCCAAGGCAATGGACCGGATCTTCATCCTCCACGCCGACCACGAGCAGAACGCCTCCACCTCCACCGTGCGCCTGGCAGGTTCGTCGGGTGCCAACCCGTTCGCCTGCATCGCTGCCGGCATCGCGGCACTCTGGGGCCCGGCCCACGGCGGTGCCAACGAAGCGGTACTGACCATGCTCGATGAGATTGGCGATGTGTCCAACATCGACACCTTCATCGCCAAGGCCAAGGACAAGAACGATCCGTTCAAGCTCATGGGCTTCGGCCATCGCGTCTACAAGAACCGCGACCCGCGCGCCACCGTGATGAAGCAGACCTGCGACGAAGTCCTGCGCGAGCTGGGCATCAAGAACGACCCGCAGCTCGAACTGGCCATGCGCCTGGAAGAGATCGCCCTGACCGATCCTTACTTCATCGAGCGCTCGCTGTACCCGAACGTCGACTTCTACTCGGGCATCATCCTGAAGGCCATCGGCATTCCGACCAGCATGTTCACCGTGATCTTTGCCCTGGCGCGCACCGTAGGCTGGATTTCGCACTGGAAAGAAATGCTCTCCAGCCCGTACAAGATCGGCCGCCCGCGCCAGCTGTACACCGGCGAGGCGAAGCGCGACATCGTGGCACTGAGCGACCGCAAGTAAGCGTTCAACGCCCAATGCCAAAAGGCTGCCCTCGGGCAGCCTTTTTTGGTTGGCCCAGTGCTGACCGCCTCTTGTGACAGGCGGCCCTTCACCCATCCAGCAGAGAAACGTCAGTTTTTCTCAGCGCGCGCCCGAAGCGCCTTGAGCGTATTGAACGGCGCTTCCACCACGAACTTGTTGGCAACCATCGCCGGCACACTGCCGCCTGGCTCGGTATGCACCTGGTACGTGACCTCCGTGCTGTCACCCTTGGGCACCAGCTTCCAGAAACCGTCCACCTTCGCCACCCGCACGAAGCCCTTCTCCTCGGGCACGTAGGCAGGCTCTTCGACGAGGTTGCGCGTAAGGCTGCCATCGGCACTCTTGACCGTGGTTACACGCAGCACGGAGTCGCGTGGTGTCACAGGCCAGGGTGTATTGAACTGGGTGTAGGTCCAGCTCTGGTCACCCTCATGCTTGAGCAGTTTCTGCAACTTGCACTCGTGAATCCAGGCACAAGCCCCGGCCACATCCTCCTGCAACGCCTGAACCTTGGCCAGCGGCGCCTTGATGACGGTCACGCCTCGGTAAGCCTTGTACTTGGAGCCCGGCACTTCACTGAGAGAGACCTTGATGCCCTCCTCGTCCTTGGCCACCTGCCAGTTTTCAGCCAAGGCAACAGGTGCAAACAGAACACTGACGCCACACAGCAGCGCAATACGCTTGAACGATCTCATCATGTTTATCCTTGTTGTCGAAGATCCAGCCTGTCACGCCGCCGTTACCCGCTCCCACCAGCCCAGAATCCTGATCGCCTCTTCATTGTCAGCGCCGCACACCTCGGGATCGGCCTTGAAACCGCCACAGACCGCCGGCCGCTCGGGTTTGCCGAACAGGTCGCACAGGTTCGCAGGGGTAAGGTGCAGACACCTCACCCCTGCCGGCTTGCCCTCGGGCATCAGTGGCATGGCTGAGGTGATGGATGGCGCGATGCAACAGGCGCCGCAGCCTTCGCGGCATTTCATGGCATTCAAGTGACTCAGGGCTCCAGAGAACGGGATAGGGCGGCACACACGGATAGTAACCGCTCAAACAGACGTTTGAAATTGCCACCCAGATGAAAATCCACTGACTGGCCGGTCAGTCCCCGCTCACTGACGGTACTCGAAATCGATGGCGGCGCCTTCGACATCCCGCCGGCTGTCGTTGCGAAGCTGCAATTGCATTTCGTTGCTGATCAAGCGGCCGTTGAGTTGAAATGGACTGTCGGCTTCGGACTTTTCAACGAACAACGGCGGCAGCAAGGGCTTGCGCTTCTTGATGGGCGATGGCTCACCCACATTCGGCTGCAGGTTATCCACCAACTCGGTCGGCAAGCTCAGGTCGAGGTTGGCTTTGGGCAATGGCTTGGCCACTTGCTTGCTGACCTTTTTGTGCGTCGATTTAGCGCGCTTGCTGACTGCCTTGCGAGCACTTTGCTGTGCCTTGGGTTTGACTTGCGCTTTATCTGTACCGGACTGTGCCTGGCTTGCTGGCTGGGCAGCCTGGGCTGGGCTGCCCGGCAGAACCACGGGCAGCAGACACAAGACCATCAGATACCGGCGCAGTGCGTTCATGGCAAATGGACAGAACTCCATGGAAAATGCGTATGCTCCCTGTTCCGCAGCCGCCTGGCAAGCCTCACAAAAGCGGGGTTGCAGGCTCTCTGCACAATTGTTGTGCCAGTAGTCCCAAGGTGATGACTGCGCGCTCGGCCTCCTTGTTCCATGGAATCCCGCAGTTCAGGCGGATACAGTGGTTGAACTGTTCGGTGTTGCTGAAAATCAGCCCCGGCGCGATGCTGATCCCCTGCTCCAGCGCCCGCACGTGCAGCTCCTGGGTATTGACCCGGCCAGGCAAGCTCACCCACAGAATGAAGCCGCCCGTTGGGCGCGTCATCTGAGTGCCCTCCGGGAAGTGCTGCTGCACCGCCAACTGATACGCACTGAGGTTCTTGCGGTACTCCTGGCGAATGAAGCGAAGATGGCGATCATAACCACCGTTTTCCAGGTAAGCCGCTACCGCCATCTGGGTCACGCTGCACGCCGAATGGGTGGTGAAGGTCTGCAAGCGCTGGATCTCGTCCTGGTAGCGGCCGGCAATCATCCAGCCCACTCGCACGCCAGGCGAGAGCGTCTTGGAGAAGCTTGAGCAGTAGATGACCCTGTCCAGACGATCGAACGCTTTCAAAGCCTTGGTCTTGCCCTGCTCGAACATCAACTCGCCATAGATGTCATCTTCGACGATCTGGATGTCGTAGTCCGATGCCAGGCGCAGCAACTGCTTTTGCCGCTCTTCGGGAACGGTCCCTCCTAGCGGGTTGCTCAACCGCGCGGTCAACACCAACGCCTTGATGGACCATTGGTTGGCGGCCAATTGCAAGGCCTCGAGACTGATGCCGGTCGAGGGGTCGCTGGGGATCTCGATCACTTTCAATCCGAGCAAGTCCGCCAATTGCAGAAGACCGTAGTAGGTCGGCGACTCGGCCGCGATCAGGTCGCCGGGCTTGGTGAGCACACGCAGCGACATCTGTAACGCATCGACACAGCCATGGGTGACGATCACCTCCTGAGGGTCGACCAGCACGCCGGCGTCGCGCATGCGAATGGCGATCTGCCGACGCAGGGGCTCGAAGCCTGGGCTGAACATGTAGCTGAAGGCGCGCGGGCTGTGAAAGCGTGTCACCTTGGCCAGTTGCTGGTGCAAGGCTCGCACGGGCAGATAGTCGACATGTGGCACGGCCGCGCCGAAGGCGAATACGCCATCGCGGCGCGCCTCGGTCAGCACCTGCTGGATGATGCTGGCCCGGGTCACCAGACCGGGGCGCTCCACGCGCGCGATGTCCGGCGTGGGCGCCGTTAGCGCCGGGGTCTGGTGCACATAATAGCCAGACTGGGGACGCGCGCGAATCAACCCCTGGTCCTCCAGGTTGGCATACGCTTGCAGGACGGTGGCATGGCTGACATTGAGCTGTGCACTCATCTTGCGCACCGAAGGCACCCGTTCGCCTGGCTGGTAGACACCGCGCCGGATGTCTTCGGCCAGTTGCTGGGCGATACGCTGGTATAACAGCAGGTTGGTCATGGCTGGATCTCGACGCGCGGACAGGCTCATTATTCTTGTGTCGCTCACTGCGGTTCAGGATACCGGAACAGTTGCAAAGTGTACTGGGACAGATGACAGAATAGTCAACGGTACACGTGCTTGGAAGCGATTTGCAGCACCGGCACTTAAACGGTGTGCGGGCATGCTGGTCATGAGCCTATCCGGCAGGTGGCAAGCGCCCAAAAGTCATTCACGCGCAGGGGCAACGGCTGCCATGCACTGCCCATTTCGACGGCCAGCATGACCCATTGCCCGGGCCTGACACCCATCCATCAGCGTGCTGGCGCGAGCTTGCCCTTGTCGTCGGAGAACACGATCTCGACCCGTCGATTCTGCGCCCTACCCCGCTCCGAGGCGTTGACCTCAACCGGGTATTGGTCGCCATAGCCCTCGACTTGCATCCGTTTTTCATCGATGCCCAGGTCGGCCAGCATATCGGCCACGGCCTGCGCCCGGTCGCGGGACAGCTTGAGATTCTCTTCAGGCGTGCCAGTGCTGTCGGTATAACCTTCGATGCGCACTATGCGGCGGGGGTTGAGCTGGAGGAACTGCACAAGCTTGAGCACCGTCCGGCTGGCCGAGTTCTTGAGATCGGCGCTGCCGGTATCGAACAGTACGTCACCCAGCGTCATGACCAAGCCACGGTCGGGCTGCTCCGACGCCAGTGCGACGATCTGCGACTCGACCCATTTGCCCTGTTGCTGCACGCTGGCCAGCTTGGCCTCGCGCAGCGCCAATTGCAGCCGTTGGCGTTCCAAGTCGAGCTTGGCCTGGCGTTCCTGATTCAGCGCAAGCTTGGCGTGCTCACTGGCAATTTCGCTATAGCGTTGACTGAGGTAGGCGTAATGGCGCACATCGGCACCGGTACCCATGTAGCTGGACAAACGCTCGGCGCGCGACAGCGACTCGCCAGCGCGGATCACATCACGCGGCGCGCTGCGCAGCACATCCGAGTCGTCCTTGACCTTCTGGAAGCTGGCAGCGGCTTGATCCAGCGCGGCCGTGCTGCGCTGGCTGGCGCAACCGGTCAGGCCTGCTGCAAGGGCCAGCAACGTCAGTACCGTGAAAGAACCACGCGCCATCATGGCTGCACCTCCAATTGTTTGCGCAGGCGCTTAATCCTCGATTGCAGCAGTTGCAACTGCTCATCGCTCTTTTGGTTCAACACTTGTGCCTCGGCCAGCCGAGCATCGAGCTCAGCCTGTTCGGCGCGCATGCGAGCGTCGCGAAAATCCTGTGTGAGCATGTTTGTACGAGCACGTCCCAGTTTGTCTTCGGCCAGCTTGAACGCTTCGACCTGGTCGGTAGCACCAACCGCTTTTGCTTGTTCCAGGGCCTGTTCGGAGAGGCGCATCTGCTCATCCGGGACAGGGTCGTTGGCGCAGCCAGCCAGGGCAAGCACGGCCATGGCAAGGATTAAAGGTTGGGTTTTCACGCGATCTTCCTAGTGTTTGGGGGCGTCGCCCTGCGCCTGCAATTGCGCCTTCCAGCGCTCGAGATTGGTCTGCAGCACAGCATCGGACGTACCGGAGATGGGCAATTCTGTCAGTTTTTCCGCCAAATGCCCACGCAGCCAACTGTCGTTGCACGCCGAGTCATGGGACAGCGCCACGTAAAGCCCGGGTCGATCAACGGGTAGGCCGCGGGCAATCAGGGCATCGTTCATGCCCAGGCTCTGGACCATGGCCATGCCCGAGTAACGACCGGCTAGCACGTAGTCTACTTGGCCGAGTACCAACTTCTGAAAGGCCTGGGTCAGATTCTGCGCCATCACCGGTTTCAACTGGTCTTTGGCAAACGCGGTGAACGCGGGGGTCAACCGCGCTCGCTCCGAAAGACTTCCCCGATACCGCGCCAGGTCGGCTGGGCCATCGAAGGTCAACTCGGCATCGTGCCGCGTCCATACCAGATACTCATTGAGTTGCAACGGCGGGTGGATGTAGTCCAGCGATGTCAATTGCTCAACTTGCAACGGCGCATCGAGCAGCAGATCCATGCGCCCGCTGCGCACCTCCTCAAGGGCCTGATCGCGCCGGCCGGCATTGAGCACTTCCACCTTGATACCCAGCTTGCCCGCGACTTGGCGCAGCAAGTCGACGTTGGCGCCAATCAGGTGCTTAGGGTCTTTAGGATCCTGCCACGAATAGGGCGGCGCGTCGGGGCTGCCGGTGGCCACCAGGCGTTCGCACTTGCCTGCCGCCATCGCCAGTGGCGATACCAGAACTGTCATGCAGGCCAGCGTCCTGCCCGTTGCACCCAACCTCATCCCATACTCCTCGACCATAAAAAAAACCCGGCCCTCAACAAGAGGGCCGGGTTCTTTATAAGTGAAGCCAGCGGATCAGACCAGCTTTTCCAGCTCCGGCACGGCTTCGAACAGGTCGGCAACCAGGCCGTAGTCGGCAACCTGGAAGATCGGTGCTTCTTCGTCCTTGTTGATCGCCACGATCACCTTGGAATCCTTCATACCGGCCAGGTGCTGGATGGCGCCCGAGATACCGACGGCGATGTACAACTGCGGAGCGACGATCTTGCCGGTCTGGCCGACCTGCATGTCGTTGGGCACGAAGCCCGCATCGACCGCTGCACGGGAAGCGCCAACAGCGGCACCCAGTTTGTCGGCCAGGCTGTACAGGTGGCTGAAGTTATCGCCGTTACCCATGCCGCGCCCGCCGGAAACGACGATTTTGGCAGCGGTCAGCTCAGGGCGATCGGACTTGGCCAGCTCTTCGGAAACGAACGCCGAGATGCCAGCATCATGGGCAGCACCCACCGCCTCGACAGCGGCGGCGCCACCCTCGGCAGCCACGGCATCAAAGCCGGTCGTGCGCACGGTGATGACCTTCACGCTGGCGCTCGACTGCACGGTAGCGATGGCGTTACCCGCGTAGATCGGGCGCTTGAAGGTGTCGGCAGATTCGACCGAGATGATTTCGGAGATCTGATCGACGTCCAGCAGCGCTGCAACGCGCGGCAGGGTGTTCTTGCCATTGGTGGTGGCCGGGGCCAGCACGTGGCTGTAGCCCTGGGCAAGCTCGACGATCAACGGCGCAACGTTCTCGGGCAGCGCATGGGCGTAAGAGGCATTATCGGCGACCAGAACCTTGGCCACGCCGGCGATCTTGGCGGCGGATTCGCCAATGGCACCTACATTGTGACCGGCGACCAGTACGTGCACGTCACCACCAATCTTGGCGGCAGCAGCAACGGTATTGAGGGTGGACGGCGCAACGGCACCGTTCTCGTATTCAGCGACAACCAGGATAGTCATTTAGATTACCTTCGCTTCGTTCTTCAGCTTCTCGACCAGTTCGGCCACCGATTTGACCTTGATGCCAGCGCCACGGGCAGCGGGTGCTTCCACTTTCAGGGTCTTGTTGGTAGAGGCCAGGGAAACGCCCAGCGCATCCGGCGTCAGGGTCTCGAGCGGCTTCTTCTTGGCCTTCATGATGTTGGGCAACGACGCGTAGCGCGGCTCGTTCAGGCGCAGGTCGGTGGTGACGATGGCCGGCAGGTTGAGCGCGACGGTTTGCAGGCCGCCGTCGATTTCACGGGTGACGTTGAGCTTGTCGCCAGCGACTTCGACCTTGGACGCGAAAGTGCCCTGGGCGTAACCGGTCAGTGCGGCGAGCATCTGGCCAGTCTGGTTGTTGTCACTGTCGATGGCCTGCTTGCCGAGGATGACCAGCTGCGGCTGCTCCTTGTCGACCACGGCCTTGAGCGCCTTGGCCACAGCCAGGGAGTTCAGTTCGTCGGCTGCTTCGACCAGGATGGCGCGGTCGGCACCCAGCGCCAGGGCGGTACGCAACTGCTCCTGGGCGGTAGTCGGGCCGACGGATACGACGACGATCTCGGTCGCAACGCCTTTTTCTTTCAGGCGAACGGCCTCTTCCACGGCAATTTCGCAGAAGGGGTTCATGGACATCTTGACGTTAGCAAGGTCGACGCCGGAGTTGTCCGCCTTGACGCGAACCTTGACGTTGTAGTCGACCACTCGTTTGACAGCTACAAGAACCTTCATGGATTCCTCGTTACTCTCCGGTGAATAGATAGTCGCCTGGGACTAGGCCCTGCGATACGCGTGGGTACAAGGGCACCTCTGGAAACAAGCCGCAGACGAAGTTTTCATGGTGAACGCAACCAAGTGCGCCCCGGCGTTCGCCGACCCATCACTGATGTGCACATGCCTGGGGCAAAAATGCACGCGGGTCATTTGCTGTCGTGGCGTGTAGACTTCACTACAAACCGCTTGAACGCTTGAAAACCCTGCTCCACACCTGGTCTTTAGAGGTGTACCTGCGCCCGGCTGCAAGCCTACGGCGAACGTAAAACCGCTCGTATCTTGACCGTATCACCCCATCCGGTCAATACGGCAAATCGGTCACCTTCCAGCCGCCTTCCTTTGATTTTACTGGGCTGCGGCAAATTCAAACAAACGTTTGTATTGGACCGGTCAAGTGGTGTAGATATAATGCGCGTCCAAGACTAAACGGTGTAGTTCGTCATTTGCCCAGCTACAACCTGGTGGCCTGGCCACCGCTGCGAATGCCCGCGCACCCATAAGACAAAGCAACAGCTATGAGCCTTGATGAGTAGGAGAGAACCTGTGGAACGCGAATACATGGAATTCGACGTGGTCATCGTCGGCGCCGGCCCGGCGGGCCTGTCCGCCGCCTGCCGCCTGAAGCAGAAGGCCGCCGAAGCCGGTAGCGAAATCAGCGTCTGCGTGGTGGAAAAAGGCTCCGAAGTCGGTGCCCATATTCTCTCCGGCGCCGTGTTCGAGCCACGCGCCCTGAACGAGCTGTTCCCGGACTGGAAGGCGCTGGGCGCGCCGCTGAACACCGAGGTCAAGCGTGACGACATCTACGTGCTCAAGGATGCCGGCAGCGCCACCAAGGTACCTGACCTGTTCGTGCCCAAGACCATGCACAACCAGGGCAATTACATCATCTCGCTGGGCAACCTGTGCCGCTGGCTGGCCCAGCAGGCCGAGAACCTGGGTGTCGAGATCTACCCAGGTTTCGCAGCCCAGGAAGCGCTGTTCGACGAAGACGGCGTCGTACGCGGCATCGTCACAGGCGACCTGGGGGTCGATCGCGAAGGCCAGCCCAAGGAAGGCTTGTACACGCCAGGCATGGAATTGCGCGCCAAATACACCTTGTTCGCCGAAGGCTGCCGTGGCCACATCGGCAAGCAACTGATCAAGCGCTTCAAACTGGACAGCGATTCGGACGTGCAGCACTACGGTATCGGGCTCAAGGAACTGTGGGAAATCGACCCAGCCAAACACCAGCAAGGCCTGGTGGTGCACACCGCCGGCTGGCCGCTGGACGTCATGGCCAAGGACAACACCGGTGGCTCGTTCCTCTACCATCTGGAGAACAACCAGGTGGTCGTCGGGCTGATCGTCGACCTGTCCTATGCCAACCCCTACCTGTCGCCCTTCGACGAGTTCCAGCGCCTGAAGCACCACCCGGTGATCAGCCAGTACCTCGAAGGCGGCAAACGCATCAGCTATGGTGCGCGCGCGCTGGCCAAGGGCGGCATCAACTCGCTGCCCAAGATGGTATTCAAAGGCGGCGCCCTGATCGGCTGCGACCTGGGTACCATGAACGTTGCCAAGATCAAGGGCAGCCATACGGCCATGAAGTCGGGGATGCTCGCTGCAGAGGCCGTCGCTGACGCCCTGATCGCCGGCAGTGAGGGCGGTGACCAGCTAGACGGCTATGTCAGCGCCTTCAAGGCCAGCTGGCTGCATGAAGAACTGTTCGCCAGCCGCAACTTCGGCCCGGCCATGCACAAGTTCGGCCCGTTGCTGGGTGCTGCGTTCAACTACATCGACCAGAACTGGTTCGCCGGCAAGCTGCCCTTCACGCTGCGCGACACCAAGCCTGACTATGCCTGCCTGAAGCTGGCCGCAGACTCGCAAAAGATCGAATACCCCAAGCCCGACGGCAAGCTCAGCTTCGACAAGCTCAGCTCGGTGTTCCTGTCCAGCACCAACCATGAAGAAGAGCAGCCCTGCCACCTGAAGCTGGCCGACCCGACCATTCCGATCGCCAGTAACCTGCCGCTGTATGACGAACCTGCCCAGCGTTATTGCCCGGCAGGCGTCTACGAAGTAGTCACTCAGGACGATGGCAGCAAGCGTTTCCAGATCAACGCGCAGAACTGCGTGCACTGCAAGACGTGCGATATCAAGGACCCGGCCCAGAACATCACCTGGGTCACGCCCGAAGGCGCTGGCGGGCCCAACTACCCGAACATGTAGTCACCTCGCCCTGGCCGATACAAGAAGCCCCCGGTTCTCTCGAACCGGGGGCTTCTTGTATCGGCCAGGGCGTGCTCGGAAACGGCAGGGTCACACGTGTCAGGCCGTGCGCGAGAGTTCAAGCCCAGGTTCACCCGTCGCCAAGGGCTCTCGTCGCCCGAAGTACACCGCAGTCATTACCCCCACCCCGCCCATCACCAGACAGAAACCCACACACACCCAAGGGCTCCATGGCATCAGTGCGATAAGCGCCAAAGGCGTGATACTGGCCCACAGCGCATAAGCCACGTTGTAGGTGAACGAAATGCCCGATACGCGAATCTGCGCGGGGAACAGCCCGACCATGACCGAGGGCACCACGCCCACCACGCCGCACGACAAGCCCGCCAGGGCATAGGCCACCCATGTCATGCCCCAATGCCCGATCAGGCTGGCATAGAGCACGCCGACCCCCAGGGGTAGCAGCACGCTGTACAGCAGCAGCGCCCGCCACGCGCCCACGCGGTCTACCAACAACCCGGCAAGCACACAGCCCAGATTCAGAAACACGATGCCCACGCTGCTCAGGGCAAAGGTATCCCCGGCACTCATGCCAAAGCGCTGCTGCATGACCGTCGGGGTGATCACCACCAGCACCACCACTGCCGAGGTCAGCACGCAGGTCAGCAACGCCGCTGGCGCCAAGGCACGTTTATGTTCGCCAAGCACCTGTCGCAACGGAAACTTCACCGGGGCCTGCTGGCTGCGCAAGGCCACAAAAACCGGCGTTTCACTCAGCCAGCGGCGCAACCACACGCCGATGACCCCGAACACGCCCCCCAGCAGGAACGGATAACGCCAGGCGTAGCTGAGTATTTCCTCGGGCGAGAACACGTGGGCCAGCAAGGTTGCCGTCAGGGCGCCCAGCAGATAGCCGAACGTGAGCCCGGCCTGCAGAAAACCCAAGGCATAGCCGCGTCGCCCGGGCGGTGCATGTTCGGCAACGAAGGTCCAGGCACTGGGCACTTCACCGCCTACTGCAGCCCCTTGCAGAATGCGCAGAGCCAGCAACAACAACGGCGCCGCGTAGCCGATGTCGGCATACGTCGGCATGACGCCGATGAGCAGGCAAGGCAGCGCCATCATCAGAATGCTGAGGCTGAAAACGCGCTTGCGGCCCAGGTGATCCGCGAAATGCGCCATCAGGATGCCACCCAACGGCCGGGCCAGGTAACCGGTGACGAAGATGCCGAAACTTTGCAGCAGCCGTAGCCATTGAGGCATTTCGGGCGGGAAGAAAAGCTGGCTGAGGGTCAGGGCAAAAAAGACGAAGATGATGAAATCGTAGATTTCCAGCGCGCCGCCCAGCGCAGCCAGGCCCAGCGTCCTGTGGTCACGGCGGGTGAACCGGGGTGGACGAGCGGTATCGGTGGCAGTCATGGCAGGTTTCGCAGCAATGGTCAAAGGCCGGAGGATAGCAAATAGCGACCCGATTGCCCCTACCCTGCCCGGCTCAGCGATGAAAGACCGTCTGGGCCAGGTTGCCGGGCGCTCTGGGGCCCGCCCTGCGTAGCCCGTCCGGCATAGGCAAGGTGCCCACCACCACGGGTGCGTCGATGATGGACATGAACGACGCCAGG
This sequence comes from Pseudomonas parafulva, assembly GCF_002021815.1. Classification (NCBI taxonomy): domain Bacteria; kingdom Pseudomonadati; phylum Pseudomonadota; class Gammaproteobacteria; order Pseudomonadales; family Pseudomonadaceae; genus Pseudomonas; species Pseudomonas parafulva. Next base: position 2,967,725 of record NZ_CP019952.1, read on the forward strand.
GCGTCATCGTCAGGTACGTGGGGCAGGCTCAGGCTGACCGCCTGGCGCTCGGCCTGGGGCACCGCAGGCACCTTCAGCTGGGCGCAATGGTAAAGCAGGGCATGCTGGATCTGCGTGCTGACCCGGCAAAACCGTACCAGGTCTACGCCTGCGTGGCTGGCCAATTCGATGTTGCCCAGCAGCAGGTGGAAGGGCTGCAGGGCACCGAGTACCAGGCGCTGCAGCTCCCCGAAACTGTCGACAGGGGCAATACGGTAATACCCCAGGCCATTGAGCATACGCTCCAGTTGCAGGCGTTGGTGCGGGTGGGCATCGGCAATCAGGATACGCAAGGACTTGTTGGCCATGGTCGAACCTGGACAGTGGTAGGAGCGCCCAAGACCTGGCCGAGCCCGTCAAGCCCATGCCAGGTCCGGCATTGATACCCCTAGATACAAGCCGGGAAACCCTCGGAAAGCAAGCGGCGGCCCAACAGAATGTGCAGTTTGCACGGCGTGCCGTCAGGACTCCCACTGGCGCATGCGTTGCCGGCAGTGTTTCATGGCATTGACGATGTGCTTCTCCACCAGGCTACGCGACAGGCCTAGCCGCTCGGCGATCTGCGGGTGGGACAAGCCTTCGAGCTTGCGCAGCAGAAAGCTGTCACGGCATGGCTTGGGCAATTCGTCCAAGGCGCGCTTGAGCAGGTCCAGCCGCTGGGCGTGGTGCATGTCCTGGGACCAGACCGTGTGCTGCCACTGAACGCCCTCGTCGAGCACTTCCAGCGGTTCGGTCTGGCGAATCAAGTGGCGCCGATGTCGATCCACCACCAGATTGAGCGCGGTGCGATAAAGAAACGCCCGAGGGTGTTCGATCACTTGCGCATCGACACGCTCCAGTACCCGAACGTAGGCGTCATGGGCCACATCTTCGGCAGCCTGGCGGCTGCCAAGGCGTGCGCTCAGGAAATTGACCAACTCGCGATAATAGTGTTCCACGGCGGCACCCTGAATCGCCCGATGAAGGCCCCGCGCAGCCCAGATGGTCGCAGGTGATATCAAATTGGAATCTTACAAATTATCATTAACCGCAGCAACCGACGTCGGTCGCCTGCCAAGGCTAAATTCAACACCATGACCTTCGTTTAACGGGGACCTGCCTGCGCACAGGCATTGCTTGCGCTCAGGCCCACTTCGGCTGGAAGTCCCCATGAGACGTGCACCCGCTACTCGCCACCGCCTGCTTCTGGGCGGCTTCGCCCTGCTGAGCCTGGGCAGTCTTCTGGCCTGGAGCACCCTGCCCCTGGGCGCGGTACCGGCCAATACCGTCACCGTGACGCGTGCAGACATTGAAAGCAGCGTCACCGCGCTGGGCACGCTGCAACCCAGGCGCTATGTGGATGTTGGCGCACAAGCCTCCGGGCAGATTCGCACGCTTCACGTCGAAGCCGGCGATACCGTGCGCAAGGGACAACTGCTGGTGGAGATTGACCCGTCAACACAGCAGGCGCGCGTGGATGCCGGGCGCTTTTCCATCGACAATCTCAAGGCGCAGCTCGCCGAGCAGCGCGCCCAGTTCAAACTGGCCAAGCAGCAGCTCGCCCGCCAGCGCAGCCTGGCCGATGCCGGCGCCACCCGCGAAGAGGATGTGCAGGCGGCCAATGCGCAGCTCAGCGTCACCCAGGCGCGTATCGACATGTATCAGGCGCAGATCCGTCAGGCCCAGGCGAGCCTGCGCAGTGACGAAGCCGAATTGGGCTACACCCGCATCTACGCCCCGATGGATGGCACCGTGGTCGCGGTGGATGCCCGTGAAGGCCAGACCCTCAATGCCCAGCAGCAAACCCCGTTGATCCTGCGCATCGCCAAGCTCTCGCCCATGACGGTGTGGGCGCAGGTATCGGAGGCCGACATCGGTAAGGTCAAGCCTGGCATGACGGCCTACTTCACGACACTGGCAGGCGGCAAGCGCCGCTGGAGCAGCCGCGTCAGGCAGATCCTGCCGATTCCACCCAAGCCGCTGGAGCAAACCAGCAGCGGTGGCGGTAGCCCGGCGAGCGCGACCAATGGCGCCACCGGTACTCAGGTGGTGCAGTACACCGTCTTGCTGGATGTGGAGAACCCTGACGGTGCGCTGATGGCCGACATGACCACGCAAGTGTTCTTCGTCGCCGGGCAGGCCAGCGGTGTACTGACCGTACCCCTGGCCGCGCTGGACGAACGCGATGGCATGCACATCGCCCAGGTGCTCGCCCCCGATGGCCAGGTGCAACCGCGTCAGGTACGAACAGGGCTTAGCGATCGCCTGCGTGTGCAGGTGCTCGATGGCCTGGGCGAAGGTGAGCGGTTACTGATCGGCCAAGGCAGTGGAGGCTAGATGACCACGCCCCTGATCGAACTGCGCGACATCTGCAAGGCTTACGGCGGCTTCGGCACCCCCAGGGTGGACGTGCTGCGGGGTATCAGCGTGCGTATTCATCCCGGTGAATTCGTTGCCATCGTTGGCGCTTCGGGCTCCGGAAAGTCGACCTTGATGAACATCCTCGGTTGCCTAGACCGTCCCACCCGCGGCAGCTATCACTTCGCGGGGATGGACGTGGCCGAGCTGGGCAACGATGAACTGGCGTGGCTGCGCCGCGAGGCATTCGGATTCGTCTTTCAGGGTTACCACCTGATCCCTTCCGGCTCTGCGCTGGAAAACGTCGAAATGCCCGCCATTTACGCAGGCATCCCGGCCCAGGAGCGCCAGGTGCGCGCCGCGGCCCTGTTGGACCGGCTAGGCTTGGCAAGCCGCACTGCCAACCGCCCGCATCAACTCTCGGGGGGTCAGCAGCAGCGGGTGTCGATTGCCCGCGCATTGATGAACGGTGGCCACATCATCCTCGCCGACGAGCCCACCGGTGCCCTGGACAGCCACAGCGGCAAGGAAGTCATGGCACTGCTGGACGAGTTGGCCAGCCAAGGCCATGTGATCATCCTGATCACCCACGACCGCGATGTCGCGGCCCGCGCGCACCGGGTCATCGAAATTCGCGACGGCCTCATGATCAGCGACTCGGCCGACCAGCGCGACGGCGCAGCCCGCCACCCCGGCCTGCAGGCCGATGATCTGCGTCAGCGCCTGGGCCAGGGGGCGCAGCTGCGCGGCGCCTGGAAAGGCGAGCTGGTCGAAGCACTCCAGGCAGCTTGGCGCATCATGTGGATCAATCGCTTTCGCACCGCGCTCACCTTGCTGGGCATCGTCATCGGAGTAGCCTCGGTGGTGGTCATGCTGGCCGTGGGCGAAGGCAGCAAGCGCCAGGTGATGGCGCAGATGGCCGCGTTCGGCTCCAACATCCTTTATCTCAACGGCAAGCCGGCGACACTCGGCGAGCCGGCAGGTACCGTCACCCTGGACGATGTCGCCGCCATCGGCCAATTGCCGCAGGTCAAGCACGTCATGCCCGTTATCGGGGAAAAGCTCATGGTGCGCCAGAACAACACCAGCCAGATGTTCTACGTGGGCGGCAACAACACCTGGTTCGAGGACATTTTCAACTGGCCCGTGGTCGAGGGCTCATTCTTCAGCCAGGCCGACGAAGCCGGCGCGGCGGCAGTCGCCGTGATCGGCCAGAAAGTGCGGGAGAGGATGCTGGGCGATCATGCCAACCCGATCGGCCAATACCTGCTGATCGGCAACGTGCCCTTCCAGGTGATCGGCATACTGGCGGGAAAAGGCGCCAGCTCCGGCGACCAGGACAGCGACGGGCGTATCGTGGTGCCGTACTCGGCCGCCGCCATCCGCCTGTTCGGTCATCGCGACCCCGACTACATCACCATCGCGGCGCGCGATTCGGCGCAGGTCAACGGGACCGAGGCGGCCATCGATCACCTGTTGCGCCAGCGCCACCAGGGCCGCCACGATTTCGAACTGACCAACGATGCGGCCTTGATCCAGGCCGAGGCACGCACCCAGAGCAGCCTGTCGTTGATGCTCGGCGCCATCGCGGCCATCTCGCTGCTGGTGGGCGGCATTGGGGTGATGAACATCATGCTGATGACCGTGCGCGAGCGCACCCGCGAAATTGGTATCCGCATGGCCACCGGAGCGCGCCAGCGCGACATCATGCGCCAGTTCCTCAGCGAGGCGGTCATGCTGTCGATGGTGGGCGGGCTCAGCGGCATCGTCCTGGCCCTGGTCGTCGGCGCCGGCTTGATGCTGGCCGATATCGCGGTGGCCTTCGCGCTGCCTGCCATGCTTGGCGCTTTTACCTGCGCTGTGATCACCGGCATCGTGTTCGGCTTCATGCCCGCACGCAAGGCCGCCCGACTCGACCCGGTCAAAGCCCTTACCAGCGAATAAGCCATGCCCTTGCCAAGCCGCATCAGCCTGTTGACCCTCTGCCTGGCGCTCGCCGGGTGCAGCCCGCCCACTCTGCCCCAGGCAGAGGTCCAGCTGCCAGGGGCCTGGCAGGGCCCGACACGCGCTTTCAGTGAGGCCGATAGACCGGCGCGTCAGTGGTGGCAGTCCTTCAACAGCCCCGAACTGGACAACCTGGTGCAACGCGCCCTGCATAACAGCCACGACCTGGCGGCCGCCACCGCGCGCATCCGCCAGGCCAGAGCCCGTGCCGCCATCGCCAATGCACCCTTGCTGCCAGCGGTCGAACTGGGCGTGGATGCCAGCCGCCAGCGGCTGCTCAAGGGCGAGGGTTATAACGACCTCGATGCCACCAGCAGCCAGCGCACCAGCACCGCGTTCGATACCCAGCTCAGTGCCAGCTATGAAATCGATTTCTGGGGCGGCCTGCGGGCTAGCCGCGACAACGCCCTGCACGCACTGCAAGCCAGCCGCTTCGACCGGCAGACGGTGCAGCTGAGCCTGCTCAGCGACATTGCCAACACGTATCTGCAGGGCCTGGCCCTGGCCGAGCAACTGCGCATCGCCCAACTGAACCTGGACAATGCACGGGGCATCTTGCGACTGGTCCAGGCGCGTCAGCGCGCAGGCTCGGCAACACGCCTGGAACTTGCCCAGCAGCGCAGCCTGGTCGCGGCCCAGGCGCGTCAGATCCCCCTGTTGGCGCAACGCGTGCAAGACGCCCGAATCACCCTCGCGACATTGCTCGGCGACCCGGTGCAGCAACTGCCAACCAGCCGTCAGCCGTTCGCCAACGTGGCCTGGCCGACGGTCGACAGCGGCCTGCCCAGCGACCTGCTGACCCGTCGCCCCGATATTGCCGCCGCCGAGGCCCGCCTGGCAGCGGCCAATGCCAACGTGCAGGTGGCCCGAGCGGCCATGCTGCCCAAGATAACCCTTGGCGCCACCCTTGGCAGCGGCGCCCGCACCTTCGCCCAGACACTGGAAAGCCCCTATTACACCCTGACCTCCGGCCTGCTTGCGCCGATTTTCGACAACGGCAAGCTGCGCGCCTCCCGCGACCTGGCCGAGGCCGAGCAGGCCGAATTGCTGGAGCAGTATCGCAGCAGCATCCTCGCTGGCCTGAGCGATGTGGAGAAGGCGCTCAATGCCCTTGACGGTGTCGACCGCCAGCGTCACTGGCAGGACGAAGAAGTGCGACAAGCCCAACTGGCCTTTGACCTGGCCGAACAGCGCTACGGGGCAGGCGCCGAGACCGTGCTGACCGTACTGGAAACCCAGCGCACGCTGTATACGGCCCAGGACCAGCAGGCAACGCTACGCCTGGCCCGCCTGCAAGCGAGCGTGGCGCTTTACAAGGCGCTGGGTGGTGGGTGGGAGGTGGGAGGTGGGGGGTGATGCACCGTAGGCGCAACGCTGAGCTCGAAAAACGCCAGGATAGCCGAGACCGCTGCGCGGCCTGTCGCGGCGCAAGGCCGCACACGGGCTAACCTTTAGATGCGATGCAAGGCAGTTGCTTCGGTATAGTCCTGGAGCGGCCTCGCCAGGGCGCCAGACCGACCGCGTTGGGCTGCGCAGCAGCCCCAAGAACCCAGCGTCGCAGCGCATATTGTCGGGGCCGCCTTGCGTCCCATCGCTGCATGAATTGCCCCAGGCCCTTACCGCGACGCCCGCATCACCTTCAGATGCCGGGCATACCACGGCCGCTGCGGCACCTTGGGCCGTAACGCGGCGAAACGCTCGTCTTCGGCATAGATGATACGCAGGGCCAGCTTCATGGTCTCCGGGTCCATCTCCACGCTCCGCCCTGGGCGTAAACCGGGCACTGTAGAGCACCCATGGGTATCCGGCCCCAGCCAGGGGTCGGCGACCTCTACCCAGCGCCCCGGCGCGAACCAGGGCACGCCGTTGACCTCCAGGCGCCGCACCTCACCAGGATGAAGCCGTTCATGGGCCTGGAACCAGTCCTCGATGCGGTCGTCGATCCAGCCATGAAAGCGCCAGAACACCGGGTTCACATGGGATGAAAAAGGGTCGCCGAGAAAATCGTTCTCGGCGCCATACCAGCGCTGGGCATAGTCGTCGGGCGTGCGCGCCATCGGCACCGGCATGCCGTTGGCCGGATCGCGCGGCACCGAGGCCCAGCGCATGTGCAGCCAGTCATGCAGGCCCAGCTCCAGCTCCGAGCCAAGCTGCCCCAAGGTCAGCGTACTGAGGTAATGAGGATCGCCATAGCGCGACTCCCAGACCTGGAAGTTGCCGTAGAAGGTGTCCGGGCTCTTGATGTCGCGCACCCACTGGGCGTACTCCTCGTCATCATCGGCCAACCATGTAGGCGGCAAAGCATTGCCGTCATGGTTGTCGAAGTAGGCCGCAAACCCTGCGCGGTCGCGCTCGAGCGCCGGTTGGGGCAAGGGAAAGCGCGGCCACGACGGTAAAGGCTCGATGGCCCTGGCGTTACCCAGCATGTGCCGGTGCATGAACAGAAAGTCCTCGCCGGAGCCGTTGCGGTCCTTGTGCCGGCCCCGGGCATCACGCTCGCGCGCCCTTGGCCCTGGCTGCCAGCCCAGCCCTCGCAGCGCACCGCGCTTTTCGTCATCGAGCTTGTGCCACTTGTCCCGCGACGCATGCCACAGCTGGTGAAACAGCCGGTGTTCCGGCGCGATCAACTTGGCCAGCAACGGCGCCGACAACGGCGTGCGCTCCCGCGCTTCGGGAAAGGTTTTTTTCAGCGCCAGGAAACGGTTGTCCTGCACAGGCAGCGCCAAGGGCCGCTCCAATGCCGCCACGTGTCCGCTCAAGGTCGCAGGCCCTGCGTTACCGTACGCCCCCCAGACCTCGTCAAGCACAACCTGGCACTCGTAGCGTGCCCCAAGCGGGTTGGCGTCCGTGGCCAACAGCCGCCAGCGTAGCGTCCCTGGCTGATCGAGCAACAAGTCAGCCACCACCCGATAGCGTGGCTCCAGCGTGCTGCGCAAACGTTCAGGTGTGTCGAGGTAGCCGCGCAAACCCCGCCCGCTCCAAGCCACATCCAGGAACAGCTCAAGCTCCCCTGGCGGCACGCCGGCAAGCCCGGCCTCGCGGCCTTGAGGTGTCCAGTGCCAGATACCGCGCAAGGTGTCGCCCAGTTGCCTGACAGGCGTATCGGCGAGTTCCACCACCGCCTCGCCAGGGGTCTCAGGGTATTGCTCTTCACTGGCTCGCCGCCGCTGCAGGTACCGCGCGCCTGGCACTGCCATACCCGTCAATGCCACACCGGCGATGAACCCGCGTCGAGAAATCGTCATTGCCCTACCTGTGCTTTCACTTCGGCCATGGAGCACGGCCCATCCAAGGCTAGGACGTGGCCCGGCGGGCGAAATTTAGCGCTGCAGTGCGCGCTGACACCTGCCTTCAGCCAGGCGGCGGGGGCTTAAATTTCTGCCATCGCAGCTCGTTCCCTCCAGGTAGCGGCGGCATCCAAGCCCATCCCTCGACGGTGAACCTACTGAGACCAAGATGACGACACCACGCTGGAAGAAAGCCCTGTATATCAGCCTGGCCGCGGCCGTGGCCGCCGGTGCCGGGTGGGCGGCCTGGGACTACCTCGACACGCCGGCAGGCTACCCCAGGGAGGTCATGCGCCAGGCCAATGACCTGCAGGAGCGCCTGCTTTCGTTCGACAGCCACATCACGCTGCCGCTGACCTTCGGCACCGAAGGCAGCGAAGCCGACCAGGACGGTGCGGGGCGCTTCGACCTGAACAAGGCAGCGCGCGGGCGCCTGTCTGCCGCTGCCCTGACCCTTTTCGCCTGGCCCGAATCCTGGACCGGCGACAATGGCCCACACCGCCCTACCCCCGGCTTCGTCGAGGCCGCCCGCCATACGCAAGAGGTGCGCTACAACGCCATCATGGGCATGGTCCGCGACTTTCCCGAAAGGGTGGGCATTGCCTATACCCCACAGGACATGCGCAGGTTGCACGGCGAAGGCAAGTTTGCGGTGTTGCTCAGCATGCTCAATGCCTACGCACTGGGCGACGACCTGGACCAGCTGGACCGTTGGGCCGCCCGCGGCATGCGCCTGTTCGGCTTCAGCTATGTGGGCAACAACAGCTGGGCCGACTCCTCGCGCCCGCTGCCCTTCTTCAATGACACCGTCGATGCACTCGAAGGCCTGTCACCCATAGGCAAACAGGCGGTACAGCGCCTGAACGATCTGGGGGTGGTCATCGACGTGTCGCAGATGTCCAGCCAGGCACTGGCCCAGGTCGTGGCGCTCAGCCGGGCACCGGTGGTGGCGTCGCATTCAGCGCCCCGGGCGATGGTCGACATCCGCCGCAACCTGTCGGACAAGGAAATGCAACTGATCAAGGACAGCGGCGGCGTCATCCAGATCGTCGCCTTCTCCACCTACCTCAAGCCCTTGAGCAGCAAAACCCAGCAGCGGCTCAACGCGCTGCGCAGCGACTATGCCCTGCCGCCCCTGGCCGACCTGAACTACGCCCTCATGCCGGGCGACCCTGTCATCGCGGGCTGGCCTGAACAGAAAGTGGGCCAGTACGCCAATGCGTTGTACGCCATCCTCGACGAAGAACCGCCAGCCACGCTCAAGGACTACGGCGACGCCATCGACTATGCGGTGCGCAAGGTCGGCATCGACCATGTCGGCCTGAGTTCGGACTTCAACGAAGGCGGCGGCATCGACGGCTGGCAGGATGCCAGCGAGGCCCGCAACGTTACGGCCGAACTGATTACACGGGGTTACTCCGAAGCTGACATCAGCAAGCTGTGGGGCGGCAATTTCCTGCGTGTCTGGCAGCAGGTACAAGCGGCAGCGGCCCCTGGCGCCACCCCCTCCCGATGATGCTGCGAGCCCTTAGATGAACGACCGTCGCGCCTTTCTGAAGCAGGCCAGCCTGCTCGCTGCCAGCCTGCCACTGGCAGGGCACTTGATAGCCGCCGCCCAGGCCGCGCCCACACCCGCCACAGGCGCTGACGCCTGGGCGGGCTTTCGCAGCCTGTTCAACCTCGACCCGGCCTACGCCCACTTCGCCAACTTCCTGATCACGTCGCACCCAAGACCGGTGCGCGAGGCCATCGAGGCCTTGCGCGCGCAATTGGACCGGCACCCGGCACGGCTGGTGGACTGGGACAGCCAGTCGGAATGGAAACACGAAGCGCAGGTGCGCGAAGCGGCGGCCCGCTACCTGGAAGTCGCCCCGCGGCAAATTGCCCTGACCGGCAGCACCACCGAGGGGTTGGGCCTGATCTACGGCGGGCTGAAGATAGCACCCGGGCAAGAGATCCTGACGACGGTGCACGAGCACTCCGCAGCGCGCCACACCCTGGACTTTCGCACCGCCCGCGACGGCACCCCGGTACGCCGCCTGCGGCTGTTCGACGAGCCGTGGAACCTGTCCACCGACCAGGTGCTGAGCACCATCAAGGCGGCCATCAACCCCAAGACCCGCGTGCTGGGCATGACCTGGGTGCACTCGGGCAGCGGCGTGAAGCTGCCGGTCGGCGCCATCGGCGAACTGGTCCGCGAAGCCAACCGCGACCGCGCCGAGCATGATCGCATCCTGTACGTCATCGACGGCGTACATGGCTTTGGTGTCGAGGACATGCGCTTTGCCGACCTGAACTGCGACTACTTCATTGCCGGCACGCACAAGTGGATGTTCGGCCCACGCGGCACCGGGATCATCTGCGCTGCCACCACCGCACTCGATAACCTGAACCCGCTTATCGCGACCTTTTCCGAGGACGAGGATTTCGCCACCACCTTCACCCCAGGCGGCTATCACGCCTTCGAGCATCGGTGGGCGCTGGGCACAGCCTTCGACTTGCACCTGCAGCACGGCAAGGCCGCCATCCAGGCACGCATCCACGGCCTCAACGACTACCTCAGGCAGCGGCTCGAAACGTTACCGGGCGTGCAGCTGGTCACGCCGCGCAGCACCCGCCAATCGGCTGGCTTCACCTTCTTTCGGGTGGCCGACCAGGATGCCGACGAGGTCGCCGCCTACCTCAACAGCCAGCGCATCGTCGTCGATGCGGTATCGCGCGACGTGGGACCGGTGGTGCGCACTGCACCGGGCCTGCTCAACACCGAAGCCGAAATCGACCGGCTGATCGCCGTACTCACGCCACGCTTGCGCCGCTGAACCCTTCATCCAGACCCACGATCACGGACTTATCACCATGCCCAACCTGCCTTGCGCTTCACCCAAACCATTGTCCAGCAGACTGTACAAGCTAGGCGCTGCCTTAGTGCTCGGCCTGCTGGCCTGCCCTGTTGTCCACGCAGGCGAAGCGATCAAACCCGGTAGCGTTTTCAAGGACTGCCCACATTGCCCGGAAATGGTGGTACTGCCCGCCGGCAGCTACCTGATGGGTACCCCGGAGGATGAAGTGGGCCGCGAATACGACGAAGGCCCGCAGCACACCGTGACCTTCGCCAAGCCGTTCGCGGTGGGCCGCTTCCCGGTCACCGCAGGCGAGCTGGATGCGTACATCCGGGAAACCGGGGTCAAAATCGCCGATGGCGACACCCGTCCTGGCCGCTTCTGCAAGGCCAGCAAACCCACCTATAAGCAGGGCCCTCGCCAACCGGCGGTGTGCATCAGCTGGTTCGACGCCGATGCGTACGCTCAATGGCTGACGAAAAAGACCGGGCACACCTACCGTCTGATCAGTGAGGCGCAGCGCGAATACGCCGCCCGGGCCGGCTCCACCGGCCCCTTCCCGTTCCCCTTCGACAACAACGACGAGAAGGCCTACAGCATCAGCCAGCACGCCAACACCTACGGCCCCGCCGATGGCTACTCCTACACCGCGCCCGTGGGCAGCTACCCGGCCAACGCCTTTGGCGTGTACGACATGCATGGCAATGTCTACGAGTGGACGGCCGATTGCCTGAACCCTGACTACGAGGGTGCGCCTGCCGATGGCAGCGCCTGGAAGACCGGCAACTGCGAGAAGCGCGTCATGCGCGGCAACGACTGGGGTGAGGCCCCGGTGTTCTCGCGCTCGGGCAACCGCAACAACCGCTCCCCCGAGGTGCGCGGCGACTTCCTTGGTTTCCGAGTCGTCCGCGACCTCTGACAGCCCCACGCGATTGAGGAGAAACACATGACCCATCAACCTCGTGGCGCCGTCAGGGAACTGTTCGCCCTGCTCAAGCCGTTCTGGCCCCTGGTCACGGTTTGCATCGTCCTGGGCATGATCGGTGGCCTGAGCGTCACCGCTCTGCTGGCCACCATCAACAGCAGTTTGCACAGCGACGCCGGCCTGACCCAGGGCGTGGTGCTGGGCTTCGCCGGCCTGTGCCTGCTGGCGCTGCTCAGCTCGATTCTGTCCGACATGGGCACCAACTACGTAGGCCAGCACGTCATCGCGACCTTGCGTCGTCAGCTGGGTGAAAAGGTGCTGGCCGCACCCATCGACCAGATCGAGCGTTACCGCAGCCACCGGCTGATCCCGGTACTGACCCATGATGTGGACACCATCAGCGACTTCGCCTACGTCTTCGCCCCGCTGGCCATCTCGCTTACCGTGACGCTGGGGTGCCTGGGCTACCTGGCCCACCTGTCGTGGCAGATGTTCCTGGTGATCCTGGTGGCCATCGGCGTGGGAACCGTGTTGCAGTTCATCGCCCAGGCCAGGGGCATGCGTGGCTTTGAAGCCGCCCGAGAAGCCGAGGACGACTTGCAGAAGCACTACAGCGCCATCGCCGAAGGCGCCAAGGAATTGCGTATTCACCGTCCACGCCGTCAACGGATGTTCAGCCACGGCATCCGCGACACGGCCAACCGGATTTGCGCCACCCAGGTCCGCTCGATCAACACCTTCGTGATCGCCAAGACCCTGGGCTCGATGTTGTTCTTCGTGGTCATCGCGGTGGCGCTGGCCCTGCAATCGTACTGGCCCTCGGCGGACAAGAGCGTTACCAGCGGTTTCGTGCTGGTGCTGCTGTACATGAAGGGCCCGCTGGAGCACCTGATCAGCACCCTGCCGATCATCGGCAAGGCCCAGATCGCCTTTCGCCGCATTGCTGCGCTGTCCACGCAGTTCTCCTCGCCCGAACCACACCTGCTGCTGGACGACGCACGCAAGCCAGCCCTGGCCATGAACTCGCTCGAACTCAGGGATGTTCGCTACACCTTCCCTGCCGTGGAGGGCGCCGAGCCCTTCCAATTCGGGCCGGTAAACTTACAGGTCGAGCAAGGCGACATCGTGTTCATCGTCGGTGAAAACGGCTGCGGCAAGACCACCCTGATCAAGCTGCTGCTGGGCCTGTACGCCCCGCAGGCCGGAAGCATCGTGCTCAACGGCCAGCCCGTGACAGCCCAGACCCGCGATGACTATCGCCAGCTGTTCACCACCATCTTCGCCGACTACTACCTGTTCGACGACGTGATCCAGGGCGACCAACCGCTGCCCGATGACGCAGGGCGTTACCTCAGGCGGCTGGAGATCGACCACAAGGTGAGCATCCGCGACGGGGTGTTCAGCACCACCGACCTGTCTACCGGCCAACGCAAGCGCCTGGCGCTGGTCAGCGCCTGGCTGGAGGAGCGGCCCGTCCTGGTGTTCGATGAATGGGCCGCCGACCAGGACCCGACGTTCCGGCGGATCTTCTACACCGAGCTGCTGCCAGACCTGAAGCGGCTAGGCAAGACCATCATCGTGATCTCCCACGACGATCGCTACTTCGATATCGCCGACCACTTGGTGCGCCTGCACCGCGGCAAGATCGCGCCAGCACTCCACCCCGCCTGATCCGTTGTAACCGGACTGAAACTTTTCTTTCCGGTTTTCCTACGCTGATGCGTCTCACTGAGCAACTAATACAAATCATTATCATTTCAAACTCCATCAGAGAGGATGTAATGCCAGCCCTTAGCACGCTCAACCCGCTCACCCAGGCCTTAAGGCTTCACCGTGCCTTCCAGACGACGCTGCTCGGCTCAAGCCTGAGCATGGCGCTGTGCCTGCCGTTGTCGGCCCAGGTGATGGCCCAGGAAGTGGATGTGGACATTGCCGCCATGCCGCTCTCCGCTTCGTTGCAGGCGTTCGGGCGGCAGGCCGACCAGCAGGTGTTGTTCAGCCCGGATGATGTGCAAGGGCTCAAGGGTCGAGCCGTCAAAGGCCACCTCACCGCGCAGCAGGCCCTGGCCACCTTGCTGGCAGGCACGGGGCTTGCGTACGACATCCAGGGCAACAGTGTGACCATTCACCGTCGTGGCAACGACACCAGCTCGCTGCAGCTGGACGCCACCACCGTGCAAAGCAACCTGGACGGTTCGAGCGAAGCCAGCCGTTCGTACACCGTCAACAGCAGCAGTGCGTCCACCAAGCTGCCCATGTCCCTGCGCGAAACGCCTCAGTCGGTCAGCGTGATGACCCGTCAACGCCTGCAGGACCAACAGCTGACCACCCTGAGCGACGTGCTCAAGCAGGCGCCGGGCCTGTCGGTGCAGAACATCGACAGTGAGCGGGTGAACATCTATTCGCGCGGCTATTCGATCGACAGCTACCAGTTCGATGGCATCCCCACCACCCTGATCGTGCAGACCAGCGCCAGCCCGCAGAGCCTGATCGACACTTCGATCTACGACCGCGTCGAAATCGTGCGCGGCGCCACTGGCCTGATGACAGGTGCCGGTGACCCATCAGGCAGCATCAACCTGGTCCGCAAGCGGCCGACCTCCACCTTCCAGGGCTCGATCACCGCCGGGGCGGGTTCCTGGGACACTTACCGCACCGAGGTGGACGTGTCTGGCCCCCTGACCGACGATGCCCGCCTGCGCGGTCGCACAGTCGTGGCGTACAAGCAAGGCAACAGCTACATCGACCACTACCAGCAGGAAAAACAGACCTACTACGGCATCCTCGAAGCCGACCTCACCGACAGCACCCTGTTGAGCGTGGGCGTGGACTACCAGAAGAACAACCCGCGTGGCGTATCGTTCGCCAGCTTCCCGCTGTTCTACAGCAATGGCGAGCAGACCGACTTTTCCCGTTCGATCAACGCAGGTTCGCGCTGGAGCTATCGCAAGCAGAACACGCTCACCACCTTCGCCAACCTTGAGCAAAGCCTGGTCAACGACTGGAAGCTCAAGGTGGCGGTCAACAACATGTACAGCTCGCGTGACTATTCCCTGGCCTCGCTCAGCGGCGACTTCCCCGATAAGCAAACCGGCGAAGGTGCCTACCTGTACGGCGGCGACGGCTCAGGCTCGCAGCGCCAATTGGGTATAGACGCCCTGGTCCAGGGCCCCTTCCAGCTATTGGGCCGCGAGCATGAGCTGGTGATCGGCCTGAGCGGTTCGGAATTCCACGACTACAGCGACCCGGCTGACGACGACCTGGAAGGCCGCCCGGCCAATATCTACACCTGGGACAACGACACCGAGCGCCCCCTTTCAGTGGGCAAGCTGATGAACGACGACACCACCGTGCGCCAGAACGCCGCGTACATGGTGGCGCGCTTCAAACCCACCGATGACCTGTCGCTGATCCTGGGCGCACGGGTGGGGGATTACAGCTACAAGAAAAAAACCGTGGCCAACCCGTCCTACCCCGGCCTGAACAGCCGGGCCTCGACCCGCGAAAGCGGTTTCGTCACCCCCTATGCAGGGGTGGTGTACGACCTCACCGACGTCCACTCGCTTTACGCAAGCTACACCAAGATCTACAAGCCGCAGTCGATCCGCGATCAAGCAGGCAAGACCCTGGAATCGCGCGAAGGTGACAACTACGAGATTGGCCTGAAGAGTGAGTTTCTGGAGGGGCGGGTCAACACCGCCGTCGCCCTTTATGAAATCAAGCAGGACAACCTGGGCGTGGCCACCGGCGAGACTGTCGAAGGTACCGTTCGTGAGTCGGCGTACCGCGCGGTGTCCGGCGCCAAGACCCGCGGCATCGACATGGAAATCTACGGCGAAGTCATGCCCGACTGGAACGTCAGCGCCAGCTACAGCCACAGCCTGACCAAGGACTCGGACCACGAGCGCATCATGACCGAGGCGCCGGCCAACCTGGTCAAGCTCTGGACCACCTACCGCCTGCCCGGCGAGCTCAACCAGCTGACCGTGGGTGGCGGCATGAACTGGCAGAGCGGCTTGAGCCTGACCACCAGCCAGGGCAAGGCGACCCAGCAGCAGTACGCCGTGTTCGACCTGATGGCGCGCTACGACATCACCAAGGAGCTGAGCGCCACCGTCAACGTGAACAATGTGTTCGACAAGAAGTACTTCAGCGCCTTGGACCCCACGTTCTTCACCGGTTATTACGGTGAGCCGCGCAACGTGATGTTCACGACCCGGTATAGCTTCTAAACCCCCTGCCTGGAACGTCAAGCCGGCTCGGCAACTGGGCCGGCTTGCCTGCGAGGCGCCGCAAGGCGGCTGTGCTCGAACGCTACCCATCCTGTAGCCATCCGCAACGCCTACCTAGGCTCCGTCTGAAAAGTCTTGAGACGAAGGTCAGGCAAGGCGAAAAACAGCCGAGGAACGGTCGGAGTCGCGCTCGACGTTACGGGTGGTTGTAAATGAGCATTCCGACCGGGCTGGCGATCCAGGCTGTTTTCCACGCAGCATCACCGAGTATCAAGGCTTTTCTCACAGAGCCTAGTAAACGATCAGAAAAAGCACACACCTACTGTCCAAGTTGGTCGCAATAGATAGGGCCGGATGTGTGTGCGCTCTATTCTGCTAACGGCACGCCAGGGCTATTACGCTCATCGCCTGCCCGCCGCTGTTGCACATGGGCTGCGCCGCCCGAAACGTGTACGTCATCCAAATGCAACGTCAGCTGAGAAATCGTCAGGTACCAGCGCCGTGGTAACGGCAGATCAGTCTGCTGTTGATGGCCAAATCGACGAAATAACACAACGCCCACCTCACCCCCCAACCGCGTTCAGCCACCCCCCCACATCCCGATAAATTCCCCCCACCTGCCCCACCAACCCCGACATCCGCAAAAAGTCATGGCTAAGCCCCTGTGCCCGTACAAACGTCACCGGCGTCCCGCTCGCCTGCAACCGGTCGCGATAGGCCAGGCCTTCGTCATGCAACGGGTCATATTCCGCCACCCACAGATAAGCCGGCGCCAGAGGCGTGTCCACTTGGGCTAGCAGCGGTGAAGCGCGCCAGTCCAGGCGTTGTTGGGGCAGCGGTGCGTAGTGCTGGTAGAACCACTCCAGCGTCTCGGTCTCCAGCAAATAGCCTTCGGCATGCTGGCGGTGGGAGTCGCGCAGGCACGACAAGTCGGTGACCGGGTAGAACAGCAGCTGCGCCAGCGGCTTGATCGCCAACGTTTCAGGGGCCTTGACCGCGGTGATGGCCAGGACGGTCGCAAGGCTTGCGCCGACGCTGTCGCCGGCAAACACCACCCGGCGGTTGTCCAGCCCAAGCGCAAGGGCATGCTCGGCCAGCCAGTTGGCGGCATCGAGCGCATCGTTCACAGGAACGGGGAAACGGTGCTCCGGCGCCAGTCGGTAATCCGGGGCGAGCACCGCGAAGTCGCCCATGCTCGCCAGGCGCCGGCACACCGAATCGTGTGAGTCGAGGCTGCCGACCACATAGCCGCCGCCGTGCAGGTAGAGGATCACCGGTTGCGGTGCAGCTGCAGGCTGCCCGTTACGGTAGAGCCGTGCGGGCAGCTGGGCGCCGTCGCGAGTGGGGATGCTCAATTGGCTGACACTCAGGTCACCGGGCGGGCTGGGGTCGAGCACTTGCGAGCTGGCGGCGAATTCGGCGCGGGCCTGGGCCACCTCCATCGCGTGCATGGGCTGGCTTTTGCCGGTCAGCCTGCCGAATTCGACCAGTTCCAGAAACGCGGCCAGGTCAGGGTGCAATGCCATGTTCAATCCTTACTTGAAAGTCAGTGACAGGGCGCGTCACGCGCGCCCCTGAGTTTCGGTGGTCGCGTCCAGGCACTGGCACACCTCGCGCAACACCTGGGGCTGCTTGAGGATGTCGAAGTGCGACGCCTGGATGAGCGTTGCGTCGTCATGGCTGAACCGCCGTTGATAGGCGTGGGCCGGCGCGCCGTACCCCTCCTCTGCCCACCAGAAGCTGGCCGGGCACTCGATGGCGGGCAGCGGCGCCAGGTGTCGCGACAGTGCCTTGAGGCACAGCGCCACCGTAAAGGCATGCACCAGTTCCTCGGCAGCAAAGCGCGGTGAATCACCGCTGCCCAGCACGTGGGCCTGCACCTGCGCTACCAGGGCTTCGAGGGCCAGGTGGGAGCCATCCGTAGACAGGTCGAACGTCGGCAGGCTTTCGGGCGGCTGGTCCAGGATGATCGACAGGAAGTTGCGCAGCTCTTCGGTCAGGTCGTCCTCTGGGCCGTGGTCACCGGGCACGAAGCTGTCCACCAGCCCAACGAAGTGCACGCAGTGGCCCTGCCCTTCCAGCACACGGGCGACCAGCAGCGCCAGCGGCCCGCCCAGCGACCAGCCCAGCAGGTGGTACGGCCCTTGTGGTTGCTGTTCGCGGATGAACCCTGCGTAGTCCTGGGCCATGGCTTCCAGCGAGCTGTCCTGCCAGTGCTTGTCCAGCAGCATGCGGCACTGCACGCCGATGACCTGGCGCACTCCGTCCAGTCGCCGCGCCAGGGGCTCGTAGTCGAACACGGTGCCGAACCCTGCGTGCAGGCAGAACAGGGGCTCGCATTGCGCGACCGGACCGTTGAGCGGCAGCAGCGGTGACGGCACTGCCACGGCGTCATCCACATAACCGGACAACTCGGCGATGGTGGGTTTGCTCATCATGTCACGCAGCTTCAGCTCAATGCCCAGCGCCGGTTGATTGCGCACCTTGGACAACACCTTCAGGGTGCGCAAGGAGTCGCCGCCCAGCTCGAAGAAGTTGTCCGTCACCCCGACCTGCTCCAGCTCCAGCACCTCTTGCCAGATCGCGACAAGGCCCGCTTCGAGGGCGTTGCGCGGCGCCACGTACTCGCGGCCCTTGAAGGACGGGTCTGGCAGCGCCTTGCGGTCGACCTTGCCGTTGGGGCTCAGCGGCAGGTGTTCCAGCACCAGGATCTGGCTGGGCACCATGTAGTCGGGCAAGCCCTGTTGCAACGCCATGCGCAGCGCCTCGCCTTGCAGCGCCGGGCTGCTGGTGGCCACGTAGCCGATCAGTTGCTTGCCGCCTTCGGTGTCACGGGCCACGACGACCGCATCGCGCACCTGGGGTTGACTGCGCAAGCGGGCCTCGATTTCGCCCAGCTCGATGCGAAAGCCCCGGATCTTCACCTGATGATCCAGGCGGCCAAGGAAGTCGATCACTCCGTCTGCGCGGCGGCGCACCAGGTCGCCGGTGCGGTACAGGCGCGCGCCACGGCCACTGGGGTCGGCGACGAAACGCTCGGCGGTCAGGCCTGGCCGCGCATGGTAGCCCCGCGCAAGCCCCTCCCCGCCAATGTACAACTCACCCGGTACGCCATCGGGCAATGGGTTCAGGCCGGCATCGAGAATGTGCAGGGTACGCTCGCCCACCCGTGTGCCAATCGGCGCATAGGCCGCCTCGCAGCGCTGGTCGGTATCGACCACCCACAACAACGGCGTGACCACGGTTTCGGTAGGGCCGTAGCCATTGGTCAGCAGCCTTGGGCGCAGGGTGCGCTTGACCAACTCGAAATTGGCATCGGCCACGGCGTCGCCGCCAAAGCAGTAGATCTGCACCGGTGGCGGGTTGTCGAAGGCCTGGCCGTATTCGGCCAACTGTTGCAGGTACGCAGGCGGGAAACAGGCGATGGTGATGGCCTGCTCATGCAGCACCTGCCAGGTTTCCTCGGGCGTCCACAGACGGTTGTCGCGCACCACCAGCTGACCACCGGCCGCCAGGGTGGACAGCCAGCGCTCCTGGGCGCCATCGAAGGCGAACGACATGAACAGCAATTCGCGGGTTGCCTCGCTCATCCCATAGCGCTCGATGATGGCCTGGCAGTGCATGGCCAGCGGCCCGCGGGCGACCGCAACGCCTTTGGGCTTGCCCAGCGAACCGGAGGTGTAGATCAGGTACGCCAGGTTGTCCTCGTCGATCGCGACCGCCGGCAAGGCGACCTGCGCCTGCACCGGCGCAAGCGATTCGAGCAGCAGGGTGTCGACCCCTTCGGCGCTTGGCAAACGTTCACTGACGCTGGCCTGGCTGATGAGCAGTCGCATGGCCGAGTCCTCGATGATCCACTGCACCCGCTCGCGTGGGTAGTCGATATCGACAGGGACATAGGCAGCGCCGGTCTTGAGCACCGCATAGAAGGCCACGATCATGTCCACCGAGCGCTCCAGCGCCACCCCGACACGCACCTCCGGGGCAGCACCGGCCTCGATCAGGGCCACGGCCAGGCGGTTGGCGCGCGCCTCAAGTTCGGCATACGTCAGGGACCGCCCGGCGCAGCTGACCGCCACCTGCTGACCACGGGCCTGCACATGCCCGGCAATGCGCTGCAGCAGCGGCGTGCGGGTCGGGTTGGCGACCAGCCGGTTGGCCTGGGCTTGCTGGCGTTCAGCGTCGGCATCAAGCATGGGCAGGCTGCCGATGGCTGCCAGTGGGTCGCCCAGCAGCGCTTGAAGCAAGCGCTCGAAGCTGCGCCGGATGCCTTGGCAGGCGGCGGGGCTGAAGCGGCTGCGCCAATAAAGGAACTCGATGCTCAAGGTGTCATCCAGGTGCACGGCGAGGTCCATGGCATAGTTGGTCACGTCGCGGCCTTCGCTGGCGCCGAAGCGCAAGCCGTCTTCACCGGCGTCTTGCAGGCGCTCGTCCAGGGGATAGTTCTCGAACACCACGATGCTGTCGAACAGCGCCTGCCCGCTTTGCCCGGACCAACGCTGCACATCGGCCAGAGAGACGTGCTCGTAGTCACGCACCTGCACGTTGTAGTCCTGCAGGGCCTGCAACCACTGGCCCACCGGCTGTTCGGGCGCAGGTGCCTGGATGATCGGCAGCGTGTTGATGAACAGGCCCAGCATGTCTTCAGCACCCGGCAGGTTTGCCGGACGACCGGCAACGGTTGCGCCGAAGCACACGCGCGATTGCCCGGTGTAGCGTTGCAGCAGCAGCAACCACGCCGCCTGGATCAGCGTGTTGGGCGTGACCCGCAGGCGCTGGGCCTGATCACGCAGTTGCCGGGTTTGCGCGGCGTCCCAGTTCAGGTACAGGGCGTCGTAGCCGTCGGCCTCGGCGACGGGCGCTGGATGCAACCCGGTGGCCAGCAGGGTGGGCCCTTCCAGCCCGGCCAGCTTGTCTTTCCAGAAGTGCTCCATCTGCGCCTGGGGCTGGGCGGCCAGCCAGCCGATGTAGTCGCGGTAGCTGCCGCGCTTGCCGGGCAGTGCTTGCCCACCGTACACGGCGAACACCTCGCCAAGCAGGCGTGAGTGGCTCCAGCCGTCCATGAGGATGTGGTGGCTGCTCCAGATCAGTTGCTGGCGCTGCTCGTCCAGGCGCACCAGGGTCAGGCCCATCAAGGGCGGGTGCAGCAGGTCGAAGCCGCGGGCGTAGTCCTGTTCGGCCAGGCGTTGCAGGTCGGCGACGCTGACCGGGCGATCCCGCCAATCGAGCTCGCGCACACGCAGTTCGGCGCGCTTGGCCACCCATTGCAACGGCTCGCTGAGGTGGCTTTCGGTCCAGAACCCAGTGCGCAGGATTTCATGGCGATCGACCATGTGCTGCCAGGCCGCAATGAAGCGCGCGTTGTCCAGCCCTTGTACCTGCACACTGGTTTGGCTGACGTACAGCCCCTGTTGGGCGGCTTCGAGGGTATGGAACAGGATGCCCTGTTGCATCGGCGACAGCGGGTACAGGTCTTCGACAGCCCCGGCCGGCACCGGCAAGCGGTCCAGCTGCGCCTGGCTCAGCCCTGCGAGCGGGAAGTCGGACGGGGTCAGGCAGGGGTGCTCCAAGGTCAGGCAGTGTTCAATGACCGCACGTAGCTCGCCCACATAGGCCTGGGCCAGTTCCTCGATGGTGCCCGCGGCGAACCGCTGGCGGCTGAAGGTGAAGTCCAGCTTCAGGGCGCCCTCGAACACCTGCCCGTTGATGGTCAAGGCATTGCCCAGCGGCGCCTGATCACTGACCTGGCGCCCACCGCTCTGCGCAGCCGGGGCGAACAGCGCGTCGTCCTCACGTGCGGCGCTGCCGTCGAACTGGCCCAGGTAGTTGAAAGTGATGCGTGGCTGCGCCAGGGTGGCCAATGCCTGACGGGTGGCCGCATCGCCCAGATAACGCAGCACTCCAAAGCCAAGGCCCTTGTCCGGGATGGCACGCAGGTGCTCCTTGACCTGCTTGATGGTGTCCCCCACTGGCCCCGCCACCGGCAGTCTCACGGGGAACAGGCTGGTGAACCAGCCCACGGTACGGGTGAGGTCGACGTCATCGAACAGCGTCTCGCGGCCGTGGCCTTCCAACTCGATCAATGCCGCCTGCTCGCCCGTCCATTGACAGATCACCCGTGCCAGGGCGGTCAACAGCAGGTCATTGACTTGGGTGCGGTAAGCGGCCGGGGCCTGCTGAAGCAGTTGTCGGGTCAGCGCTGGATCCAGTTCAACCTGCACGGTGTGGGCGTCGCCCACCTGCTGGCTGCCTTG
Source organism: Pseudomonas parafulva (assembly GCF_002021815.1). NCBI lineage: Bacteria > Pseudomonadati > Pseudomonadota > Gammaproteobacteria > Pseudomonadales > Pseudomonadaceae > Pseudomonas > Pseudomonas parafulva. Next base: position 2,989,643 of record NZ_CP019952.1, read on the forward strand.
GGCATCTTCGCCAGGCAACGTCTGGGCAAAGCCCTGCAGTTGGGCCTGCCAGTAGGCCAGTTGCTGGCATAGGGTTTCGCTTCGGGCGTGGGCTTGCAGGCGTTCAGCCCAGGCCTTGTAGGCGCTGGTCTTGGCCGGCAGGCTGAGCGGCTGCCCGGTCAGGCACTGCTGGTAAGCCTGTTGCAGGTCCTCGAACAGAATGCGCCACGACACGCCATCGACCACCAGGTGATGGATCGCCAGCAGTAAGCGCTGACTGCCATCGGCCAGGGTGGCCAACACCGCGCGCAGCAGCGGGCCCTGGGCCAGGTCCAGGCTACGCTGGGCATCGTCGCACAGGGCGGTGAGTGCCTGGGCATCGGTCACCTCGCGTTGCCACAGCAGCGCCTGGGGACTGTCGCCGTGGCAGGCCTGCCAACCCTGCTCGCCTTCACTGAAGCGCAGGCGCAGGGCATCGTGGTGGTGCACCAACGCCTGCAACGCCTGCTCCAGCGCAGGCCCTTGGAGCGGCGCGCTCGGCACCAGCAACACCGACTGGTTCCAGTGGTGACGCTGGGCAATGGCCTCACTGAAGAAGCTGTGCTGCACAGGGAGCAACGGCGTGCTGCCGGTGACCGCACCTTGGTCGATCTGCAGAGCTGTGTCTGCCGTGCCAACGACCTGGGCCAAGGCCCGGAGGGTCTGGTGCTGGAACAACGCTTTCGGGGTCAGGTGCAGCCCCAGTTGCCGCGCTCGGCTGACCACCTGAATGGAGATGATCGAGTCACCGCCCAGCTCGAAGAAGTTATCGTCCACCCCGACCCGCTCAAGCTTCAGCACGTCTTGCCAGACTGTGGCCAACTGCTGTTCGAGCGCTGTCTGCGGGGCGGCGAAGGCATGGCTGCTAGCGGCCTCGGGCAGCGGCAGTGCCTTGCGGTCGATCTTGCCGCTTGGGCTCAATGGCAGGCTGTCGAGCACCACCAAGTGCGCCGGCACCATGTAGTCCGGCAGGCTCGCTTTCAAGGCATCGCGCAGCGTGACCGCAGCCACCTGCGTGACCACGTAGCCCACCAGTTGCGGCCCATTGGGACCAGGCTGCGCCATGACCAGCGCCTCGCTGACACCGGCCTGCGCCAGCAGGCAGGTCTCGATCTCGCCCAGCTCGATACGGAAGCCACGGATCTTCACCTGATGGTCCACCCGGCCGACGTATTCGATCACGCCATCGGCACGGTAGCGCGCCAGGTCGCCCGTGCGGTACAAGCGCCCGCCGTTGCCGCCGAACGGGTCGGGCAGGAAGCGCTCGGCGGTCAGCGCACTGCGGCCGAAATAGCCGCGCGCCAGCAACTGGCCGCCGATCACCAGCTCACCTACGACACCGGTCGGCACCGGCTGCCCGGCGTCGTCCAGCAGGTAGATGTCCCGCCCTGGCAAAGCCGTGCCGATCGGCAAGGTGTGAGGCACGGGTTGTTCGCCCAGCACGTACGGGGTGCAGTCGAGCGTGGTGGAAGTGACCGTGGTTTCGGTCGGGCCGTAGGTGTTGAGCAGGCGCACATGGCCCAGCCCGGCCTTGTGCCAGGCGGCCATGCCTTCAGGCGGCATGGCTTCGCCGCCCGCATGAATCTGGCGCAGCTGCCCGTAGTCGCGTGGCCCTACGCTGGCGAACTGGGTGGCCAGCAGGTTCCAGTACGCGGTCGGCAGGTCGGCCACGCTGATGCCGTGGGCCAGCACCCGCTGGTAGAACGTCTCGCTGTCCCAGATTTCGTTGCCCCGCAGCATCACGGTGGCACCGCAGACCAGCGGGGCGTACAGCTGCTCGACGAAGGCGTCGAAGTTGAACGTGGCGAATTGCAGCACGCAGTCGGAAGCGTGGATATCGGAATACCACTGGGCCACGAAAGCGTGGCGGGTCAAGGCACCATGGCTGATGGCCACGCCCTTCGGCCGGCCGGTCGAGCCGGAGGTGAAGATCACGTAGGCCAGGTTGTCGGCGTGCACGCGGTTGAGCGGGTCGCTGTCGGCGCCGCTGCCGTCCTCAGGCGTATCCAGCAGCAGGCACTGCACCTGCGCGTCCAGCGCCAGCGCTTGGCGCAAGTGCGACTGGGTCAACAGCAGCGCGATGCGGCTGTCCTCGACCATCTGCTGCAAGCGCTCGCGGGGGAATTTCGGATCGAGCGGCACGTAGCCGCCGCCTGCCTTGAGCACGGCCAGCAAGGCGATGACCATCGGCGCATCGCGCTCGACGGCGATGCCGACCAGCACGTCCGGGCCCACGCCCTGGGCGATCAGGCGGTGGGCCAGGCGGTTGGCCGCCGCGTTGAGCTGGGCGTAGGTCAGCTCGGTGGTTTCAGTGATCAGCGCAGTGTGGTGCGGAACGCGCTGGGCCTGCTGCTCGAACAGCACATGGGCAGGGGCCAGGCTTGGGTATTGACCGGCGGCCATGCCCCAGTCCTGCACCGGGGCGTGCTGGCGCCCGTCGTCCAGCAGGGTCAGATCGCCCAGGCAAAGCCCGTCGGGCCCCTCGACCATTTGCAGGAGCAAGTGGGCCAGGTTGTCACTGATGCCCGCGATACCCGGCGCATCGAACGCCTCGCCCGCGTAGGTAAAGTGCAGCAGCACGGTGGACCCGGCGTTTACGCTGACGGTCAGCGGGTAGTTGCTCTGCTCATGGTTGTCGATGCTGCCAAAGCGCAGGTCCACGGGCGCTGCTTGCAGCGCCTCGGAAACCGGATAGTTCTCGAACACCAGGATGTTGTCGAACAGCGCTTCACCGCCCTGCCCGGCCCAGCGCTGGATATCGAAGAGCGGGGTGTGCTCCTGCTCGCGCAGTGCCAGGTTCAGTTGCACAAGCGCATGCAGCCACGCCTGCAGCGGCTGATCTACCTGGGGGCTGGCCACTACCGGCAAGGTGTTGATGAACAGGCCGATCTGCTGCTCCACACCGCTGATCGCCGCCGGGCGCCCGGCCACGGTGGCCCCGAACACGACGCCGTCGTGCCCGGTGTAGCGTTGCAGCAGCAACAGCCAGGCCGCCTGGATGACGGTGTTGAGGGTGACCTTGTGGCGCCGCGCAAAGGCGTTCAGACGCTGGGTGTGATGTTCGTCCAGCCGGTGGTAATGATCGTATTGACCTGAGCTGCGCGTTGCCGGCTTCAAGGCTTGTGCCAGCAGGGTCGGTGCCGGCAGGCGGGCCAGTTGATCGCGCCAGAACGCCTCGCTGGCCTGACGGTCCTGACGCAGCAACCAGCCGATGTAGTCGCGGTACTGCGTAGGCCCTTGGGTGACCGGGTGACCGGCATAGCGCTGGAGCACTTCGCCCAGAAGCTGCGAGGTGCTCCAGCCGTCCATCAGGATATGGTGGCTGGTGTAGATCAGGTGATAGTCCTGCACATCGGTCTGTGCAAGTACCAGCCTGAGCAACGGCGCGGTATGAAGCTCGAAGCCACGTTGCAGTTCGCTTTGCGCCAGGGCATCAAGGGTTGCTTGCGCAGAGGTTTCGTCGCGCAGGTCCAGCAGGCGGAACGGCAGCTCGACCCGATTCATGACCACCTGCACGGCCTGCTCGAACTGCCAGTTGAACCCGGTGCGCAGGATGGCGTGGGCATCGAGGGTGGCCTGCCAGGCACTGCGGAATCGCTGTGGGTCGAGCCCACCGATGTCCAGACGCATCTGGTTCAGGTAATCGCCACTTCCCTGTTCGTAGAGGCTGTGGAACAACATGCCCTGCTGCATCGGGGACAGCGGGTAGATGTCCTCAAGGTTGGCCGCAGGCACCGCAAGCTGGTCCAGTTGCGCCTGGTCAAGACTGGCCAGGGGGAAATCGGACGGCGTCACGCCGCCCGCGTCAGGCGCCAGGCAGTGTTCGATCAGCGCTTGCAGTTGTGCGCCGTAGGCATCGGCCAAGTCCTCGATGGTCTGCACCTCGAACTGCTCGGCGCTGAACGTCCAGTCCAGGCTCAGGCAACCGTCGTACACGCGCCCGTTGAGCACCAGCCAATTGTCCAATGGGGCATCTGGGCTTTGCTCACGGCCGCGCTTTTCGGTAGCCGGGGTGAACAAGGCGTCATCGTCGTCGGCAAAACTGCCGTCGAACTGGCCCAGGTAGTTGAAGGTGATACGCGGCGTCGCCAGGGCCCCCAGGGCCTCGCGTGTGGCAGCGTCCCCCAGGTAGCGCAGCACACCATAGCCGATACCCTTGTCAGGGATGCCGCGCAGGTGTTCCTTGACCTGGCGAAGCGTGTCGCCAAGGTCGGTCGACACGGGCAACTTCACCGGGAACAGGCTGGTGAACCAGCCCACGGTACGGGTGAGGTCGACGTCGTCGAACAGCTCCTCGCGGCCATGGCCTTCCAACTGGATCAGCGCGGCCTGTTCGCCCGTCCACTGGCAGATCACACGGGCCAAGGCGGTCAGCAGCAAGTCGTTGACCTGGGTGCGGTAGGCCGCAGGCGCCTGCTGCAACAGGCGACGGGTTTGCTGGGCGTCCAGGCGGGTCTGCACAGTCTGGGCGTGGTGCCCCTGCATGCCCGCATCGGCCTTGGCGCCCGGCAGGTCTGTGCGTTGACCACGCAGTTGCGCCAGCCAGTAATCCTTCTGGCCCAGCAGCGCCGGCTTGTGGGCATGCGCCTTCAGTTTCTGCGCCCAGGCCTGGTAGGCCGTGGTCTTGCTCGGCAGTTTCAGGGGCTGCCCGGCCAGGCATTGTGCGTAGGCCTGTTGCAGGTCCTCGAAGAGGATGCGCCACGATACGCCATCGACCACTAGGTGATGGATCACCAGCAGCAAGCGCTGGCTGCCGTCGGCAAGGGTGGCCAGCACCGCGCGCAGCAGCGGGCCGTGGGCCAGGTCCAGGCTGCGCTGGGCATCGTCGCACAGGGCGGTGAGCGCCTGGGCATCGGCCACCTCGCGCTGCCACAGCAGCGCCGTCACGGGCTCGCCATGTTCGGCCTGCCAGCCTTGCTCACCCTCGCTGAAGGTAAGCCGCAACGCATCGTGATGCTGCACAAGGGCCTGCAATGCCTGCTCCAGTGCAACGCCCTCAAGCACGGTGCGTGGTACCAGCAGCACTGACTGGTTCCAGTGGTGACGCTGGGCAATGGCTTCGCTGAAGAAGCTGTGCTGCACCGGCAGCAGGGGCATGCCGCCGAGGACGGTACCCTGGTCGATGTGCACGGCGCTGTCGCCAGTGCGCACGACCTTGGCCAGGGCGCGCAGGGTCTGGTGCTGGAACAGTTCCTTGGGCGTGAAGTGCAGCCCCTGCTGACGGGCTCGGCTGACCACCTGGATGGAGATGATCGAGTCACCGCCCAGCTCGAAGAAGTTATCGTCCACCCCGACCCGCTCAAGCTTCAGCACGTCTTGCCAGATACGCGCCAGTTGCTGTTCGAGCGGGCGCTGGGGGGCGATAAATGCCTGGTTACTGGAGGCCTCGGGCAGCGGCAGTGCCTTGCGGTCGATCTTGCCGCTCGGGCTCAGCGGCATGTGGTCGAGCAGCATGAGATGGGCGGGGACCATGTAGTCCGGCAGGCTCGCCTTGAGCGCTTCGCGCAGCGTCTGCACGTTTGCATCTGCAACCAGGTAAGCGACCAGTTGCGGCCCGTTCGGGCCAGGCTGCGCCATGACCAGCGCCTCGCTGACACCGGCCTGCGCCAGCAGGCAAGTCTCGATCTCGCCCAGCTCGATACGGAAGCCACGGATCTTCACCTGATGGTCCACCCGGCCGACGTATTCGATCACGCCATCGGCACGGTAGCGCGCCAGGTCGCCCGTGCGGTACAAGCGCCCGCCGTTGCCGCCGAACGGGTCGGGCAAGAAGCGCTCGGCGGTCAGCGCACTGCGGCCGAAATAGCCGCGCGCCAGCAATTGGCCACCGATCACCAGCTCACCCACGACACCGGTCGGCACCGGCTGCCCGGCATCGTCCAACAGGTAGATGTCCCGCCCTGGCAAAGCCGTGCCGATCGGCAAGGTGTGAGCCACGGGTTGTTCGCCCAGCACGTACGGGGTGCAGTCGAGCGTGGTGGAAGTGACCGTGGTTTCGGTCGGGCCGTAGGTGTTGAGCAGGCGCACACGGCCCAGCCCGGCCTTGTGCCAGGCGGCCATGCCTTCAGGCGGCATGGCTTCGCCGCCCGCATGAATCTGGCGCAGCTGCCCGTAGTCGCGTGGCCCTACGCTGGCGAACTGGGTGGCCAGCAGGTTCCAGTACGCGGTCGGCAGGTCGGCCACGCTGATGCCGTGGGCCAGCACCCGCTGGTAGAACGTCTCGCTGTCCCAGATTTCGTTGCCCCGCAGCATCACGGTGGCACCGCAGACCAGCGGGGCGTACAGCTGCTCGACGAAGGCATCGAAGTTGAACGTGGCAAATTGCAGGACGCAGTCGGATGCGTGGATATCGGAATACCATTGGGCCACGAAGGCGTGGCGGGTCAAGGCACCATGGCTGATGGCTACGCCCTTCGGCCGGCCGGTCGAGCCGGAGGTGAAGATCACGTAGGCCAGGTTGTCAGCGTGCACGCGGTTGAGCGGGTCGCTGTCGGCGCCGCTGCCGTCCTCAGGCGTATCCAGCAGCAGGCACTGCACCTGCGCGTCCAGCGCCAGCGCTTGGCGCAAGTGCGACTGGGTCAACAGCAGCGCGATGCGGCTGTCCTCGATCATCTGCTGCAAGCGCTCGCGGGGGAATTTCGGATCGAGCGGCACGTAGCCGCCGCCTGCCTTGAGCACGGCCAGCAAGGCGATGACCATCGGCGCATCGCGCTCGACGGCGATGCCGACCAGCACGTCCGGGCCCACGCCCTGGGCGATCAGGCGGTGGGCCAGGCGGTTGGCCGCCGCGTTGAGCTGGGCATAGGTCAGCTCGGTGGTTTCAGTGATCAGCGCAGTGTGGTGCGGAACGCGCTGGGCCTGCTGCTCGAACAGCACATGGGCAGGGGCCAGGCTTGGGTATTGACCGGCGGCCATGCCCCAGTCCTGCACCGGGGCGCGCTGGCGCCCCTCTTCGAACAGCTTCAGCTCACCCAGGCAGCGCTGGGGCGAGCCGTCCGCCATCTGCGCCAGCAGATGGGCCAGGTGGCCTGCAACCTGGGCCATGCGTTCGGCACTGAACTGCGCCGCGTCATAGCTGTAATGCAACAACAGGTCGGCCCCGGTGCTGACGCTCAGGGTCAGTGGGTAGTTGTTCTGCTCATGGCTGTGCACGTCACCAAAGTGCAGGTCACTGACGCCGCCTTGCTGCAGCGCCTCGGACACAGGGTAGTTTTCGAATACCAGCAGGGTATCGAACACTCCATCGCCGCCCTGCCCGGCCCAGCGCTGCACATCACTCAGCGCACTGTGTTCGTGGTCCCGAAGTGCCAGGTTGATGCTTTGTACGGTCTGTAACCAACCGGCCAGCGCCAGCTGCGGCTCGGGCCGCGCGACCACCGGCAGGGTATTGATGAACAGGCCGATCTGCTGCTCGATGCCCTGCAACTGCGTAGGCCGGCCCGCGACCGTAGCCCCGAATGCCACGCTGTCGTGGCCGGTGTAGCGCTGCAACAGCAACAGCCAGGCGGCCTGCACGAGCGTGTTGAGGGTGACTTTCTGCTGACGGGCAAAGCCGTGCAACTGTTCGGTCATCGCAGCGTCCAGGCGCCATTTCAATTCGCCTTGCCCGGTCTGGCCGGTGGCGGCGCACTTGAGCGCACGGCTCAGCCAGGTCGGCTCCTCAAGGGTGGCGAACTGTGCGCGCCAGAAGGCCTCGCTGGCCTGTTTGTCCTGGCGTTGCAACCAGCCGATGTAGTCACTGTAGCGCCCGTTCAGGCTCTGCAGCGCCTGGCCTGCGTAGTGCTGCAGCACCTCGCCAAGCAGCTGCGAATTGCTCCAGCCGTCGAGCAAAATGTGATGGCTGGTATAGATCAGCTGATAGCGATCATCCCCCGTGCGGGCCAGCGTCAAGCGCAGCAGTGGCGCCTGGGCCAGGTCGAAGCCTTGCTCGCGTTCGGCATCAGCCAGGCGGGTCAATGCAGCGTCAAGATCTTCATGGCCACGCAGGTCGATTTCACGGCACGGCACCTGCACCTGCTTGCGCACCCACTGCAGCGGCTGGGCCAGCCCGCCTTGCCAGAGGAACCCGCTGCGCAATATGTCATGGCGCTGGACCACCGCCTGCCAGGCCTCACGGAAACGCTCGGGCGCCAGCCCCTCGACGCTGACCGACAGCTGGTTGATGTAGTCCCCCCCTTGTTGCTCAAGCAAGCTGTGGAACAGCATGCCCTGCTGCATGGGCGAGAGCGGGTACAGGTCCTGGACGTCCGCCCAGGGCAGGCCAAGGGCGTCCAGCTGTGGCTGATCGAGCATGGCCAGCGGGAAGTCCGAAGGCGTCACCCCGGCACTGCCCGGCAACAGGCAGTGGGCGACCAGCTGGCTCAGCTCGCGTGCGTAATCCTGCGCCAACCGCTCGATGTCGCTGCGCTCGAACATCGCTTCGCTGAAGGTCCAGCCCAGGCGCAATTGGCCTGCGTACACCTGGCCGTTGATGCTCAGCCAATTGCCGAGCGGGGCCTCGGCGCCCTGTTCAGCGCCGGCGTCCTCGCTGGCTGGCACGAACAGGGCACCCTGGTCGCTGGCAAAGCTGCCGTCGAACTGGCCCAGGTAGTTGAAGGTGATGCGCGGCTCGGCCAGGCCGTTGAGGGCTGCCTGCGACTGGGCGCTGCCCATGTAGCGCAGGGCGCCGTAGCCGATGCCCTTGTCAGGGATCGCGCGCAACTGCTGCTTGACGCGCTTGATCGCGTCGGTCACCTCAGCGGCATCGTCCAGGCGTACCGGGAAGGCGCTGGTGAACCAGCCCACTGTGCGGGTCAGGTCGACCTCGTCGAACAGCGCTTCACGGCCGTGCCCTTCGAGCTGGATCAGCGCCGAGGCCTGCCCAGTCCAGCGGCAGATCACGCGGGTCAGCGCGGTCAGCAGCAGGTCGTTGACCTGGGTGCGGTAGGCCGCCGGGGCCTGTTGCAGCAATTGCCGGGTCAGCGTGTCGTCCAGGCGCGTGTGTACCGTACAGGCATGGCGTTTTTCCAGGCTGGCGTGAGGACGCGCGCCTGGCAGGTGGTCGGCGGCGCCTGCGACCTGCGCCTGCCAGTACGGCAGCTGCTCGGCCAGGGCCGGGGTTTGCGCCAGTGCCTGCAGGCGTTCTGCCCAGTGCTTGTAGGCCGTGGTCTTGGCCGGCAGCGACAGCGCCTCGCCTGCCAGGCACTGCGAGTAGGCCTGCTGCAGATCGTCGAACAGAATGCGCCAGGACACACCGTCCACGACCAGGTGATGAACCACCAGCAACAGCCGCTGACTGCCATCGTCCAACTCCGCCAGCACAGCCCGCAGCAGCGGCCCTTGGCGCAGGTCGAGGCTGCGCTGGGCCTGCTCGCACAACGCGGTCAGGGCCTGGCCGCGCGCGGCCGTGGCGTGCCACAGCAAAGGCGCCTGCTCCTCGGCGCTCTGTTGCTGGGCCGGTGCCCGGTGCCAGGCGAGCCCGGCTTGGGCATCGAAGCGCAGGCGCAAGGCGTCATGGTGCAGCACCAGCGCCTGCAACGCCGCTTCCAGCGCACGTGGCTGCAACGCCTGCGTCGGTGCCAGCAGCACGGACTGGTTCCAGTGGTGCGCATCAGCAATGCCCTGGGCGAAGAACCAGCGCTGGATGGCCAGCAGCGGCAGGCTGCCAGCGACCGGGCCCTGATCGATGCGGGCGACCTCGCCAAAACGGGCCACACCGGCCAAGGCCTGCACGGTCTGGTGCAGGAACAGGTCTTTGGGACTGAGCACGATGCCGGCCTGACGGGCCCGGCTGACCATCTGGATCGAGATGATCGAATCACCGCCCAGCTCGAAGAAATTGTCGGTCACCCCCACCTGAGGCACCTTCAGCACCGCCTGCCAGATCTGCACCAGCGCCTGCTCGAGCGGGCTGCTGGCGGCCACATGCTGGCCTTGCAGCTGGGTAAGGTCGACTACGGGCAGGGCCTGGCGGTCGATCTTGCCGTTGGGGGTCAAGGGCATGCGTTCGAGCAACTGCACGTGCGTGGGCACCATGTAGTCGGGCAGGTCCACCTTCAAACAGCGCTTGATCGATTCGCGGCGCTCAGCCTGGGCTTGATGATTGGACGCCAATTGCGGCGCGTCGTCGCTCACCACGTAGCCGACCAATTGCTGGCCGCTCGGGCCGGCCTGGGCCACCACCACCGCTTCGCGCACCCCCGGCACCGCCAGCAGGCGCGCTTCCACCTCGCCCAGCTCGATACGAAAACCCCGCACCTTGACCTGGCGGTCGATGCGCCCGAGGTAGTCGATGATGCCGCTGCTGCGCAGGCTCACCCGATCACCGCTGCGGTACAGCCGGGCACCGTTGCCGAACGGGTCCGGTACGAACCTTTCAGCAGTGAGCGCCGGGCGCTTGAGGTAGCCACGGGCCAAGCCCTGCCCGCCCAGGTACAACTCACCCGGGATGGCCAGGGGCAACAGGTTCAGGTTGGCATCGAGCACATACGCGCGCCGTTCACCGACGCGATCGCCAATGGGCGCATAGGCCGCACCGCAGCTGTCCTGTTCGCCAGCTTTCCAGATCAGGGGGGTGACCACGGTTTCGGTAGGGCCGTAGCCATTGATGATATAGGTCGGACGCAGTGCGCGCCGAGCAATGGCGTAGCTGGCCTCGGACACCGCATCGCCGCCGAAGCAGTACACCCGCATCGGCGGTGGGTTGCCATCGCGCTCGGCGTGCTCGGCCAGTTGCTGAAGGTAGACCGGTGGAAACGCAGCGACCGTCACCCCATGTGCATGCATGGCGGCATAGGTTTGCTCCGGGGTCCACAGCTGCGGGTCGCGGATGAGCAGCGAAGCCCCGTGGGTCAGGGGCGTGAGCCAGCGTTCGTGGGCACCGTCGAAAGCGAATGACATGAAGTGCAGTTCGCAGTCGGCCGGCGTCATTTCGTAGCGCTCGCCAATGGCTCGGCAGTGCATGGCGATGGGGCCATGGGCCACTGCCACCCCTTTGGGCAGGCCCGTGGAACCCGAGGTGTAGATGACGTAGGCCAGGTTATCGGCCTGGGCGGCGTTCGCTGGCGCGTGGCAGGGTTGCGCGGCCAGGTCCATGTGGTCCAGGGCCAGGGTTGCCAAGCCATCCGGTACCGGCAGGCGCTGCATGAGCGCGCTGTCGCTGAGCAGCAGGGCCATGCCGCTGTCCTGCATCAGATAGGACAGGCGCTCGCGGGGGTATTGCGGATCGAGCGGCGTATAGGCACCGCCGGCCTTGAGCACCGCCAACAGGCTCACGACCATCTCAAGGCCACGCTCCAGGGCGATACCGACCAGCACTTCCGGCCCCACCCCTGCTGTGACCAAAGCATGGGCCAGGCGATTGGCCTGCTGATCGAGCTGGGCAAAGCTCATGCGCTGCTCGCCAAACAGCAAGGCGGTGGCCTGCGGGGTTTGCGCAGCCCACTGGGCAATGCGCTCGTGCACCAGCGGGCCGTCGGCATGGCGCAGGTCCGGGGCGTTGCGCACGGCGTGCAGGTGCTCATGCTCATCGACGGCCAGCATCGGCAGTGCAGCAACGCAGCGCGACGGATCGGCGACGAGGCCGCGCAGCAGGGTCAGCCAATGGCCCCCCAGGCGCTCGATGGTGGCGGCATCGAACAGGTCGCACGCATAGGTCAGCGACGCCCACAGGCCGTCTTCACCCTCGACGGTGTCCAGCGTCAGGTCGAACGAGGCGCTGTGACTTTCCCAGAACAGCCCTTCGATTTCCAGGCCAGGCACCTGCTGGGCACGTGGGTCGCGGCCCTGGCGCTGATGGTTGTACATCACCTGGAACAACGGGTTGTGGCTCAGGCTGCGGTCTGGCTGCAAGGCTTCGACCAGTTGCTCGAACGGCAAGTCCTGATGCGCCTGAGCACCGAGTACCGTCTGCTTGACCTGTTGCAACAACGCCGGGAAGGCCAAGGCCCCCTGCACATCGGCGCGCAGCACCTGGGTGTTGACGAAGAAACCCAGCAGGCGATCGGTCTCGACCCGGTTGCGGTTGGCGTTGGGCACCCCGACGCGAATATCGGTCTGGCCGGTGTAGCGGTGCAGCAGCACCTGGAACGACGCCAGCAACAGCATGAACAGCGTGACCTGTTGCTGCTGCGCGAGGGCTTGCAAGGCTTCGCTCAGCGCCTTGTCGATGGGCAAGTCGAAACGCGCGCCGCGCAGGCTTGGCTGGGCCGCGCGCGGACGGTCGGTGGGCAACTCGAGCACCGGTTGATGCGCGCCCAGTTGCTCACGCCAGTAGGCCAGTTGCTGCTCGCTGCCGCCGGCTTCCATCCAGCGACGCTGCCAGATGGCATAGTCGGCGTACTGAATGGGCAGCGCAGGCAGCTGGACCGCCCGCCCGTGGACCAAGCCCAGGTACAGCTGCATCAGCTCATCGACCATGACCTGCATCGACCAGCCATCGGAGACGATGTGGTGCTGCACCATCACCAGCACATGCTCATCGTCAGCCACCCTCAGCAGCCCCAGCCGTACCAGCGGGCCGTGCTCGAGGTCGAAGGGCCTGGCGATCTGCTGCTCGATCAACGCCTGCACTTGGGCGTGATGATGCTCGGGTGCCAGGGTGGCCGGCAGGTGCAACGGCTCGATCGCGATCGGCAGTGAGCCATGCACGTGCTGGCAGGGCCGCTCGTCCTTCATCACGAAGGTGGTGCGCAGGGTCTCGTGGCGTGCCACCAGGGCATCGAACGCTTGTTGCAAGGCCTGGGTGTCGAGGTGACCGCGCAGGCGCAAGGCGGTAGGGATATGAGATGCGCTGCTGCCTGGCTCCAGTTGCCAAAGGAACCACTGGCGCTCCTGGGCGAAGGACAGCGGCAGGCTGTCTAACTGCTCGCGGATGACAGGAATTGGCAGGTTGCCGGGCGAGACCTTTTGTTCGGCCATCTTGGCCAGGTACTGGCGGCGCTTGTCCACGGGCAAGGCGATGAAACGCTGGGCAATGCGCAGGGCGCTGGCGTGATCCATTACACCGCCTCCATTTCGTCGAGCAGGCTTTCGAGCTGGTCGAGGGTGGCGGCATCCACCGCCCCGCCTTCGTGCTCCAGTTGGCGGGCCAGCTCGCCCAGGGTGGGGTATTGGAAAATCAATTGCGCAGTTGCCTTCATACCAAGCTCGAGTTGAATGCGTGAGACCAGGCTCACGACGAGAAGAGAGTGACCGCCCAGGTCGAAGAAGTGGTCGTTCAAGCCGACCTTGTCGAGCTGGAGCAGGTCCTGCCAGATCGCTGCCAGTTGGCACTCGACCGGGCGTTGCGGGGCTTCGTAGCCGTGTTGTGGTGGCGCTGCCTGGGGCAGTGGCAAGGCCTTGCGGTCCAGCTTGCCGTTGGGGCTGAGCGGCCACTGCTCCAGCAGCAGCCATTGGCCGGGGACCATGTAGCCGGGCAGGTTGGCCTTGAGGTGAGCCTTGAGGCGCTCGCGCAGCAGCGCCTGGCGGGTGGGCTCCAGGTCAGCACCGTCGACCAGCACGTAGCCGACCAGTTGCGCGCCAGCGGCGCCAGGCTGAGCTAGCACGACCGTTTCCCGGACTTCGGCCACCTCCAGCAGGCGCGCCTCGATTTCTCCAAGCTCGATGCGCTGGCCACGGATCTTCACCTGGTGGTCCAGGCGACCGAGGTACTCCAGCACGCCGTCGGCGCGGTAACGCACCCGATCACCCGTGCGGTACAAGCGCTCGCCATTACCCAGAGGGCTTGCCACGAAGCGCTCGGCGGTCAGCGCCGGGCGGCGGTGATACCCACGGGCCAGGCCTACGCCACCCAGGTACAACTCACCGGCTACCCCCGGCACCACCGGTTGCAGGGCCGCGTCCAGCACGTAGGTGTGCAGGTTGGCGATGGGACGCCCGATGGGCACGCTGTCGCTGCCCTCCTTCACGCAGGTCCAGTGGGTGACGTCGATGGCGGCTTCGGTCGGGCCGTACAGGTTGTACAGGCCGGCCTTGGGCAGGCGTGCGAACACCTGGGCCTGGGCATCGAGCGCCAGCGCCTCGCCACTGCACAGGATGCGTCGCAGGCTGTGGCACCCGTCCAGGTCCGGCGATTGCAGGAACACCTGCAGCATCGACGGCACGAAGTGCAGCGTGCTGATGCCGTGCTGCTCGATCAGCGCCACCAACTGCGCCGGGTCGCGGTGCGCGCCGGGCTCGGCCACCACCAGTTGGGCGCCGGTCATCAACGGCCAGAAGAACTCCCACACCGACACGTCGAAGCTGAACGGGGTCTTTTGCAGCACCCGGTCAGCAGCGGTCAGCTCATAGGCCTGCTGCATCCAGTACAGGCGGTTGGCCAGGGCCACGTGGCGGTTGCCGGCGCCCTTGGGCTTGCCGGTGGAGCCAGAGGTGTAGATCACGTAGGCCAGGTGCTCCGGCGCCAGGTCGACGTGCGGGTTCGGTACGTGGGCCGGGTCTGCCTGCGGGGCCAGCAGTTCGAGCGTCGCCAGCCCTTCAGGCACCGGCAGGCGCAGGCCTGGCGCATGCAGCAGCAAGGCCATGCGGCTGTCCTCGATCATGTAGGCCAGGCGCTCCTCGGGGTAGTCCGGGTCCAGCGGCAGGTAGGCACCACCGGCCTTGAGGATGGCCAGCAGGCCGATGACCAGCTCCAGCGAACGCTCTGCGGCGATACCTACCAGCACGTCCGGGCCGACGCCACCCTCGATCAACTGCAGGGCCAGGCCATTGGCGGCGTTGTTGAGCTGGCGATAGGTGAGATGACGTGCGCCGAACACCACGGCGCTCGCCTCGGGGCTGCGCTGGGCCTGCTGTTCGATCAGGCGGTGGACACAGTATTCGTCGGGGTAACGCTGCGCGGTCTGGTTCCAGGTGCGCGCAGTGTCCAGCTGCCCTGCGTCCATGAGGGGCAGCTCGGCCACTGGCGCCTGGGGGCTGGCAAGCATGCCACGCAGCAGGGTTTGCCAATGGCTGGCCATGCGCTCAAGGGTGCTGGTTTCGAACAGGTCGGTGGCGAAGGTCCAGGTCGCGCCCAGGCCGTCGGGTGTCTCGAAGGTGTCCAGGGCCAGGTCGAACTGGGCACTGTGGTGTTCGCCGCTCAGGGTCTGGACATCGAGCTGCGGCACCTTGAAGCCATCACCCAGCTGCTGGTCGAGCAGATTGCGGTGGGTGAACATCACCTGGAACAGCGGGTTGTGGCTCAGGCTGCGTGCAGGCTGCAGGGCTTCGACCAGTTGCTCGAACGGCAGGTCCTGATGCTGCTGGGCGCCCAAAGCGGCCTGGCGCACTTGTTCCAACAGCGCCTCTACGGTCAGTTGCCCATCGAAGCGCGCACGCAGGACCTGGGTATTGACGAAGAAGCCGATCAGCCGCTCGGTCTCCAGGCGGTGGCGGTTGGCGACGGGCACGCCGACACGGATGTCGTCCTGGCCGCTGTAACGCTGCAACAGCGCCTGGAACGAGGCCAGCAGCAGCATGAACAGCGTGACGTTGTGCTGTTGCGCCAGCTGTTGCAGGCCTGTGGTCAGCTGCGTGTCCAAGGTCAGCCCCAGGCGGGCACCGCGGTAGCTCTGCACCGCAGGACGCGGGTGATCGGTGGGCAGCTCCAGTACCACCGGCTCATCGCCCAACTGCTCACGCCAGTACATCAGCTGACGCTCGCGCTCACCGGCTGCCAGCCAGTCGCGCTGCCAGTGGGCGTAATCCAGGTACTGGACGGGCAGCGGCGCAAGGTTGGGCTGCGCGCCGCTGGTCAGGCTGGCATAGCTCTGCATCCATTCATCGACCAACACCTGCATCGACCAGCCATCGGAAACGATGTGGTGCTGGACCAGGGTCAGCACATGGTCCTGTGCACCCAGTTGCAGCACACCGATGCGCAGCAACGGCCCATTGATCAAGTCGAAGGGCTGGGCAGTCTGGACTTGGAGGAAGGCCTGGATCGCTGCGCCCTCCTCTTCTTGGCCCGCAACGGAGTGCACCGGCACAGGCAAACGCCAGTGGGCGTGGATGACCGGACGAACCTGAGCCTGCTCCTGGATGAAGGTGGTACGCAGGCTTTCGTGACGCTGCACCAGCAGGTTGAAGCTGTCTTCCAGCGCCTGCAGGTCCAACTCGCCACGCAAGCGCAGGGCCATGGGGATGTGATAGGCGCTGCTGTGCGGTTCCAGCTGCCAGAGGAACCACTGCCGCTCCTGGGCGAACGACAGCTGCAGTGGCTGGTTGCGGTCCACCGGGGCAATCGGCGCGACGCGTTGGCCTTGCAGGGCGCTCACGGCCTGGGTGAAGGCATGCAGGGTGCTGTGTTCGAACAGCAGCGCCAGTGGCACCTCCAGGTCCAGTTCCTGGGCAACACGCGAAATCACCTGGGTGGCGAGCAGCGAATGCCCGCCCAGGTCGAAGAAGTGATCGGCCATGCCTACTTGGTCCAGGTGCAACACCTGGCGCCAGATGGCTGCAACGGTGCATTCGAGCTCGGTGCTCGGTGCCTGGAAAGCCTGCCGGGCTTGATCCAGATCAGGCGCAGGCAAGGCCTTGCGGTCCAGCTTGCCGTTGGGGCTCAAGGGCATTGCCGGCAGCCACACCAGGTGCGAAGGCACCATGTAGGCCGGCAAGGTCTCGGCCAGCCGGGCCTTGAGCTGGGCTTGCCAGGCGGCAAGATCAGCAGGCGCGCACGCGTCGGCCACGTAGCCGACCAGGTGCTGGCCTTGGGCATCCTGGCGGGCCACGACCACGGTTTCACTCGCGCCGGCCACCTCCAGCAGGCGCGCCTCGATTTCTCCAAGCTCGATGCGCTGGCCACGGATCTTCACCTGGTGGTCCAGGCGACCGAGGTACTCCAGCACGCCGTCGGCGCGGTAACGCACCCGATCACCCGTGCGGTACAAGCGCTCGCCATTACCCAGAGGGCTTGCCACGAAGCGCTCGGCGGTCAGCGCCGGGCGGCGGTGATACCCACGGGCCAGGCCTACGCCACCCAGGTACAACTCACCGGCTACCCCCGGCACCACCGGTTGCAGGGCCGCGTCCAGCACGTAGGTGTGCAGGTTGGCGATGGGACGCCCGATGGGCACGCTGTCGCTGCCCTCCTTCACGCAGGTCCAGTGGGTGACGTCGATGGCGGCTTCGGTCGGGCCGTACAGGTTGTACAGGCCGGCCTTGGGCAGGCGTGCGAACACCTGGGCCTGGGCATCGAGCGCCAGCGCCTCGCCACTGCACAGGATGCGTCGCAGGCTGTGGCACCCGTCCAGGTCCGGCGATTGCAGGAACACCTGCAGCATCGACGGCACGAAGTGCAGCGTGCTGATGCCGTGCTGCTCGATCAGCGCCACCAACTGCGCCGGGTCGCGGTGCGCGCCGGGCTCGGCCACCACCAGTTGGGCGCCGGTCATCAACGGCCAGAAGAACTCCCACACCGACACGTCGAAGCTGAACGGGGTCTTTTGCAGCACCCGGTCAGCAGCGGTCAGCTCATAGGCCTGCTGCATCCAGTACAGGCGGTTGGCCAGGGCCACGTGGCGGTTGCCGGCGCCCTTGGGCTTGCCGGTGGAGCCAGAGGTGTAGATCACGTAGGCCAGGTGCTCCGGCGCCAGGTCGACGTGCGGGTTCGGTACGTGGGCCGGGTCTGCCTGCGGGGCCGGCAGTTCGAGTGTCGCCAGCCCTTCAGGCACCGGCAGGCGCAGGCCTGGCGCATGCAGCAGCAAGGCCATGCGGCTGTCCTCGATCATGTAGGCCAGGCGTTCCTCAGGGTAGTCCGGGTCCAGCGGCAGGTAGGCACCACCGGCCTTGAGGATCGCCAGCAGGCCGATGACCAGCTCCAGCGAACGCTCGGCGGCGATGCCTACCAGCACGTCCGGGCCGACGCCACCCTCGATCAACTGCAGGGCCAGGCCATTGGCGGCGTTGTTGAGCTGGCGATAGGTGAGTTGACGTGCGCCGAATGCCACGGCGCTCGCCTCGGGGCTGCGCTGGGCCTGCTGCTCGATCAGGCGGTGGACACAGTATTCGTCGGGGTAACGCTGCGCGGTCTGGTTCCAGGTGCGCAGGCCGTGCTGTTCACTGGCAGCGAGCATCGGCAGCTCGCCTATGGCCTGTGCAGGGCAGGCCACCATGCCGCGCAGCAGGGTCTGCCAGTGAGCGGCCATACGCTCGATGGTGGCGGCTTCGAACAGGTCGGCAGCGTACACCAGGGCCACGGAGATGCCCTGCGGCGTTTCCAGGGTCTCAAGGGACAACTCGAACTGCGCGCCGCCGCCGTCAAGCTGCAGTTCGCGGGCCTGCAAACCCGGCAGGCTGGTGCCAGTGGCAGTGGCGCCGACCGTGCTCAGGTGGTTGTACATCACTTGGAACAGCGGGTTGTGATTCAGCGCGCGCTGGGGGTTGAGCACTTCCACCAGGCGGTCGAACGGCAGGTCCTGGTTGGCCTGGGCCGACAACGTCACCTCCTTGACCGTCTGCAGCCAATGGCCTGCCGACTGCTCAGGTTGCGGGCACAAGCGCATGACCAAGGTGTTGACGAAAAAGCCCACCACCGCCTCCAGCTCCTGGCTGTTGCGGTTGTTCACCGGCACCCCGATGCGCAAGTCCGGCTGGCCGCTGTGGCGTTGCAACAGCAAGGCGAAGCTACCCAGGAACAGCTGGAACAAAGTGACGCCCTGGGCCTGGGCCAGCTCGCGTACCTGACGCTCCAGGTCCTGCGGCAGGTGCAGGTCAAGGCGCCCGCCACGGTCGCTGAGCTGCGCCGTGCGCGGGTGATCGGTCGGCAGCGACAGCACCACCGGTTCACCCCCAAGGCGTTCGACCCAATAGGCCTGCTGGCGCTGCATCTCGCCTTGGGCCAGCCACTGGCGCTGCCAGTGGGCGTAGTCGGCGTATTGCACCGCCAGCGGTTGCAGGGGGCACGTATGGCCGGCATTGAAGGCGCTGTAGAGCTCGACGAACTCGTGCACCAACAGGCTCATGGACCAGCCGTCGGAGGTGATGTGATGCAGCGTCAGCACCAGCACCCATTCGTCCATTGCGCGCTCGATCACCTTGACCCGCATCAGGGGCCCCTGGTGCAGGTCGAACAGGCGCGTGATTTCGGCGCGCACCGCAAGCTCCAGCTGGGGTTGGCTGGCATCGGGCAAGGCCGTCCATTGCAGGTCCACCGCCCCGGCCGGCTGCACCTGCTGATAAAGCTGGCCATCCTCCTGGACGAACGTGGTGCGCAAGGCTTCGTGCCGTGCCAGCAAGGTGTCCATCGCCCGCTGCAAGGCCTGGCGATCAAGCTCGCCCTGCAGCCGCACGGCCAGCGGGGTGTGGTAGGCGGTGCTCTGGGGCTGCAGGGTCCAGTACAGCCATTGACGCTGCTGGGCGAATGACGCCGGCAGGCGCTCGCTGCGCGGCAGTGCCGCAACGGCCGTCTGTTCGCGGTAGCACTCGCAGTGCTCCAGCGCCTGGGCCAGTTCACCCAGGTTGGCCGTGTCGAACATGGCCCGCAGCGGCAGGTCGAGCCCCAGTTGGCGGCGTACCCGCGAGACGATCTGCACGGCCAGCAACGAGTGGCCCCCCAGGCTGAAGAAGTTGTCGCCAAGCCCCACTGCCGGCACCTTGAGCACCTGTTCCCAGATGCCCGCCAGGGCGTGTTCTCGCTCGGTCACAGGCGGCACGTGGGCAGCGGCGGCACGCGCCTGGGTCGGCTGAGGCAGCGCGCGGGTGTCGAGCTTGCCGTTGGCGGTCAGGGGCATGACGGCCAGGGCCTGGTAGGTGCTGGGCAGCATGTAATCAGGCAGGCGCGCTTGCAGCCAGGCTTCCAGTTGCGCCTGCGCGTCAGTGCCCGCATAGACCACATAGGCCACCAGTTGCGCATGGGCCGCTTCGCCCACCAGCAGCACGGCCGCGTCGCGCACCTGGGGCGCCGCACGCAGGGCCAGCAGCACTTCATCCAGGTCGATGCGGTAGCCGCGCAGCTTGACCTGGCGGTCGACACGGCCAAGGAACGCCAGCTCGCCCGAGGGCAGACGACGCACCCGGTCGCCTGTGCGATACAGGCGCGCACCCGGTGCGCCGAAGGGATCGGGCACAAAGCGTTCGGCGGTCATGCCCGGGCGGTTCTGGTATCCACGGGCAAGGCCGGCGCCGCCGATGTACAACTCGCCGTGGCTGCCCGGCGCCTGGCGTTGCAGGCCGGCATCGAGCACCTGGGTGCTGGTGTTGGGCAATGGCCGGCCCAGCACGATGGGGCTGTCTGCCGCGCTGAGGCTCTGGGTCAGTACGCCGACGGTGGTTTCGGTCGGGCCGTAGTGGTTGATGATGTCGCAGCGGCCCAGTGCGCGCAGGCGTTCGATCAGTGCAGGCGAACAGGCCTCGCCACCGAGCACCAGACAGCGGGCAGGCAGCACCTGTTGCGGTTGGTCAGCGCCCAGCAGCGCCTCCAGGTGCGACGGCACGATTTTCAGCACGTCGATGCCATGGTCCTGCATGTAGGCGCCGAAGCGCTGCGGGTCGAGGGCCACGTCCTGCTCGATGATGTGCAGCGAGCGCCCGGAGCACAGTGCGCCGAACAGCACGGTATGCCCCAGGTCCGCCGCCAGGGTGGAGACCACCGCCATGCTGCTGGCGCCCTGCAGCGGCAGGGTCTGGAAAATGCCTTGCAGGTAGTTGCCCAGGGCGGCGTGGCTGACGGCCACGCCCTTGGCGGTGCCGGTGGAACCGGAGGTGTAGATGACGTAGGCCAACTCGGCCGCGTCGATTGGCCGCTGTGGGCCCCGTGCACTGACTTCAGGGCGAGCGGGGTCGAGCAACAGGGTCGTCACCCCGGCGAGCTGCGGCAGGCTGGCTTGCAGCACCTGCTGGGTCAGTAGCACGCCGACCCGGCTGTCCTCGATCATGTAGGCCAGCCGCTGGGCGGGGAATGCCGGGTCCAGCGGTACATAGGCCGCCCCGGCCTTCCACACGGCCAGCAGGCCGATCACCATTTCCAACGAGCGCCCGGCGGCCAGGCCGACGCACACCTGAGCACCGACGCCCAGCTCGACCAGTTGCAGGGCCAGCGCGTTGGCGCGGGCATCCAACTCGGCGTAGCTCAGGCGTTGCCCAGCGAATGTCAGCGCCAGGGCATGGGAAACGCGCTGCACCTGGGCCTCGAACATCTCCAATGCCGACGGCGCTGCCGGTGCCTGCGGGCCTGCGGCCTGCTGGTGCAAAAGCGCCGCCTGATGGGCGTCGAGCAAAGGCAGTTGGTCCAGTGGCTGGTCGGCATCCTCGCTCATCGCCTGCAGCAGCTGCAGCCAGTGCCCGGCCATAAGCGCGATGGTGGCCGGCTCGAACAGCTCGCTGGCGTAGGTCAGCGAGGCATGCAGGTGGCCACCGCGCTCGAAGGTGGTGAGGGTCAGGTCGAAGGGCGTGGGGCGGCTGCTCGCCTCCAGAGGGCGCAGTTCCAACCCCTCGCCCACCGTCATCACCTCGATATCGGCAACGTTCGGCAAGTGGTTGTACATCACCTGGAACAGCGGGTTATGGCTCAGGCTGCGGTCAAGGTCCAGGGCCTCGACCAACTGTTCGAAGGGCAGGTCCTGGTGCGCCTGGGCACCGGCGGCGGTCTGTTTCACGGCGCCCAGCAGGCTGGCGACCGACTGCTGCCCTTGCAGGGTGGTGCGCAGCACCTGGGTGTTGACGAACAGACCGATCAAGCCTTCGACCTCGGCCCGATTGCGGTTGGCCACGGGCACGCCGATGCGCAGATCGGTCTGGCCGGTGTGGCGGTACAACAGCACATTGAATGCTGCCAGCAACACCATGAACAAGGTCACGTTGTGCTGGCGCGCCAGGGCCCGCAGTTGTTCCGCCAGGGCGGGATCGATGACCAGCTCGTGACGCTGGCCGCGCTGGCTGGCCACCGCCGGGCGTGGAAAATCGGTGGCAAGCTCCAGCAACGGCTGCTCATCGCCCAACTGCTCGCGCCAGTAGTCCAACTGCCGCGCCTGCTCACCGGCCTCCAGCCACTTGCGTTGCCACAGGGCGTAGTCCATGTACTGGACAGGCAAAGCCGGCAGCGCGGGTTCAACGCCTGCGGCAAAGGCTTGGTAGGCCTGGACGAACTCGTCGATGAGCACGTTCATCGACCAGCCATCGGACACGATGTGGTGCAGGGTCAACAGCAGCACATGCTCCTGCGCCCCAAGCGTCAGCAAGCTCACGCGCATCAAGGGGCCGACGGCCAGATCGAAGGGTTGCAGCGCCTCTTGTTCGGCCAGCTCGCGCACACGGCGCGCCTGGGCATCGGCGTCCAGCTCAACCAGGCTGTGCTTGGCAACGTGCACCGGGTGTTTGGCAGCCACCTGCCGGACCTGGCCGTCTGCGCCTTCGGCAAACACCGTGCGCAGGCTCTGGTGGCGCTCTACAAGGCAAGCAAAGGCCTGCTCCAGCGCCGCCACGTTCAAAGGCCCGCTCAAGCGCACGGCGCTGGGCAGGTTGTAGGCACCGCTGCGCGGGTCCAGCTGCCAGAGGAACCACATGCGCTGCTGGGCATACGACAGTGCATCGCGGTCCGGGACCTGCACGTCGGCGGCGATGGGGAATTGGGAAAAGTCGATGCCTTCGGCGCGCAGGCCATCCAGAAACAGATGACGCTTGTCCACTGGCAGCTCTATGAAACGGCGGGCAAGCTTGAGGGACTTATCGGCATTCATCTGCGACCTTCCATACAGTTGGGTATCGAGCGTTGGCTCGGCTATCCCTACGGGACGTAGGAAGACGCGAGAAAATTAGCCGCCCAGCTTAGGCGCTGGCGCCAGGCATGCCGGTAAGGCGCCGGTTAAATCGGTGCTCGTATCGCTCGTTAACCCTGCACAACGACAGATCGACAGGGGTTGACCGTGGACCTTCAGAGCATTCTCAGCAGGCTGTTCGCCAATGCCCATGGCGTGGGCATCGAGGGCGTCTACCAGTTCGTCTTCGCCCATGACCGGGCCTTCTGGTCGGAGGTACGCGAGCAGAGCCGCACCGGTGTTGGCCGCCACGCCGCGCCGGACGTCACCATCGAGGTAGCCGAACGCGACTTTCTCGGGATCATGGGCGGCACGGCCAATGTCGAGGAACTGTTCGCCAGTGCGCGGCTGAAGATCACCGGCAACATGGGCCTGGCCACGCTGCTGCCGCAGATCATCAACAGCGCGCGGCAAGGCACTTCGGCCAGCAAGGTGGCCATGAATCAACGCTACCCTACGCCCGCACGCATCAGCGAACGTGTATCGGCAGCGCAGCCTGTGCTGCGTGAGGTACCCCGCCTGCCGCGGGCGCAGCTGTCAGCCGAGCGTTTTGCCCGGGAGTACCTGCCGCTGGGCATGCCGGTGGTGATGAGCGATGCCCTGCACGACTGGCCGCTGTTCAGCATGGGGCGTGAGGCGTCCATCGCGCACTTTGCCGAGCTGCAAGGCATCACCCGCCACGGCGATTATGTGAAGAAAACTTTCTCCACCGACCGCGACTTTCGCGCCACCTCCATGGCCGACTTCATTGCCTCGCTGGATACGCCGGCCAAACCGGGTGAAACCCCAGCCTACATGGGCAACAACATCGTCCCGGAAAAGCTCCTGGCGCTGATCCGCTTCCCCGACTACTTCGAGCGTTCGCGCTACATCGCGCCGCGCATCTGGATTGGGCCCAAGGGCACGCTCACCCCCTTGCACCGGGATGACACCGACAACCTGTTCGCCCAGGTCTGGGGGCAGAAGTCGTTCATCCTTGCCGCCCCGCATCACCGTCCGGCGCTGGGCACCTGGTCGACCAGCCCCAAGGGTGGCCTGGACGGCTGCGACTTCAACCCCGATGCCGCCGACTACCAGCGGTTCCCGGCCGCCCGCGATGTGCCGTTCCTGCGTGTGGTGCTGCAAGCCGGCGACCTGCTGTTCTTGCCCGAGGGCTGGTTCCACCAGGTGGAGTCGGTGTCCACCTCGCTGTCGGTCAACTTCTGGGTGAACTCCGGTCGCGGTTGGTAAGGCGCGGTTAATTTGCCTGGGCGTCGGCTCGTTTCTCAGCAAAGACGTCTGCACGAGAACGCCCCATGCCCAGCCCAGCCCGCTTGACCCAAACCCTCCAGCAAGGCCTGCGCCGTCTGATTGGCGGCGCCAGGCGCCAACCCCAGCCCTACCGCCTGTTCGACCTGGTGCTCAGCCGCCGCCTGAGCCTCACACCTTCGCTCACCCGGCTGGTGTTCACAGGCCCCGACGTGGCGCAGATGACCACCCTGGCACCGGACCAGCGGGTGAAGCTGTTCTTCCCCGCGCCCGATGGCTCCCTTGCGCAACTGCCTGCCGACCAGCACTGGAAGGCCGCCCACAGCGCGCTCGCTGCCGAACAGCGCCCACCGATGCGTACCTACACCTTGCGCGCGCTGCGCCCAGAGGCCTTGGAGGTGGACGTGGATTTCGTCTTGCACGGTGTCAACGGCCCTGCCTCTGCCTGGGCTACCGAGGCGCGGCCGGGGGATCGCCTGCAGATGCTGGCACCGAACCTGGCCCATGCGGGAGACCCTGGTGGGTACGAGTGGAAGCCGCCGCAAGGGGTACGCAACGTGTTGCTGGTCGGGGATGAAACGGCGCTGCCAGCGATTGCCGGCATCCTCGAAGCTCTGGCCGTGACGCAACCGGACCTGGCGGTGCAGGCGTTCATTGAAGTGCCCTTGCAGGCCGACTGCCTGGAGGTGCGTCACGGCAGCGGCGTTGAGCTGCACTGGCTGCCACGGGATCTTTTGAACTGCGCGCAGGGCCAGGCCATGCTGCATACCGTGCGTGAACTGGCCCGACTGCCCCAGGGGCACGCAGTGCCCGAGGCCAGGCTGGAAGATATCGATATTGACACGCGCATTCTGTGGGAACAGGCCAGTACCGCCTGCAGCGTGTTCCACGCCTGGGTGGCGGGCGAGTCGGCCACGGTCATGGCCATCCGTCGCCATTTGATCAAGGAGCGCGGGTTGCCACGTCAATGGCTGACCCTGATGGGCTACTGGCGCGCTGGCAGAACCCTGGACTGACGGGGCGTGTAGCCGGGGGCACACGGCCCCCCGCTGGACTCAGACCGCCGCGGCCACGGCAGCGGCGAAGCGCTGAGCGACCTCGTCGACCTGCTCGTCGCTGATGATCAAGGGCGGCAGGAAACGCACCACTGCCCCGTGGCGGCCACCGAGTTCCAGGATCAGGCCTCGCTTGAGGCACTCGCGCTGTACGCGCGGGGCCAGTTCGCGGTTGGCCGGCGGGTGCCCCTGGGCGTCTGCCATGCCTTGCGGATCGACCAATTCCACGCCCAGCATCAACCCCCGACCACGGATATCCCCCAACTGCGGATAATCTGCCTGCAGGCGCTGCAAATGCCCGCGCAGGCGCTGACCCATGGCCTCGGCATGGTCGGCCAGGCGGTGCTCGACCAGGTATTCGAGCACGGCAGACCCTGCAGCCATGGCCATCTGGTTGCCGCGGAAGGTGCCGGCATGGGCGCCTGGCTTCCAGGTGTCGAGCCAGTCGCGGTAGACCACCACGGCCAGGGGCAGGCTGCCACCGATGGCCTTGGACAGGGTGACGACGTCTGGCACGATACCGGCGTGTTCGAAGGCGAACATGCGTCCGGTCCGGGCGAAACCGCTCTGGATTTCATCGACGATCAGCGCAACACCCGCCTGCTCGGTGATGCGCCGTACGCCCTTGAGCCACTCGATGTCGGCGGGTATCACGCCGCCTTCGCCCTGCACCACTTCCAGAATCACCGCGGCTGGCAGCGGCACCCCGCTTTCGGGGTCGAGCAGCAGGTTTTCCAGGTAGTGCAGGTTGGCCTTCACCCCCGCTTCGCCGCCCAGGCCGAACGGGCAGCGGTAGTCGTAGGGGTATGGCATGAACTGCACGCCGCTGCCCAACAATGCGCCCAGGGGCTGCTTGGGACCCAGGCTACCCATCAGGCTCAGTGCCCCTTGGCTCATGCCGTGGTAGGCGCCCTGGAAGGTCAGGACCGTGCTGCGGCCGGTGGCGCTGCGCACCAGCTTCAGCGCGGCCTCCACCGCATCGGTACCGGTCGGGCCACAGAACTGCACCTTGGCTTCACGGCGCAGTGCTTCGGGCAGCACGGCGAACAAGTCCTGGACGAAGCGGTCCTTGACTGGGGTAGTCAGGTCCAGGGTGTGCAGGGGGAGTTCATCGGCCAGCACGCGCTGGATGGCTTCGACTACCACGGGGTGGTTGTGGCCCAGCGCCAGCGTACCGGCACCGGCCAGGCAATCGATGAACTGGCGGCCTTCGACGTCCTCGACATAAATGCCACGGGCGCGCTTGAGGGCCAGCGGGATACGGCGGGGGTAGCTGCGGGCATTGGATTCCTGTTGCTGCTGGCGGTGCAGCAGCGGCGAATCGGTGAATTCGTACAGGGGGTGCGGGGTGGTGGCCGGTGGGACCTGAGCAAGGCTGGTAGCGGTGGACATGGTGGATCCTCGCAAGCAAGCGAATGGGCGGTAGTCGCTTGAGAGACGCTTAGCCGGGGGGAGGATTTAGGGGGGCTTTGCTCTTGCTCTTGCTCTTGCTCTTGCTCTTGCTCTTGCTCTTGCTCTTGCTCTTGCTCTTGCTCTTGCTCTTGCTCTTGCTCTTGCTCTTGCTCTTGATCTGGCTTTTGATCTTGCTTTTGATCTTGCTTTTGATCTTCGCGACTTCAGAAGGCCGAACGCAGGTCTTGCGGAGGGAGGTGACAGGCATGGATGCCTGTCAAGCGCTGGGCCCCAGGATGGGGCCTACAGCGCGGTCCTCCCGGGAGCAAGACCGGAGTGAGGGAACCCCGAAGCGCAGCGTAGGGGCCGTATGAACGGAGCGCAGCGTTTTTTGGTTACTTTTTGTCGCGTTTGACAAAAAGTGACTCGCCGTTGAACTGACCCCCGAATGTTGGACACCTATCTCACCGGAGGGTGTCCCATGACGAAATACAACCTGGCGCTCAAACAGGCACTCATCGAAGAGTGCCTTTCTGCTCCTAGCATTCATGAAGTGGCGCTAAAGCATGACCTCAGTCCATCGATGCTACGTCGGTGGGTAAAGGGCTATGAAAAACACGGCGCAGCCGGTTTAAGTGCCAAGTACAGCCGCTACGATGCCCAGTTCAAATTGAAGGTTTTGCAGTGCATTGAGCAAGAAGGATTGTCTGCCCAGCAAGCCTGCATCCAGTTTGATATTCGTGGCCCAAGTAGCATCAGGCAGTGGAAAAGGTTGTATGATCAAGGCGGAGTTGAAGCACTTCATCCGCATCATACCCGAGAGTTGAGCATGCCCCGTAAGCCATCGAAAAAAACCAGCGCAAGTCCTCCTACCGCTTCGGATAGCGACCTGACACCCGAGCAAATGCTCGAAGAGCTGGAATATCTGCGTGCGGAGAATGCTTACCTAAAAAAGCTCGATGCCTTGATCCAAGCGGACCCTCGCACTGCGCAGGCGAGAAAACGAAGGCTGTCCAGGGATTGAGGCACGGGCATCGACTCGCTCTGCTGTTACGTGCTGCCGGGCTTGCACGTAGTACCTTTTATTACCAAAGCAAGGTGTTGTTGACTGACAAGCATGCGGCTTTGAAAGAGAGTATCAACAACGTCTATCACGAGCATAAGGGACGGTATGGCTATCGCCGGATCACTGAGACCCTCAAGCACAACGGTCGGATGATTAATCACAAGAAGGTGCAGCGACTGATGCAGCTGATGGGTCTCCAGTCGCTGGTCAGGGCGAAGAAATATCGCTCGTACCGAGGCTCAGAGGGACTGGTTGCGCCTGATCTGCTCAGGCGAGAATTCAAGGCAGGAGCCCCTAATCAGAAATGGGCAACCGACGTGACAGAGTTCAAAGTGAAGGGGCAGAAGCTGTTTCTTTCGCCGTTGATGGACCTGTATAACGGCGAAATCCTCGCTTATCAGATTAACCGGCGCCCGGAGTTCAAGATGGTCTCGGCAATGCTTGAGCAAGCCTTTGAGCGGCTGAATCCAGGTGATAAACCGATATTGCACTCCGATCAAGGATGGCAGTACAGGCAGCCCACTTACCGGCATATGCTGGCCGAGAAGAACATTGAGCAGAGTATGTCGCGTAAGGGCAACTGCCTAGACAACGCCGCAATGGAAAGCTTTTTCGGCACACTCAAGAGCGAATATTTTTACCTGGAGTCGTTTGAAAATGTCGAGCAGTTGGCTTCAGGACTTGATGATTACATCGCTTACTACAACCAAAAACGCATCAGTCTCAGACTTAATGGCCTGAGTCCGATACAATTTCGGACCCACGCGCTGGCCCCATAGCGCTCACTGTCCAACTTTTGGGGGTCAGTTCACGTAAGGGCGAAAAGGTGACTAAGCGTCGCCATCGCAAATGGACTATGCTCTCTTTCAATACCCACGCCAACGCAATCAAACTTGAAACTTGAAACTTGAAACTTGAAAGCGCGGGCGCACATAGCAAGTTGGTATTCATTGGCGCGGGTGGCGCACAGTCACCTTTCCGCCCTTACGGCGGCTCACTTTTTGTCTTGTCAAAAAGTAAGCAAAAACCGCCTGCTCCTATCATCCGGCCCCTACGCTGCGCTCCGGGGTTCCCTCGCTCCGGGCTTGCTCCCGGGAGAACCGCGCTGCAGGCCCCATCCTGGGGCCCAGCGCTTGACAGGCATCCATGCCTGTCACCTCCCTCCGCAAGCCCTGCGCTCGGCCTCCTGAAGTCGCGATCTGCGGCGCCTGAACTACCGCGCGCTTAGAAGCAAGAGCAACTGCAACTGCAACTGCAACTGCAACTGCAACTGCAATACTTATAGAGCGAGAAGTCTACCGAAATATTTAGCAGCCGACATCTTTACCGACTATAAAAGTGCTAGTTTACTCAACCAGGTTTGCCCGGTGTGCTTCTAGGCCCCAGAACTTCATACAAAACCCAGGATCACCCCGCAGGCCGCGCCGGCACCTGCAAGACCACCCTCAACCCATCACTTCGGCTATCGAACTTCAGGCTGCCTGCACAGCGCTGCACGATTGCCTGGACAATGGCCAGGCCAAGCCCGCAGCCGCTGCTCTGACCATGACGCCAGAAGCGCTCGGTCAGGTGCCCGAGGTCTGCCTCGGCGATGCCCGGCCCGTGATCGCGCACCACGAAGCCCACCTGCCCTTCAGCTGCCTGTACCTCCAGCTCCACCGCCTCGTCACCGCCATGGCGCAGGGCGTTGTCCAGCAGGTTGCGCAGCGCCGCCACCGCTAGCGGTGCGGGCATGCTCAGGTAGACCAGGGCAGCCTCGGGCGGCAAGTTCAGGACGATCCTGCGGTTGTCACCACCCCCGGCGTCCTGCACCGCCTGACGCGCGACTTGCTCGGCACTGCACTGCACACCGTCGTCGAACGACAAGCTACCCTCGACCCGTGCCAGCATGAGCAATTGCTCCAGGGTCCGGTGCATGCGATCGGCACCCTGTTCGGCATGTTCGAGCGCTTGTTCGCGCACCGCGCCCTCGGTCATGCGGGCGACCTGCAGGTGGGTCTTGATGGCTGTCAGCGGGCTGCGCAGTTCATGGGCGGCATCGTCGGTCAGGCGTCGCTCGCGCTCGATGGTCTGGGCAATGCGCACGAACAGCTGGTTCTGGGTTTCCAGCAACGGCTGGAGCTCACTGGGCATGCCCGCCACCTGCAACGGCTCGACACTGTCGGGGCGCCTGCGGCGCAGGGCATCGCGCATGCGATTGAGCGGTTCAAGGCCCTTTCCCAGCCCGATCCAGAGCAAGCCCAGGCTGCCCAGCAAGGCCATCAGCACCGGCGCCGAGGCAGCGAGCAGGATGGACTGATTCAGGGCTTCGCGCTCCATGCGCCGGTCGGCCGTGGTGATGCGCACATCGCCATGGTTGTAAGTAAAGGTGCGCCATGAGGCATCGTCGATGGTCTGGTCACGAAAACCACTGCGCCCGTCATCCATGACGCCATCGTGCTTGTGGTTGCTGGCCAGGATTTCCCCGCGCAGCGAGCTGACCTGGCAGGCCATGCCGTCCGGTACGCTCAACTGGTCGGCCGCGTAGTGGGTACCTTCGCCCTTGACGCTGAGCGGCTGGGGCAGTTGGTCGATCAGGCCGGCCACCATGCGTGCAGATGCCACCAGGCGCTGGTCGAGGGAGAACATCATCTGCTGGCGCAGGTCGCGCAGCATCCAGGCGGCAGCCAGCGCCCAAATGATCACGAAAGCGCTGCCCAGGATCAGGCTCAAACGCACACGTAGGCTCATGTTGGCGTCTCGGTTGGCGCATTGGCAGGGCCCAGGCGATAGCCTAGCCCGCGCACGGTCTCGACGATGCCGTTGCCCAGCTTGCGGCGCAGGTGATGGATATGCACGTTCAGCGCATTGCTTTCCACTTCGTCGTTGAAACCGTACACGCAGTCCTTCAACTGCTCGCTGGACAGCACGCGCCCGGCGTTCTGCAACAGGGCCTGGAGCAAGGCTTGCTCACGACGGGACAGGTCCACGGGTTTGCCGGCCAGGGTCGCCTCGCAGCTGCTGGGGTCGTAACGCAGCGGGCCATGCTCGATCACGTTCACCGCACGGCCGGCGACACGGCGCAGCAGGGTGTGCAGGCGCGCGGCCAGTTCGCGCAGGTCGAACGGCTTGAGCAGATAGTCGTCGGCCCCCGCTTGCAGGCCGTCGACCCGGTCAGTGACCGCATCACGGGCGGTGAGCACCAGCACTGGCAAGGTCTCGCCTTGCTGACGCAGGCGGCGCAGCAGCTTCAGGCCGTCCTCGTCGGGCAGGCCAAGGTCGAGGATCATCACATCGAATTGCGCGGCCTGAAGCATGGCCCGGGCGCCGGCGGCATTGCCCACCCGGTCAACAGTCAGGCCCTGTGCGGCAAGGCCTGCACAGATGCCGGCAGCGATGAGGTCGTCGTCCTCGCAAAGCAGAACGTGCATGGATGGGGCTCCCGCAATGGTGTAACCGACATTGCAGCGTGAATGGATTAAGGGGGAATTATGGACGCAGGCACAGGGTTTGGGGAAAAGGATTGGGCGGGGATACGTGCAGATTGCCCGACGGTCAACGAGCGGTCTTGCAAGAGCGCCGGACCATGCGGTGCTTAACTTTGTGGGGTCAACTGTCATGCACCCCATCTGGAGCCTAGCGGCTTCCCGTGTGGGAGCGGCCCTTGTGCCGCGATGGGCCGCAAGGCGGCCCCGGCACTATAAGCTGCGAAGCTTAAACCTTAAAACAGCGCACTCCCCCCATGACCGATCCAGCCAGGCCCTTTTTACAGAGATCGCTATCTTACAGATACAGCGCAGCACAACGTGCCCCACCCTGCTCAACGCCCTGAAAAGCCCAGCGCCTGAGGCGTATCCACATCCATCAGCACCCCGGCATCTGACACCTCGATCACCGTGCAACTGGCGCGGTTGGCATGCACCACTGCTCTGGCGCCTTCGTCACCGGTCAGCCCTAACAGCGCCGGCCAGAACGCGCGCCCGAAGATCACAGGGTGACCTTGCTGCCCTGCATGACGCGCCAGCACGATGGTCGAAGCCTGGGCGGCCTCGGCCAAGTGCCTGAGGGTCGCGGCCTCAATCCACGGCATGTCCCCCAGCAGGATGGCCACCGCCTGCGCATCGCTGTCAGCCAGGGCGGCGACACCTGCCGCCAGGCTGTGGCCCATGCCCGAAGCCGCCTGGGCACTGACCACCCAACCACAGGCGGTACCCAGGTCGAAGTCCTCGCGGCCCTCGTCCTCGCGCACCACGACCCGCACATCCTCGAACACTGCCTCGGCCCGTTGTACACACTGGGCCAACAGGCCGCGCCCGTCGGGCAGCAAGGCCCGGCGCTTGTCGGCACCGAAGCGCCTGCTGCGCCCAGCGGCCAACACCAGCGCCGCCACCTTCACAAGGCGGCTCGGTCGAGGCCGTTGCGCACCCGCAGTACATCTGCCAACACCGCCAAAGCGATCTCGGCCGGTGTCTTGCTGCCCAGGTTGAGGCCAATGGGCGCATGGATACGGTCCAGCGCATCGGCATTCAGGCCGCCGATGCGTTGCAGCCGCTCGCGGCGCTTATCGGAAGTGGCACGCGAACCCATCACGCCAATGTAGAACGCCGCGGTGCGCACGGCCTCGAGCATGGCCAGGTCGTCGATCTTGGGGTCGTGGGTGAGCGCGACCACGGCGGTGTCGGCATGACAACCGCCATTGAAGATGAATTCCGAAGGCAGCTCGCGGCGTATCTCGATACCGTCGATCTGCACCCCGTCGAGCACCTCTTCACGCGGCTCGCACAGCACCACTTCAAACCCCATGGCTTTGGCGAATTCGGCGCAGTACTGGGCAACACTGGAATACCCCGCCAGCAGCAGCCGCTGGGCGGCACCCACGCGCAGGTGCACGTAGTCGCCGTCACGGTGCACACGCGGCCCTTGACCGGCAGCGTCCGCCAGCCCCTGGATGCCGCTGGGCACCTTCACCTGGCGCAGCACCCGACGCTGGCCCAGCAGCGCGCTTTCCAGCTGGCGCAGATGGTCTTGCACCTGGCAACTGGACGGCAGGCTTTCCACCAGCACGTCCAGCACGCCGCCACAGGGCAAGCTGACCCGCGAGCGCGGGTCGCTGCCATCGCCGTAGCGCACGATGGCAGCCGGTTGCACGAACTCGCCCAGGGCCACGCGTTCAAGAAAATCGTCTTCAACGCAGCCGCCGGACAACGACCCCAGCCACTGGCCCTGGTCGTTGACTGCCAGCAACGAGCCCGGCGCGCGGGGCGCCGAGCCGTAAGTGGCGAGCACGGTGCACAACCACACCGCCTGACCTGTGCTGGACCACTGCAACGCCTGACGAATCACCTGTAGATCGAGATGCTGCACGCTTTACTCCGCTTTCAGCTCGGCCAGCTGTTGTTCACTGAGATCACCGGGCAGCCCGCCCCATGCTTGACGCAGGTAGTTGACCATGTCGGTCACCTGGCGTTCATCGAGCTTATCAGCGAACCCTGGCATCGGCTGCATGCGCTCGAAGCCGGTGAACTGCTGTTCGCGGATTCCGTCGAGTATCACCTTGACCAGGTTGCGCGAATCGGCCTGGCGCAGCACCGTATTGCCCTGCATCGCCACGGCGATGTGCGGCTTGCCCTGGCCTTCCACGCCATGGCAACCGGCGCACACGTTCAGGTACTGCTGGCGGCCGCGCTGGGCACTGTCGCTCATCTGCGCCAGCGGCACGGGCGCGATCACCTTGGCCGCCGGGGGGTTGTCGCCCAGCAGGTAAGTGGCCATGGCGGCAAGGTCGGCGTCTTCCAGGTGCTGAGTGCTCAGGTGCACCACCGGGAACATCTCATTGAACATGCTGCCCTGGGCGCTGATCCCGTGCTTGAGGAACGTGGTGAGGTCCGGTTGCGACCAGCCGCGCTCGGCCAGGTCGGTGGCCAGCAGGCTTGGGGCGAGGTAGCCGTTGAGCAGACCGCCACTCAGGCGCAGGTCCTGCTGCAAGGCGCCGACCGCGTTGCGCGGGGTGTGGCACTCGCCGCAGTGCCCCATGACCTCGACCAGGTACTGGCCACGCTGCCAGGCGCGGCTGCTGCCTTCGACAGGCTGGGCCTGCACGCTCTTGCCGTACAGCATGTTCCAGCCGCTCAGACCCAGGCGCACGTTGAACGGAAAGCGCAGGGCCGTCTGTGGTGCCGGGCGATGGACCGGGGCGATGGTCTTGAGGTAGGCGAAGATTGCATCGGAGTCTTCACGCCGCATCAGGTGATACGAGGTATAGGGCATGGCCGGATACAGGTTGGCGCCGTCCTTGCGCTTGCCTTGGGTAACGGCCGCGAAGAACTCCTCGGCGCTGTAGTTGCCGATGCCGTACTGCTTGTCGGGGGTGATGTTGGTGCCGTAGATGGTGCCAAACGGCGAATGAATCGGCAGGCCCCCGGCAAACGGCGCCCCGCCCTCGGCCGTGTGGCACGCCATGCAGTCGGCAGCCCGGGCCAGGTACTGGCCGCGCTTGAGCTGGGCGTCATCACTGGCCAGCGCCGAGCACGTTGCGGCAAGGCCGAACGCCAGCGCCAGGGCGCTACGGAAAAAGCCCATGCTCAACCCTCCTTCACCAGGCCGAGGTCATCGAGCACCGTGCGCGTGGCCTGGTAGTAACGCACATAGCCGGTGCAACGGCAGATGTGGTGGCCAAGGCTGGCTTCGATACGTGCTTGCACCTCGCTCTTTTTCAGCGGTTGGCGCTGGGCGGTTTCCACCAGCACCGTGGCGGCGTTGACGAAGCCTGGTGCGCAGTAGCTGCACTGGAACGCGAACAGGTCGACGAACTTCTGCTGGATCGGGTTCAACGTAAGGTTGCCGGCCTCGTCCTGCTGGGCGTGGCCCTCGATGGTACGGACCTTCTTGCCTTCGAAGTAATGGGCGCCGGTGATACAGGTGCGCACTTCTTCGCTGGTACCGTCGGGGTTGTCGACGATCACCACGCAGGCGTGGCAGATACCCTGCCCGCAACCCAGGCGCGAGCCGGTGAGGTTCTGGTGCTCGTGCAGGTAGTCGATCATTGCCAGGTCGTCAGGGACCTGGACCGGGCCGACCGGTTGACCGTTGAGGGTCAGTTGCAGTGGACGGTTAGCCATTGAGGGCCTCCTGGATACGGGCTGGGGTAATGGGAAGATCGCGTACGCGCTTGCCGATGGCATGGGCCACGGCATTGCCGATGGCACCGACGATCGGGATCATCACCACCTCGGCGATGCCTTTGGACGGGTCGGTGGGTGAAAGCGGCGGGAGGATCTCGCTGCTTTGCGTCCATACCGCCACATCACGCGCGTGCGGCAGGCGGTAGCGGTTGAAGTTCCAGTCGCCCTCCCCCGGCCCGCCTTCGTACAACGGCATTTCCTCAGTCAGCGCATGGCCGATGCCCATGGCAATGCCGCCTTCGAGCTGGCCCTTGACCAGTTCAGGCACCAACACGCGGCCGCATTCGACCCAACTGTGGTGATCGAGCACCTGCACCTGATGCGTGCCCTTGTTCACCTTGACCTCCACCAAGGTGGCGACCGGGCTGTAATAGGTGACCATGGCGTTGTTCAACTGAGTATCGGGGTAGGCGGGGTTCTGACGGTCGAGCAGGTGGTAGCCGCTGCTGGTCATCTGCGCCTTCTTGGCATTAGCGGCGCCGTCGCCGTACTTCACAGCCAACGCGTCGAGCGGGAAACGTTCACGCACGCCGTCGATGACGAAGTCGGACTCAGCCCAGCTCCAGCGGTTGAAGCCGTGCACGCTCACGCCTGTCACCAGGCCCATGGCATGGGCCTTTTCGGCCAGCTGCGCAAAGGGAATAGGCGCCAGGCCGTTGCCGGTCAGCTCACCGTTGACCCACACAGCGTTTTCCCGACGCACCACCAACGGGTTGGCCTGGCCGCCATGCGGGCCCTGGGTCCAGATAGCCATGGCAGCAGGCCATAGGCCGTGATTGAACAACGCGCGAGCTGCCTCGCGAGTGGCATGGCTGAAGTAGAACGCCGAGTTGGTCGCCGACGAGGGTGAGGCCAGTTTGCCAACCCAGCGCGGGTTACGCAGGGCGGCATCCTGTTCGGCCTGGCTGATCAGGTACGGGTTGCCGCTGGTGGACAGTTGCAGCTCGGGCCACTCGGTGACGGCCGTGAGCACGTCGTCGGCCGAACGGCCCAGGAAATCGCTGACCACCAGCGCCTGGGAGGTGGACATGCCGGTGCCCAGCTCGGTGCCGATGTGGCGCAGGCTGATGCGCCCGTCGCGGCTGAACTCGATGCTGGCCATCGGCGCTTCGGCGCCGGTGCCGAAGTCTTTCTGGCAGATGGCAAAGCCGGTGCCGTACCAGTGATCCGGGTCGCTGGCCTCGCGCCGTTGCTTGCGGGCATCACGTTCACGCCAGCCTTCGTGCTGAGCCGCCTTGTCGAGGATCTCGTGCAGGCGCAATGCACCGGCTGGCACCGCACCCTGGGTGTTCTTCATACCCGACTTCAGGGCATTGTTGCGCCGCAGGTCGATGGCATCGACGCCCAGGCGGCCGGCCACTTCGTCGACCATCATCTCGGTGGCGGCCATGCTTTGCAGGGTGCCGTAACCGCGCATGGAACCGGCTTCCACTGCCCGCGAATGATAGGCAGTGACTGCTAGATCGTTCTGCGGCATGTAGTAGATCGACTGGGCAGCGGTCGCGCCCACGGCGGCGACGGAGGGGCTGTAGTTGATGCGACCGCCGCCGTCACAGCTCATGTCGGCACGGAAGATCTTGAAGCTGTTGTCCTTCTTGTCCACCGCCAGTTGGTAGCGGATGTCGAAAGCGTGGCGCTTGATGCCGCTCTGGAATTGCTCGTAGCGGTCGTTGGCCAGGCGCACCGGCACGCCCTCGCCGTACAGCGCCGCCACGGCAGCGTAGAAGACGAAGATGTTGTTGTCCTTGGACCCGTAGCCAACGGTGTAGCCTGGGTGCATGTTCAAGTGCTTGAGACCAAAGCGTGACGGCTTGATCATGTGCACGCATTCCTGCGCGGCCTCGAACGGGCACTGGGTCGCCACGACGAAATGCAGGGTGCCGCTGGCCACGTCGAACCAGCCGTTGCCGTTGTCTGGCTCCAAGGCCGCCGGCTCGATGGAGGGGGTCTTGAAGCGCTCGTCGAAGACCAGCCAGTCCTCGGGCGGGTTGGCCAGCTGTTCGGCCATGCGGTTGGCGTAGAACAGGCCCTGCTGGGTCAGGTCGCCGTGTTGGTTGGGCGATTTGGACCACACCGGCTTGCGGTTGAGGATGGTGGGAAACAGCGGCGAATCCTTCAGGCTGGAGAATTCGTCCTCGTCGAACGGGGTGGCACCGCCTACCCGCACGAAGCGGAAACTGCCGTAGGGGTCACGCTGGTACAACGGCGCCTGGGCACCGTAGCGAATCACCTGGTCGTTGAATTGCAGCAAGCGCTTGGCCTGACGGAAGCGCTCGAAGTCGTGCCAGATCAGCAGCGCGACCGGATGGCCGATGAACATCGGTACCTTGCCAGGGGGCAAGAGTGGGTCTGGCGAATGCGCCTCGGGCCAGGCTATGCCGTCGCGTTCCAGGTCGGCAGCGGTGACGATGCGGTCCGGCTGCAACTCGGCACCCAGCAGGCTGAGGTCGTGGCCTTCGTAGAGGCGGTCGGCCTTGGTGGCCTTGAGCAACAGTGCATGGCCTTGCTGCGCAGGCCAGCCGGGCATGTCCTTGGCACGAATGTCACGGGCGAAGACCTTGTTGCCACAGACTTTCGACAACGCGTCGTTACGAAAGCGCGCCTTGCCATCATGGTTCATCCATTTGAGCGGCGAGGCGGTAACCCGGTCCTCCAGCAGCGCGGCGAACGCCTGGCTGCCAAGCGGCGCCATCGTCACGCCGACGCCAGCGATCAGGCCGCCTTGCAGGAAGGCGCGCCGAGAAATATCACGGTTGGACATGCTTGATCCTCTGGGCAGCAGGGGGTGCTGCCCATGTGTTCTTAATTCTTGTGCAGGGGTCGAGGGGGTCGAAACCCTGTCGTGCAGGTCAGGAAAAACTGACTTGATTGTCAACTTTACCGCATTGACACCACCACAAGCAAAGTCAAGCTGACATTGTGTCGCGGTATTTCTTCGAACCCTGATGTCAGCGGTCTTGCGTGAACCTAATCCTGCGTTAACAGTGTGTTAATCGCTCCTCGCCAGCATGGCCCCATTCCACGATCTGCCAAGGCAAACTCATGCGCGTTCTTTTGCTGTTACTGATGGTGCTGCTGGCTGGCCCAGCGCAGGCCAACCCATTCGCCACCAAGCCTGACTTTCTGCCCGTCGAACAGGCTTTCGTGCTGACCCATGACCGTCAGGCCGACGGCTCTACCCGCCTGTATTTCCTGATTCAGCCGGGCTACTACCTGTACCAGAAACGCCTGAAGTTCGACGGGCTACCCAAGGCCCAGCATCCACCCCTGCCTGCGGGCATCAATCACCACGACGAATTTTTCGGCGACAGTACCGTCTACCGCGAACAGCTTGAGCTGACAGTGCCGCCCGGCGCGCAGGGGCAGTTGCGTCTTGGCTGGCAAGGCTGCGCCGATGCGGGCCTGTGCTACCCCCCGCAGACGACGCTGATCGACCTAGGCGGCGAAGCCTCGGTCGCCGCCCTGGAAGCTGAACAGGCCAGCGATCAGGCGTTGGCCAGCGGCCTGCAGCACGGCAACCTGGCCTGGGGCCTGCTGGCCTTTTTCGGCCTGGGCCTGCTGCTGGCCTTTACGCCCTGT
Organism: Pseudomonas parafulva; assembly: GCF_002021815.1. Classification (NCBI taxonomy): domain Bacteria; kingdom Pseudomonadati; phylum Pseudomonadota; class Gammaproteobacteria; order Pseudomonadales; family Pseudomonadaceae; genus Pseudomonas; species Pseudomonas parafulva. The sequence goes on from NZ_CP019952.1 coordinate 3,027,867, forward strand.
TCGTTGCCGATGCTGCCAATTCTCGCCGGGCTGGTGCTGGGCAATGGTGCCAGTGCACGGCGCGGCTGGCTGCTGGCTGGCACTTACGTGCTGAGCATGGCCCTGGTGTATGCCGCCTTGGGTGTGGTGGCCGCGCTACTGGGCGCCAGCTTGCAGGCCTGGTTGCAACAACCCTGGTTGCTGGGCAGCCTGGCCGCGTTGTTCGTGTTGTTGGCCCTGCCCATGTTCGGCGCCTTCGAACTGCAATTGCCCGCTGCCCTGCGCGACCGCCTGGACCGCGCCGGCCAGGGCACGCGCGGTGGCAATCTGTATGGCGCCGCGTTGCTGGGCGTGTTGTCCGGGCTGCTGCTGGGCCCCTGCATGACCGCGCCGCTGGCCGGGGCTTTGTTGTATATCGCCCAGAGCGGCGACGTGCTCCAGGGGGCGCTGGTGCTGTTCAGCCTGGGGCTGGGCATGGGGGTACCGCTGCTGCTGATCGTGACCCTGGGCAATCGCTTCCTGCCACGCCCTGGCGCCTGGATGAACCTGGTCAAAGGCATCTTCGGCTTCGTGTTCCTGGCCATGGCGCTGTACACGGTGCGCAGCCTGCTGCCAGCCAGCTTGCTGTTGGCCCTGAGCGGGGCCTGGCTGATCGCACTGGGCTGGACCGCCTGGCCTGCGTTGCAGCGCCTTCCGGCGCTGCGCATTGCGCCGTTGCTGGCGACCTTGTGGGGCGGCCTGCTGTTGATCGGGGCCGCTGCCGGCGGCAGTGACCTATGGCAACCGCTGCGCCCCTTTGCGGGTGGGACTGCAGTCGCCACCGCCTCGCCTGCCCACGATGCCTTCGTCACCGTGAGCACGCCCGAGGCGTTGCAACGGGAACTGGACGCGGCCAAAAGCCGTAACCAGTGGGTACTGCTCGATTACTACGCCGACTGGTGCGTGGCGTGCAAGGTCATGGAAACGCAGGTGTTCAGCCGCAGCGACGTCCAGGCCGAACTGGCCGGCGTGCACCTGCTGCGCCTGGACGTGACCACCGATACGCCGGCCAGCAAGGCGCTGTTGCAGCGTTACCAGGTGCCTGGTCCGCCTACCCTGATCTGGCTTGGGCCAGAAGGCCAGGAGCGGCGGGCAAGGCGCATCACCGGAGAAGTGGATGCCGCCACCTTCTTGCAACAGTGGACCCTTACCCGGAGCCAGGGCTGATGCTGACCGTGACCCTGGGACCACTGACCATGGCCCTGAACCATCTGGTGCTGCTGTGTGCCCTGGGCATCGCCAGCGTGGTTGGCTGGTGGGTGGCAAGGCGTGGCGGCGAGAGCCCCGAGTCCGCGCTGTTCAATCTGTTTCTGATCGGCCTGTTGTGCGCGCGGATCGGTTTTGTCGTGGCGTACTGGTCGATGTACCGAGGCGATCTGCTCCAGGTCATCGATATCCGCGACGGCGGTTTTCTGCTCTGGCCTGGGCTTGTGGGCATCAGCCTGGCCGCTGTGTGGCAAGGCTGGCGGCGCCCTGGCCTGCGCAGGCCATTGGGCTGGGCGCTGTTCAGCGGCGCCTTGTTCTGGGGGTTGGCCAGCTTTGGTAGCCATCTGTACAGCAAGGGGACCGAACTGCCTGCGATCACCCTACGCGACGCTGCAGGCGAGTCAGTGGCGTTGCAAAGCTATCGGGGCAAGCCGCTGGTGATCAATATCTGGGCAACCTGGTGCCCGCCCTGCCGTCGGGAAATGCCTGTGCTGCAACAGGCGCAAGGCGAGTATCCCCATGTGACGTTCCTGTTCGTCAACCAGGGCGAGACACCTGAAAACGTCAGCACGTTCCTGGCCACCACCGGCTTGAGCCTGACCCACGTGCTGTTCGACGGCACTGGCCTGCTGGCCCAGCGCGTCGGCTCCATGGCCCTGCCTACCACCCTGTTCTACGACGAGGGCGGCCGCCTGCTCGGCAGCCACTTGGGCGAGCTGTCGCGCGCCAGCCTGCGTCACGCCCTGGAATCCTACGAACGGGCCACCACGCCCGAACCTGCCGCACAAGGACATTGACCATGCGACTGCCTGCACTCCTCCCGCTCACCGTTTGCTTGCTTGCCAGCCCTGCCCTGTATGCCGAAGACCTGCCCAAGGCGGTCCAGCAATTGCAAAGCAAGGGCGCCGTGATCAAGGGCAGCTTCGATGCGCCCAACGGCCTGCGCGGCTATGCCGCCGAGTATCAGAACAACCCCCTGGCCTTGTACCTCACTCCTGACGGCAAGCACGTGCTGGTGGGCAGCCTGTTCGACGAACAGGGCCAGGACCTGAGCGCCGCTCCACTGGAGAAGCTGGTGTACGGCCCCATGACCCAGGCGTTCTGGCAAAAGATGGAAAAGTCTGCCTGGATCGCCGACGGCAAGGCTGATGCACCGCGCAAGGTCTACCTGTTCAGCGACCCCAACTGCCCGTATTGCAACATGTTCTGGGAGCAGGCCCGGCCATGGGTGGAATCGGGCAAGGTGCAGCTGCGCCACATCATGGTCGGTATCATCCGTGAGGACAGCCCAGGTAAGTCGGCAGCACTGCTGGCCGCGAAGGACCCCGCCAAGGCCCTGCAGCAGCACGAGAAAGCCGGCCGGGCGAGCACCCTCAAGGCTTTGGACAAAGTGCCAGACGACGTGCAGCAGAAGCTCGCCGCCAACATGGCCCTGATGCAGGAGATGGGGCTGCAGGCCACACCTGCGATCTTCTATCAGGACAGGGAAGGCAAGGTGCATAGCCAGCAAGGGGCGCCACGGCCGGAAATGCTAGGGACGATTTTGGGTAAGCGGTAACGGGGCATGAGCGCGGGATCGGCTTGGCGCGGTAGTCGATCCCTCATCGGCACAGACCAGAGCCCAAGCCTCGTTCGAGATTTTGCACCGCTTCGCTATCATAGGATTACTTTCCGTTGAGGGCTGAGGAATCTAAAAAAAACCCTTTCGACGGCAGCGCAATGACCGGGTTTCTAAGAATTTCGTACAGAGCCTAGAAACGAGAAATTGGATTGGGTACTTGAAGATTTGTACCCGCCCGATTATCGAGGCCATTAAGCGCTGCGCAAGCTGGGCCGATTGCAGCTTCACCTAGTATTTATGTCAGTTGTCGTGCGGCAGTCGTGTTGAGAAACTGGTGACCTATCTATCTGCCCACACAGGGTTTCTAAAATGATACTAAGTACTGACACTAAGTTGATGTTTTACCAGAACGGTAAGCTAATGACAGTGCGAGGAGGCCGAAGCACACGCACCGCCTTCCGTGCGGGTCATCAACCTTTGGCAGAGACAAGCACTGACATTCAGTGCCATCCACTCCTGCTATTCACGGATGGGAAGGGTTCAGCACTTACAACAAAGAGCAGTCAACAATCAGAATCTCATGCACATTCCCCCTACGGACACACATCACCACCATCACGAACACTGACAAACTTCAACGGCGAAAACTTAGAATTACATACGCAATGTTACTTACTGGGCAATGGATACCGCGCTTTCAGCCCCTCTCTAATGCGATTTATATCACCTGATAGTTGGAGCCCTTTTGGGGCAGGCGGAATTAATGTCTATATGTATTGCGCAGGCGATCCGGTCAATTACACAGACAGCTCCGGACATATAAAGTTTTGGTTTGCGAGAAGAAATAAATCTAACGGATATATTATTCCCGCTCTTGTCGATGCTGCGAAAACCCATCAATCAATTTCAAAGGCCATAGTGTCTCCTAACTTCAGCGCACCACCACCCTATGATCAAGCCAAAGCAACCGCGATAACTAACCACTTTAATTCATTAGTAAAAGACGCTAGAGAGAGAAGCAAAGCTATTCCTACAGATCACCCTATTAACGGTTCGCGGCCTCCTCAGTATACGCCCAGACCTTACGCGGATCAGAGGACTTTGGACCTGACCTTGAGACACCTAGATACGACATCACCGCTTAGTCACATCGAATATGAAGCTCAAGTGGAATCGCTGGCCGCGGCCTCGTTTGCAGCCGGCATCGACACACATGGCCTGCCCCTTCCCGGCCGCGACACAGACACAATGTTCGCACAAGATCCCCTTTACCAAAAGTTAGTCCAAGTTTCGATTGCCTTGAAATTTCGGCGGTGGAAAACATTTTATCTTGAGAGCCACTTGTCATCTGTGCGATCTAATTAACTACACACCCACTGCATGAGAGCTGCCAACCGTACTAACCGCAACAGATTTGGGTGCCGCAAGCATGCCATCCGTGATGAGTTCAGAGAACAGCTCGAAATCGTTCCGATGCAGATCTGTGTGATCAAGCACATCCGTAAGATTTACGGTTGCCGTGACTTCGAAGCCGCACCAGTGACAGTCGACAAGCCAGCTCAATTGATCCAGAAGAGCTTGGCCAGCTTCAGCGTACTGGCCATGCTGCTGACCACTAAAGTACATCGATGGTCTACCCCTTCATTGTGACCACAAGGTACTGGGCCGCCAGGGCATCGATATTCCAAGGCACACGTTGGCGCGTTGAGTCATCCAGTGCAGGAACACTTCCAGCCGCTGCTGAACGTGATGCGCGACAGTTTGCTGGCCAGCCAGGTCATCTACTGCGACGAAACCCGTATTCAGGTATCGGAAGAGTCTGACAGTGAGCCACGCAGTCAACACTGGATGTGGGTACAAACGGGTGGCCTGCCAGGCAGGGGCCTGGCTGCGCCACGCACTGGAACAGCTAACGCATGCGTCGACAGTTGGTGACTACGAATCGCTGTTGCCGTGGAACTGTGAGTCCGTAATGCCACGATCTACTGAAACCTCACCTTGCGGGCAGGTGGGGTTCATGGACCGGCGCAGTGAACACGCTTGAGAAAGGTGAAGACGGGTAAGCGCTCCATAAACCCCATCTACTCAAAGATGGGGCGGTGCGTCAGCGATGCCCTTGAGGCACGCAATTCCACGGCAGCAGGGCTTCGTAATTCTCCACCGAGGACGCCTGCGGCAGCTGTTCCAATGCGTGGCGCAGCCACGCATTAAGCTCTTGGCCGTTGGCTTTGGCGGTTTCGACCAGGCTGTAAAGCTGGGCGCTGGCAGAGGCACCTTTGGGCGTGTCACTCAAGAGCCAGTTCTTTCTACCGATGACAAACGGGCGAATGGCGCGCTCGGCAGCGTTGTTGTCGATCGGCAAGTATCCGTGTTCGACGTAGCGTTCCAATTTGCTCCAATTGCTGGCCAAGTAGCCGATAGCTTTGCCCAAGGCATTCTGCGATGTCACCTGAGGTTGCGTTTTCTCGACCCAGCTTTTCAGCTGAGTCAGCAATGGCAAACTGCGCTCCACGCGGGCAGCTTTACGAACTTCATCGCTGCTGTCCTTCAAGTCGCGCTCGACGCCATAGAGCTTGTTGATCAGGTTCAACGCGATGTCAGCGCATCCGGTCTTGCCCTTGGGCTGTACTTTTTGTGCCTCAACGAACTTGCGCCGCGCATGTGCCCAGCAGCCTAGGCGCTCAACGCCATCCTGCGCTCCGAGAGCGTTGTAGCCAGCATAATCATCGGTCATCACATAGCCGCGATACCCGTCCAGCAGGCGAGTCGGTACCTCCTGCGCTCGGATGGTGGAGTAGTCGAAAAGGATGACTGACTTATCGGGCGGGCCGCCAATTTGTACCCACATCCAGGATTGGCTACCCGGTTCGCGGTCAAGCTCTTTCAATACCTGTACCCGAGTCTCATCGCACTGAATGATGCAGCTATTCAACAAGCTGTCGCGCATCAGATTCAGCAGCGGCTGAAAGTGCTCGCCGCACTGGCTGACCCAACGTGCCAAGGTTTGACGCGAGATATCGATGCCGTGACGACCGAGCACTTTCTCGAAGCGATGAAGTGGCAGGCCGTCCACGTATTTGGTGGTCAACAACATCGCCAGCACGCTGGGGCTGGCCATGCTTTTTTCGATCATCTGAGCGGGTTTATCCGCAGTCACCGGCGCTGACTCGCAGTCGCGGCAGCCGTAAACCTTGCGGATGTGCTTGATGACCCGGATCTGCATTGGGACAATTTCGAGTTGCTCGCTGACTTCTTCGCCAATGGCGTGCTTGCGGCAGCCGCACGCACACGTCAGCTCGTGCTCAGGCAGTTCATGGAAGACCTCGACACGCGGCAGATCACTGGGCAGTGGCTTGCGTTTGCCGCGGCGCTTGCTCGGTGCAACAACTTCTTCATCAGAAGCCTCGTCAGCCGGCTCTGCCAGGCTTTCTGCTTCGTCAAAGAAAGGGAATTGGGGCGTAGCCGAATCGTTGGTCTGCTTTGTCTTACGGCCGAATAACCGCTGGCGGAGCAGCGCCACCTCTTCTTCCAGATGAACGATTTGCCCTTATCAGACGCGCGCTCATTGATCATTTGCTCAAGCAGTTGCTTGAGCAAAACCGGATCGTCAGGGAGGGTGTCGGGCATGGAAATCATGCCGCGGATTATACCGAATCAGGCGACGTAGCGAGGCATCAGAACTTGATGTGGGCGGTTGCGCCAGAGGTCGAAGCCGTCGAGTAGCCAGTTGAGTTCCTGGACGGTCGGGATAATGGCCTCGTCGGTGGGGTCAGGCGATGTTTTGAAGCGCTCCGAGTCGAGGCGCTTGAGCCAAAGGCAGAAGCCGTTTCGCTCCCAGTATAAGATCTTCACGCGGTTTCGCGTTTTGTTGAGAAACACGAAGAGCACGGGGTCGACCAACGCCACTTTGATGTCCAGTTCGACTAGTGCGGCCAGACCGTCAATGGACTTTCGAAAGTCGACTGGCTTGGGATAGAGGAAGACTTTTTCGACTTTGGCGTCGGGACACATCATGGCGCGCGGGCTCCAGAAAGAAATCGGGAGCACAGCATCCGGGATCAGCTAAGCGCTTTGAATGTGGGGTTCGTGGAGCGCTTACTCAACACGGACGTCCGTTGAAGAATCAAGGAATTTAACCTAACAGATGTCGAGTAGTCGGGCGCAATTGAGCGGAATGAACCAAGAGATATTTACAATTTGAAACGATTTGAAAGGCAATTTCCCTCCCCCTTCGTACCAGTTCTATTTATCTGAAAACCGAACCATCAGACGTAGCAAACCAATAGTTCCGACTACTAAAAAGGCAATGAGCTACTTCCAACGAAGATTTTTCCCACAAGTTGTGTGTTTCATGACCCATCACTAGGAAGACCCTCTCAGAAGAATCCTACTCCCCGAGAATTTCTAAAGCACTATCCAGCCTGAACAAGAGAGAATAATAAAATATAAATTTTGACATTGCTGACCATTCTGACTAAACCCAGTTGACCCCGACTTCCGGGGCATTCTTAGGAGTTGTTATGGATATTCAATTTGGTTTTTCTCTGGTCAGCCTCAAGGGTGAAACAGGCTGTGATATGGAAGCCGAGTTCTTCGGTGATTCAGGCGGCGCGGGTGGCTGTGGCGGGAGCGGTGTAGACCCTGGTCAGGATTTACCGACTATCAAGTGACGCAGGCTTTAAACCTCAATCATGGGCTGTTTATACCTCTGTGCGTACAATTCATAGGGTGAATCATGAATAACTATAATGAAATACATTTTCAGTTACTGCCCGATTTTGAATTTCATAGACCTGCTGCGGTTAAGCATCTTCCTCACAGCGTAGAATGCGGGAGTCGTTGGCGTACGAATGGCTCAAGCGCCGGTTGGAACAGCGAGGTGGTCAAAGCCGCAAATGGCAAGCATTTAGAGCGTAAGCACTTTTATCTGGACATTGAGGTCAGCGATAAAAATCCAATCAGTCAAGGGCTGTATCCAAATGAGACCGCTGCGCTGACTTCAGCATTAGCTCAAACCGCAAAAGAAAACTCAAAGACCGAAATATCCTCGCATCGTTTTGACAGGACAGAGGTGTATCGAATCGTTGACCTCTCTCGCTGCTCGATACCTACAGCCCTCATCGCACTAAACTCATGCTCAGACACTGATGACAACAGGTTTTATCCTAATAGAGATACCTGCGGATGTAGCGCACATTCAAATCTCGAATTAGCAATACTGGGCGCTATCAAAGAGGCACTTGAAAGACAGTTTCTCCTCAGATGCTGGCTGACAAAAACTTGTTCTGGAGTCATCTCCTTGAGCGAAGCAACCTCGGCGCTATCCGGTCGTGCAAGCAAGAAGATCCTAAAAGCGCTTTCTAACGCTGGCGACATCGCGTTCTTGGATCTTACAGACAAAGGATTTCCAGGTCGCTGTGTTCTAGCGTGTTATGGCGACGACTCAGCTAAACCTAAGCCTGTCAGATTCTGCGCCGGAATGTCCTACGCCTCTGACCTTGAAAGCGCACTGGAAAAATCTTTGATAGAGCTTTGGCAAACCTTTCGCTACATGCATTCATTCTCCTCCACAGCTAAAGATATCAATGCAATTGAAGATTCATATTTGCGCCACTTCTTATCATGCAATCGATACTCAACCTATAGCGCAATGACTTCCGTCACTTCCACATCTCCGAAGTGCGATAATGAGCATGCTCAGCAAAATTTTGATACTGCTACGCTTATGCGTACGCTAAAAACCCTTAAATTCGATGGTTATCTTTATGTGAGCACCACGGCCTGCGTAGAAAGCATTGTTTATTTCTGCAAGTACACATCTCCAAATCTCTTTCTACACATGAACAATTCGTCGCACTTCAACCTGCACAACAGATACTCTCAGGACTTCCAAGACCAATTCATCGTCGAACAACTCAACACCATGGTACCTTTCCCATGACAGCAAAAAAAACCATAACAAAACACACATCGGTCAGGCTTTTCCATATCTCCCTAATTCTTCTAAAAGAGCACATTAGAGACACCTCAAGCTTTTTATGGACTTCAGCTGCACCCTGCATACTTTATTTCATTGTGGTCCGAAGCTCAAACTTACCCTATCTGAAACAAGCGGGTTGGTTCTATGCCTACATATCTGCCAACGTCGCCTTTTTTGGATTCAGTTTTTACTTAATCGGCAGGAGAGAGAGCGGCTTTACCCGTTCATTTATTTATCGAAAGGAGCCGATGCTATATTTTCTTACCGCTCAAATGATCAGCTATGCGCTGATGAGCTTAGTTTACGCATCGCTATTCTATTTAATCACCAAACCGTTACATGGCTCATACTCACTACAAGAATACACGTTCATCCTTGCATGTTTTTCAACAAGTTATCTCGGCTTCACACTCATCGGCTTGATAATAGCCTCTCTCCCCCTCACGTTCAGCACGGCCGGCACCCTTTTCTCGCTTCTGTCATTCCTCATGCTCGTCTCGAGCTATCTCGGCGCTGCCACCGTTGAGTCCCAGCACCCTCTAGTCATGCTCCTTAACCCACTAATTGTGAGCACCCAGCTTTTTCACGGCGACCTTGCTCTCGGAATGGTCTTCCCACCCTTATTCATGCTGTCCATCACAGCGCTCTACCTGACAGCCAAGCATTCTAGAATTCAACCGGTTTGGAGCCGTTACTGATGCGCCTACTGACCCTCACCGAACTTTCCTTCTCGTACCAAAAAAGGCTTTTGTTTCACAAGATAAATATCGACTTATCGCCCGGCGAAGCAGTGGGCATTCTAGGCTGCAACGGTGCCGGAAAGACCACACTGTTCGACATTATCAGTGGACTTCGGTATCCGACGGGTGGCGTGATTTGCAATAATGCTCGTCACCCCACCTACCTGACTCAGATCCTTACACCGCCTCCACAGCTTCGAATGGGGGAGGTTTACAAACTCATTACGCTTTTAAATATGCCAACATTGCTAAGCATTGATCAGGCCATCGTGCGCCTTGACGGGTGGTCTCCCGCATTGGGCCGGCGCTTTTCAGAGATTGCACAAAAAAAGGCGTCCAAATGCAGTTACGGGGAAGTGCGCAGCTTCATCAGCTTGACGCTCTTGTTGACGGGCAGTGACTTGATCATGCTCGACGAGCCGACCGCGGGGGTAGACCCTGAATTTCGGCATTATATTTGGTTGGGCATCAAGAGCGCCTGCCGTGAGGGCGCCAGCGTCATGATATCGTCCCATTACACACAGGAAATCGTAGATAACTGCACCCGCTTTTACATGCTTGCCCATCAACAACTTCAGGCATTCGATAACGCAGATCAATTGCTGGCTAGGTACCAGGCCAACTCACTGGATGAGGCGTTTATAAAGGCGCTAGCTGTATGATCGGTCACGCAAGTCGTTATCACAGGTGCAGTGAACACGCTCGAGAAAGGTGAAGACGGCAGCTTGCGAGGCCCCCCTTGAGCCGCGACCCGAGCGAGCCAGCTCATGTCCTTAGGGCTGCGCAGCAGCCCCAAGGATTTCAGCCCCGCCAATTATCCGGCGTCGTCAGCCCTTGAACGAACGGGCGATTACCCATCGCCCGCCGCCCCTCACAACCCTTCCAACTCCGCCATCAAGTCACTCAACCGGTCCACCTTGTCTTCATCCAGGGCGCTGCCCTGCAGTCCCTCCACGTACACGCCCAATTCCGCCACCGTGCTGCACTCAAACATCGCCCGCAATGGCACGTTCAGCTGAAGTTGCTTCTGCACCCGCGAGGCGATCTGGGTGGCCAGTAGCGAGTGCCCGCCCAATTCGAAGAAGTTGTCGTGTACGCCAACCCGGTCGGCCTTGAGCACCTCGGCCCAGATACCGGCCAGCAGGCCTTCGAGCTCGCTGCGCGGTGCCTGATAGGCCTGGCTGTGCTGGTTGCCGATGTCGACGGCGGGCAGGGCCTTGCGGTCGAGCTTGCCGTTGGCGTTGTGAGGCAAGGCTTCGAGCCAGGCCCAATGCAGGGGCACCATGTACTCGGGCAGCTCGGCGCGCAGGCGTGCCTTGAGCTGAGCGAGCACGGTGTCGTCGCCCTTGACCCCGTGGTGCGGCACCAGATAACCCACCAGATGCTTGCCGTTGACTCCATGCTGCACGGCCACCGCTGCATCGCGGACCTGCGGCTGCTCGTGCAGCCGGGCTTCGATTTCACCCAGTTCGATACGGTAACCGCGAATCTTCACCTGGTGATCGACACGGCCCACGTACTCGAACACCCCGTCAGGTCGCTGGCGGGCCAGGTCGCCGGTGCGGTACACACGCTCGCCGGGTGCACCGTAAGGGTGGGGAATGAACGCCAATGCCGTGCGTGCCGGGTCGCCCACGTAGCCTCGCCCCACGCCCGTACCCGCCACGCACAACTCACCCACGGCGCCCAGCGGCACCAGTTGCTGTTCATCGCCCAGCAGGTACAGCCGGTTATTGTCGGTCGGGGTGCCGATGGGCAAGTAGCTGCCCTGGGTGGAGGCGGCATCGACATGGAAGAACGCCACGTCATCCGAGCATTCCGCTGGCCCGTAGGCGTTGACCAGGCCGATCCGTGGGTAACGCTGCAACCACTGCGCCGCCAACTCCGGTGGCATGGCTTCGCCGGTTGGCAGCATCCAGCGCAGGCCGTCCAGCGTCTGGTGTTCGTTGGCAAGCATACCCTGGATCAGCGATGGCACGCTCTCAAGGACGGTGATGCCGGTGGCCTGAACATGGGTGAGTAGGCCCTGGGGATCGTGGGCAATGACGTTGGGCACGATTTCGACCCGGGCGCCGAACAGCGGCGCGGCCAGGAACTGCCACACCGAAATGTCGAAGCTCTGCGATGCCGTCTGCGCGATGACATCGTGTTCGGTCAGCGCCAGGTAGGGCACCTTGCTCAGTTGGTTGTTGAGCATGCCGCGCTGTTCCACCATCACGCCCTTGGGCAAGCCGGTGGAGCCTGAGGTGTAGATCACGTAGGCGAGGTTGTCCGGGCCGCTGTAGACCTCAGGGTTGTGGCTGGCCGTGGTGCAGGTCTGGACGGTTTCCCACACCAGCAACTGGGGCCGTACGGCAGGGTCCATGGCTTGTAGCAAGGCCTGCCCCTGCTCGGCGCAGGCCGCGCTGCACACCAGCACTGGCGCGCGGCTGAGCTCAAGAATGCTTTGCAGGCGCGCAGTAGGCAGGCCTGGGTCCAGCGGCAGGTAACCGGCACAGGCCTTGAAGCTGCCCACGATCATGCCCAGCAGTGGCAAACCACGATCGGCCAGCAGGGCCACCGGTTGATCCACCCGGGCACCCGCCTCGATCAGCGCATGGCCCAGGCGGTTGGCCGCCAGGTTCAGGCCGGCATAGTCGTACTCGGCGTCCAGGCACCGGGCCACGGTACGCTGGGGATGGGCGGCCACGCGCGCCTCGAACTGCGCGACATAGCTGTGCTCCAGGGGGTAGGCCCGCTGGGTGTTGTTGCATGTCTGGAGCAAGAAACGCTGTTCCTCGGCGCCCACCAGCGGCAACGCTTGCACTTGTCCGTCGAAGCCCTGGACAAGCGCCAGGAGCAGGCGTTTGAATTCGGCCAGCAAGCGCTCGACCGTCGGGTAGTCGAAGTAGCGCTGGTCGAACGAGAGGTGCAGGCCCAGGTCATCACCTGGGTAACAGACCGCGGTGAGCGGGAAATTGGTGTGGGTGCGGCCTGAGTCGGAGGTGGCATCCAGGTGCTGGGCGTGGTCGAGCACGGCGGTTTCCACCGGGGCGTTCTCGAACACGAACAGGCTGTCGAACAAGGGCTGGCCCTTGGGCAGTTCGCTGCATGCCTGAATGTCCACCAGTGGCAGGTATTCGTACTCGCGCAGTTCCATGTTGCGCTCCAGCAAACCCTGCAACCACTGGCGCACACTGCACCCCTGGCCGGCCGCTGGCAGCTGTAAGCGCAGCACCACGCTGTTGATGAACAGGCCGACGGTGCGCTGCATCTGCGGCATGCTCACCGGCCGACCCGCCACGGTCACGCCGAAGGCCACGTCGCGCTCGCCGCTGTAGCGCGCCAGCACCAGGGCCCAGGCTGCCTGGGCGAAGGTGTTGACGGTCAACTGGTGGGCCTGGGCCAGCTCGCGCAGGCGAGCGCCCTCACTGACCGCCAGGCGTGTGTAGCAATCGCCGACGATCATGCCGCTGCCCGCATGCTCATGGCGCAGCGGGCGGTCGCTTGGCAGTGCCGTGGCGCGCTCGAAGCCGGCCAGGTTGGCTTGCCACCAGGCGCGCGCGTCGTCCAGCCCCTGGCGCTGCAGCCAGCCGATGTAGTCGCGGTAGCGCGGCGGCACCGGTAGTTGCGCCTGCCGGCCCTCGCCCAGCGCCTGGTAGATTTCGAAGAAGTCGTTCATCAGCAGCGAGCGGCACCAGGCATCGATGAGGATGTGGTGGTTGCTCATCATGAACCAGTAGCGCGCATCGGCCACACGCACCAGGCGCAGGTGGAACGGCGGCGTATGCAACACGTCGAAGCCGGCTTCGCGCTCCTGCTTGTGCAGGGCTTGCAAGCGAGCCTCCTGGTCGGCGGCGTCCAGGTCGCGCCAGTCCTGGTAATCCATGGCCAGTTGCCCGGGCTTGTGGATGATCTGCAGCATGGCCTCGCCACTGTTCCAGCTGAACGAGGCGCGCAAGGCTTCGTGCCGCGCCACCACCTGTTGCCAGGCCAGGGCGAAGCGCTGGGGGTCGAGTGCGCTGTTGATGCGATAGCGATCCTGCATGTAGTACAGGCCGGTGCCGGGTTCGAGCAGGGTGTGCAGCAGCATGCCTTCCTGCATGGGGGTCAGCGGGTAGACGTCCTCGATCAGGTTGGCTGGCACGGGCAGCGCGTCGATCTGCGCCTGGGTAAGGTGCGCCAGGGGGAAGTCCGAGGGGGTGTAGCTGCCCTGCCCGTCTGCCAGGCAATGGTCGATCAGCGTTATCAGTTCTTGGCGATAGGCGTTTGCCAGTGTGGCGATGGTGTGCGGTTCATAGCGTTCACTGCTGAATGTCCAGCGCAGTTGCAACGCACCGCCGTAGACCTGGCCATCGACACTCAGCCAGTTGGGCAGCGGCGCATCCGGGTCATGGGCCAGGCCCACCGGCGCGTCCACCGGCGTGAACAGCGCGCCGTCGTCGAACTGCTGGTCGAACTGCCCAAGGTAGTTGAAGGTGATGCGCGCTTGCGCCAGGGCCGCCATGTGCTCGCGCGCTGCCGGGTCCGCCAGGTAGCGCAGCACACCGTAGCCAAGGCCCTTGTGCGGCACCTGGCGCAACTGCTCCTTGATGTGCTTGATGGACGCCGCCAGAGCTTGGTCATCATCCCCTGCCAGGGGCGACAGGCTCAACGGGTAGGCATTGGTGAACCAGCCGACGCTGCGGGTCAGATCCATGTCCTCGAACAACCCGTCGCGGCCATGGCCTTCCAACTGCACCAGCGCCTGTGGCTGACCCGTCCACTGGCACAGGGTGCGGGCAAGTGCCGTCAGTAGCAGGTCATTGACCTGGGTGTGGTAGGCCGCAGGCGCCTGCTGCAGCAACTGGCGGGTCTGCTGCGCATCCAGGCTGATGGTCACGGTACGGGCATGACGCTGCAAGTTGCCGCCTTGTGGATGATCGCAGGGCAGCTCATGGCGTACCTCGCCCACTTGCGCCTGCCACCTGCCCAGCTCATCACGCAGCGAATCGCTGCTGGCATAGGCGGCCAGCCGCGCCGCCCAATCACCTGGGGCATGGGTCTTGGCCGGCAGGGCCTGGCCTCGGTACAGCGCCTGCAGGTCTTCGAGCAGGATGCGCCAGGAAACGCCGTCGACCACCAGGTGATGGATGGCCAATGCCAGGCGTTGCTCACCCTCCCCGTCCCTCACCAGCAAGCCACGGAGCAAAGGACCGCGCTGCAGGTCGAGGCTGCGTTGCAGGTCGGTGTACAGCGCCTGGCAATCGTCCAGGTCGGCGACCGTGGCCGACCACAGCAGCTGTTGATCATCAGGCTGGGCGTACTCGCCCTGCCAACGGCCAGCCGCATCGCTGAAACGCAGGCGCAAGCTGTCGTGGTGCTCGACCAGGGCGGCCAGCGCGGTTTGCAGCCGGGTCTCGTCCAGCGGCGTGCGGCATTGCAACAGCACGGCCTGGTTCCAGTGCTGCGGCTGCGCCAAGGCGCTGTCGAAGAACCAGTGCTGGATCGGGGTCAGCTGGGCGATGCCTTGGCGCAGGCCTTGCTCGATGCTGTCGGTGGCCTGCACCGGCTGCACGATGGCCGCCAGGGCCTGGATGGTCTGGTGCTGGAACAGGTCGCGCGGGGTAAATTGCAGGCCGGCCTGGCGCGCGCGGCTGACCACCTGGATCGACAGGATCGAGTCACCGCCCAGCTCGAAGAAATTGTCCTGAACGCCGACCTGATCGACGTTGAGCACCTCGCCCCAGACCTGCGCCAATTGCGCTTGCACCTCATTGGCCGGCGCCTGGTACTGCTGGCGAGCCTGGTCGAGGTCGGGCAGCGGCAAAGCGCGGCGGTCCAGCTTACCGTTGCCCATCAGTGGCAGAGACTCGAGCAGCACCAGGTGCGCCGGCACCATGTAGTCCGGCAGATGCTGATGGGCATGGGCCTTGACGGCCTCGCGCAGCTGTTGCTGGGCATGGGTGTCGGCAGCTGCGTACGGGCTTACAAGGTAGCCGACCAGTTGCCGTACGCCCTGCATGTCCACGGCGATGACCACCGCTTCATCCACATCGGCATGGGCCTGCAAACGGCTCTCTATCTCACCCAGCTCGATACGGAAGCCGCGGATCTTCACCTGCTGGTCGGCGCGCCCGATGTACTCCACCAGGCCATCCTGGCCCATCCGCACCAGGTCGCCTGTGCGGTACAGGCGCCCGCCTGTGTGGCTGAAGGGGTCGGCGACGAAGCGTTCGGCGGTGAGGCCGGGGCGGTCGTGGTAGCCCTGGGCCAGGCCAGCGCCGCCCACATACAGCTCACCGATGCCACCCTGGGGCAACAGGGCCAGGTCGTCATCGAGGATGTAGGCCGTGCGTTGACCGATCACCCGCCCGATGGGCACGCTGCCCAGGTCGGCCGCCAGCGTTTGCGGGGCCAGGGCGGCCAGCGGCATGACCACGGTTTCGGTGGGGCCATAGGCGTTGAACAGCTGATCAGGGATGAAAGCCTGGCGGATACGCTGCAGGTGCTCGCCGGTCAATGCCTCGCCCCCGGTGATCACCAGGCGCACCGGCAGGCACTCGCCCTGTAGGGCCAGATGCTGGGCCAACTGACTGCCGTAGCTGGGCGTGAAGCCCAGCACGCTGACGTGCTGCTCTCGCACCAGCTGGCAGATCTCGTCGGCGCCCCATTGCCCTTGGGCACGGATGACCACGCGTGCGCCACACAGCAGCGGCACCCATAGCCGTTCGCTGGCCGCGTCGAAATTGATGGAATAGAAATGCAGCTCGCAATCGTCGCTGCGCATGCCGAACGCCTCGATCACCGCCTGGCAGTGCATGGCGAACTCGCCATGGCTGACCACCACACCCTTGGGTTTGCCGGTGGAGCCGGAGGTGTAGATCAGATAAGCCGGGTGCTGCGCCAGGCTCACATCGTCCAGCGGCGCCTCGCTGTAGGCGCCCAGCGTCGGCTGATCGTCTTCAAGGCTCCAGCAGGCCAGGCGCTCCGGCAACGGCCCGAGGTCCTGCAGCAAGCGGCGTTGGCCCAGCAGCACGCCGACCTGGCTGTCCTCGATCATGTAGCGCAAGCGGTCCAGCGGGTACTCCGGGTCGAGCGGCACGTAGGCGCCGCCGGCCTTGAGTACAGCCAGCAGGCCGACGACCATGTCCAGCGAACGTTCGAGCGCCACGCCCACCCGCACCTGCGGGCCGACACCGCGTTCGCGCAAGGCACGGGCCAGGCGGTTGGCCTGCTGATCAAGCTCGCCGTAGCTCAGGTGCTGGCCGGCGAACGTCAGGGCCCGTGCATGTGGGTCTTGGACCGCCTGGGCCGCGAACAGCCCATGCAGCGTATGCCGCGCCGCACTGCTCGGCTTACCACGCAGCTGCGCAACCAGCCCCTGCTGTTCGGCACCGCTGAGCATCGGCAGCTCGCACAGGCGTTGCTGGGGCTGATCCAGCAGACCGACCAGCAACTGCTGCCAGTGCGCGGCCATGCGCGCGATGCGTGGTGCGTCGAACAGGTCCTGGCTGTAGGTCAGGCAGCAGCCCAGGCGGCCATCGAGGTCCGTGACCTCCAGGTAGAGGTCGAACTTGGTGGCGGCTGCGTCGTTGACCAGGTAGTCCACCTGCATGCCGGCCAGCGTACGGCTTTGCTGGAAGGCCCAGCGCTGCACATTGCACATCACCTGGAACAGCGGGTTGTAGGCGCTACTGCGCGGTGGGTGCAAGGCCTCGACCAGTTGTTCGAACGGCAGATCTTGGTGGGACTGGCCCTCGATGGCTGCCTGGCGCACCTGCTCGAGCACCTGGGCACCGGTCATCTGGCCGTCCAGCTCGCAGCGCAGCACCTGGGTATTGAGGAAAGCACCGATCAGCCCTTCGCTCTCGGGGCGGATGCGGTTGGCCACCGGGGCGCCGATGCGCAGGTCGCGCTGGCCGCTGTAACGATGCAGCAGCACGGCCAGGGTAGCGGTCATGGTCATGAACAAGGTCAGGCCACGCTGGCTGTTGAAGACGTGCACGCGCTGCACCAGCGCAGGGTCAAGCTCGAACCTGTAGAGCTCGCCCCTGTGGCTTTGCACGGCAGGCCGAGGACGGTCGGTGGGCAGCGCCAATACCGGGTGCTCCTGGCCGAGGCGCTGTTTCCAGTAGGCCAGCTGGCGAGCGCCCTCACCGCTGTCCAGCCATTGCCGTTGCCATACGCTGTAGTCCAGGTACTGGACGGGCAAAGGTGCCAGCGGCGACTCACGGTCGTCGACGAAGGCTTCGTACAGCTCGCCCAGTTCGCGGGCAAAAATGTCCATGGCCCAGCCTTCGGTGACGATGTGATGCAAGGTGAGCACGAAGACGTGTTCGCGCTCTTGCAGCTTGGCCAGGCAGGCACGCAGCAGGGGGCCACTTTCCAGGTCGAAGGCTTGGTGTGCCTGCTGGTCGGCCAACTGTTGCAGGCTGTGCTGGCGAACAGCGTCGGGCAGTGCGCTGAAATCTTGCCAAGCCAGCTGCAGGTTGCTGTCATTGGTCACGCACTGGTAAGGCACGCCCTCGATGCTGGGGAAGGTGGTGCGCAGGGTTTCGTGACGCACGATTAGCGCGTGCAACGCCCGCTCGAAGGCATCCACATGCAAGGTGCCGCGCAGGCGCGCCATGCCACCGACGTTGTAGGCCGGGCTGTTGGGCTCCATTTGCCAGAGGAACCACATGCGCTGTTGCGAATAGGAAAGCGGCACCGCCTGACGGCGATCCACGCGCGGGATGTCACCTTGCGCATTGCGTTCACCGCTTGCCTGGATGCGCGCAACTTCGGTACAGAAAGCGCCCAGCTCGCTGGCGTCGAACAAGGCCTTCAACGGTAGTTCGACGTCGCAGGCCTGGCGCGTGCGCGAGACGATTTGCGTCGCCAACAAGGAGTGCCCGCCCAAGGCGAAGAAATCGTCCTGCAAGCCGACCTGGGGCAGGCCCAGCACTTCGCACCAGATGGCCGCGACCTGTCGTTGCAAGGGGCTGTGCGGCTCGATGTGTTCACGTTGCTGCCACACAGGCGCCGGTAATGCCTTGCGATCGACCTTGCCATTCGGGCCGAGCGGCATCTGCGCGAGCCACATGAGCTGTGCCGGCACCATGTAGGCCGGAAGATGCCCGGCGAGTGCCGCGAGCAGGGCGCTCGATTCGGCGGTGCCACTGTAGTAACCCACCAGTTGTGCGCCTACGGTGTCCTGGTGAACCTGCACCACCGCCTGCTCGACGCCGGCCTGAGCCAGCAGGCAGGCCTGCACTTCTTCGGGCTCCACACGGAAGCCGCGGACTTTCACCTGATGGTCCAGGCGCCCCAGGTACTCGAGCGCCGGGTACTGCACCAACCAGCGCACTCGGTCGCCGCTTCGGTACAGGCGCTGGCCGTTGCCGTCGGGCTGGGGCACGAAGCGCTCGGCCGTCAGGCCTGGGCGGCCCAGGTAGCCACGGGCCAGGCCCGTGCCACCCAAGTACAGCTCGCCGGGTACGCCAGGTACGCTCAAGTGCAGCTCATCGTCCAGCACCTGGCACAGTACATTGCCCAGCGGGCGACCCATGGGCGAATGCCCACCGTCGCCGGCGGTGCAATGCCAGTGGGTGACGTTGATGGCGGTTTCGGTCGGGCCGTAACGGTTGTGCAGCTGCACCTGTGGCAGCACCTGCAACACCCGATCCCGCAGGGCGGCCGGCAACGCCTCGCCGCCAGAGAACAGGCGGCGCAGGCTGCTGCAGCCTGCGGCCAGGGGCTCCTGCACGAACACTTGCAACAGAGGCGGCACGAAATGCAAGGTCGTCACGCCATGGGCCTGCACCAGCGCTGCGATGCGCTGCGGGTCGCGGTGCTCACCGGCACCGGCAAGCAGCAGCTTGCAGCCGATGATCAGCGGCCAGAAACATTCCCACACCGAAACATCGAAACTGATCGGTGCCTTCTGCATCAGCACGTCGTCCGCGCCCAGTGCGTAAGTCGCCTGCATCCACTGCAGCCGCTCGGCGAGCGCCCCGTGGGTGTTGCCCACGCCCTTGGGCTGGCCGGTAGAACCGGAGGTATAGATCACGTACGCCAGGTTGTCGGCGTCCAGGTGCAGCCGGGGCGGTTGGCTCGGCCAGTTGTCCAGGTGCAGTTGGTCCAGCGCGATCACGCCAACACCCTGCACGTGCGGCAAAGTAGCCAATTGGCTGCTGTGGGTGAGCAGCAGGCCGGCGTTGCAGTCGGCCAGCATGTAGGCCAGACGCTCGGCCGGGTACTCCACGTCCAGGGGCACATAGGCGCCGCCGGCCTTGAGGATGGCCAGCAGGCCTACCAGCAGCTGGGGCGAGCGCTCGATGGCGATGGCCACGCAGGTATCGGGGCCAATGCCCTTGTCGCGCAGGTAATGGGCCAGGCGATTGGCCTGCTGATGCAGTTCGGCGTAGCCGAGGCTGCCGCCCTCCCACACCAGTGCGGTGCGCTGCGGGTGCAGGCGAGCCTGCTCGTTGAGCTGTTCGACCAGCAGCTGTGGCGGCTGTGCAGCCGGCGCTTGCCCCCAGCCCAGCAACCGTGCACGGCTCGCCTCATCCAGCAAAGGTACCTCGCCGATGGGCAGTTGCGGCGTTTCGCAGACGTGCTCGAACAGGCTCAACAGCTGCTGGGCAAGCCGCGCCACCGTGTCCTGCTCGAACAGCGCGCTGGCGTAGTCGAATGCCAGGCGCACACGGCCCTGATGGTCTTCTTCGCTGTGCAGTTGCAGGTCGAATTTGGCTTCCCGGCTGTGCCAGGGCAGTTCTTCGGCCAGCAGGCCCGGCAGGCGTCGCAACGCCGACAGGTCGCGCTGCTGGTGGTTGAACATGACCTGGAACAGGCCTTGCTCCCGGGCCTGGGGCAACGCCTCGACCAACTGCTCGAACGGCAGGTCCTGGTTGGCCTGTGCCTCCAGGGTGGCTTGGCGCACCTGGCCGAGCAATTCGGCGAACGGCAGCCGGCCATGGACCTGGGCGCGCAGCACCTGGGTATTGATGAAGAAACCGACCAGCCCTTGGCTTTGCAGACGCGAGCGGTTGGCATTGGGCACACCGACGCGGATGTCGGCCTGGCCGGTATAGCGGTGCAGCAGCGCCTGCCAGCCCGCCAGCAGCACCATGAACAGGCTGCAGTGGTGTTGATGTGCCAGGGCCTTGAGGGCCTGGGACAGGTGCGCGGGCACCTTCACGTTCAGGCGTGCGGCGTGGTTGCCACGGTCGCTGGCGCGGGGATGGTCGGTGCACAGGTCCAGGACCGGCGCTGCATCGCCCAGCTGATCGCGCCAGTAGGCAAGCTGACGCTCGGCTGCACCCTCTGCCAACCACGTGCGCTGCCAGTTGCCGTAGTCGGCGTAACCCAGCCCGAGCGGAGCCAGCTTGGGTTCAAGACCCTGGCAATACGCCGCATAGAGGCGCGCCAGCTCGTCCATGAGCAGGGTGAGCGACCAGCCGTCGGCAGCAATGTGGTGCAGGGTGACCCAAAGCTGGTGATGCTCCTCGTCCAGATGGACCAGCGTCAGGCGCAGCAGCGGACCCTCCTGCAGATCGAACGGCAGGCACGCCTCGGCCTCTCGCTGGCTGTCGACCTGCTCAGGCGCTTGCCCCTGCAGGTCGAGCCGCTGAAGGTTCACCGGCAGGTGAGCCAGGATGCGTTGCACTGCCTGGCCGTCGACTTCGCTGAACACCGTGCGCAAGGCTTCGTGGCGGGCCACCAGCGCCTGCAGGGCGGCTTCCAGAGCAGGTTCATCCAGGGCCCCGCGCAGTTGCAGGCCAGCAGGGATGTTGTAGGCAGCCGACTGCGGCTGCAGCTGCCAGAGCAGCCACAGGCGGTTCTGCGCCAGCGACTGGGGCAGTGGCCTGTCGCGGGACAACAGCGCGATGGCCTCTGTTTGCTGGCCTTGGGCAAGGCTTGTGACAACCGCCTGGGTATAGTCGGCCAGCACCGGGGCCTCGAAAAGGGTGCGCAGGCTCAGCTCGATGCCCAAGGCGTCGGCCAGCGCTGCCGTGACCTGGGTGGCAGCAATGGAGTTGCCGCCCAACAGCATGAAATGGTCGTCCGCCGCCACCGCCTCGACCTTGAGAATGTCGCACCAAAGACGGGCGATTTGCGCCTGCAACCCGTCGCCGGTCACGGCCTGGGTGGCCGGCAAAGCGGGTTGGGGAAAGCGCGCGTAGCAATCGAGGGTGCCATCGTCCATGCGCAGGCGGCAGGCCGAGCGCTGGAGTTTGCCGCTGGAGGTCTTGGGCAAGGCACCCGGGTTGAGCAACAGGACCACGGCCGGGGCCTGGCGGCAGGCATCGGCGACGACGTGACGAAGCGTTTTGATCAGAGCCTCGGGAGCTGTCGTCTTCTGCACATTGCGGCTGATCTCCACCGCCACGCCAATGGCTTGCTCACCCTCGTGCTCGACGGCGAATACGGCCACCCTGCCCTTGCGCAGCGCAGGCACCTCACGCTCAAGGGTTTTTTCCAGGTCCTGCGGGTAGAGGTTCTGCCCGCGCACGATGAGCATGTCTTTCAGGCGACCGGTGACGAACACCTCGCCGCCGCGCATGAAACCCAGGTCGCCTGTGCGCAGCCAGCGCTGGCCATCCGCCTCGACGAACGTCTGGGCGCTGGCCTGGGCGTTGCGCCAGTACCCGTGGGCGATGCTTGGCCCGGCGGCCCAGATTTCCCCCACCTGGTTGTCCGCCAGCACCTGGCACTGCCCGGGTTCGACGATGCGTACCGCATGGCCTGGCTGTGGCCAGCCGCAGCTCATCACCACGCTGCCCTCGCCCGGCTCGGCGCGGTTTTCGGCAAAGGCCTGGGCATCGAGCGCCAAGGCGCCGATGCCCTCACCGCGGCGGCTGCCGCTGACGAACAGCGTCGCCTCAGCCAGCCCGTAGCTGGCGAAGAAGCTGTGTGGCTTGAAGCCGCAGGCCTGGAAGGTGTCGGCGAAAGTGGCCAGGCTGTCCTGGCGAATCGGCTCGGAGCCCGAGTACGCCACCCGCCAGCGGCTCAGGTCGAGCCCGGCCAGTGAAGCCTTGCTGATCCGCTCGCTGCACAGGCGGTACGCAAAGTCAGGGCCGCCGCTGATGGTGCCGCCGTACTCACTGATGGCCTGCAACCAACGCAGCGGCCGCGCCAGGAAATAACCCGGCGACATCAGCACGCAGGGCACGCCGCTGAAGATCGGCTGCAGCAGGCCGCCGATCAGGCCCATGTCGTGGTAGAGCGGGAGCCAGCTGACGATCACGTCGTCAGGGTTCAGGTCGATACCGAAGCCGTGGCGGATCAGCTGTTCGTTCGCCACCAGGTTGCCGTGGCTGACCTGCACTCCTTTTGGCAGGGCCGTGGAGCCGGACGTGTACTGCAGGAACGCGATGTCATGGGGTTGCAATGCAGGCTCGCGCCAATCCGCCGCCCGTGCGGGATCGAGCCGGTCAACGGCCAGCAGCTCCGGGGCCTGCGCGGCTTGCAGCGCCTCCAGGCCCTGAAGGCTTTCTTGCAATCGCGCGATGGTCAGCAGCAGGCGCGGCTCGGCGTCGTCGATGATCGAAAGCAGGCGCTCCTGATGGTGCTGACGCGCGGACTCCGGAGGGTAGGCCGGCACCGCGATGACGCCGGCATACAGGCAGCCGAAGAACGCCGCCACGTAGTCCGGGCCGCTGGGAAACAACAGCACGGCACGGTCCCCGAATGTAGCCCGCGCCTGCAGCGCGGCGGCGATGGCGCGGGCGCGCTGGTCAAGCGCCTGGTAGGTGAGCACGGCCTGTTCGCCGGGCGCATCGGCCAGAAAGCGCAAGGCGATCTTGTCCGGGCTCTGTACGGCGCGTTGCATCAGGGCCTGGACCAGCGAAGTCGGGAGTTCGAAGGCATGCGTCATGGGTGTTCCTGCCGGTGTCGGGTTGGGCGGGCCGGTGTGGCCACCTGCAGGGGCGGACAGCATCAGCGGCCGGGGATGTACAGAGGGGAACGGATGGCGGGGGGCAGAAATTAACGAAGCGCGGGTCAGGTGGAAAAAGACGGCCATGGCGAGTTAGCCAGGCGCAGCTATAGCCGTGGCGCCATCCTGCGGGTACGCAAGCGGGTCGAGGCGAGACTTAGAACTGAAAGATACAGATACTAATTTCGTTTCGTATTTGACAATCATTATCATTCTGAATAGCTTGTCGCTCGTCCTAGGACGCGTCCTACACCTCAACGCGCTCTTTACCCTTTGCATCCAGGTGATTTCCATGGCGGAACAACTGTCCACAAGTAAGTGCGATTCACCACTGCTCCAAGCTTTCGTAGAAAACCGCAGCATCTTGCTCAAGATTGCCGCTCGCATCACCGGCTGCCGCTCGCGGGCCGAAGATGTGGTGCAGGATGCCTTCTTCAGGCTCGGCAGCGCTCCGCAGATCACCTCTTCGTTCAAGGCGCAGCTGAGCTATCTGTTCCAGATCGTACGCAATCTGGCCATCGACCATTACCGCAAGCAGGCGATGGAGTTGAAATACGCCGGCAGCGAGGAAGAAGGGCTGAACGTCGTCCTGCAGAACGCCTCGCCCGAAGCCACCCACATCAACCTTGCGGCCCTGGACGACATCGCCCGCGCGCTGAACGACCTGCCGCCACGCACGCGTTATGCGTTCGAAATGTACCGCCTGCATGGGGTACCGCAGAAAGACATCGCCAAGGAGCTGGGCGTCTCCCCTACCCTGGTCAACTTCATGATTCGCGATGCGATGGTGCATTGCAGGAAGATGACGCGGTAGGAACGGCGGGAAGGTGATTGGATGACTCGCTGCGGCATTGCCGGGGCGCCGGACCGGCCCCGATGAGCTGCGCAGCAGCCCCAGGATTTCAGCTCCGCGGCTGATATTGCCGGGGCCGCTGCGCGGCCCATCGCGGCCGGTCCGGCGCTCCGGCTAGGCCGCTCCCATACGGGGGTTCGCTGGCCCTCAGATGCGGTCAAAGGCAGTTGCCTCCGCAATCGCGCTACTTCGGCCATACCACGATCACGGTAGGAGCGGCCTAGTGCCGCGATGGGCTGCGCAGCAGCCCCAGAGATGTGAGCATTATAGCTAAATGCCAGGGAGCGGCCTTGCCGGGGCGCATCCGCAAAATCACTGGTTTCAAGTGCGAGGCCAGGTAGTCGTTTGACCGCCTTCAGTACCACACTCAAATCAAAGCACAACGATCAAAAAACCGCTCCCGCCCCAGAATCATCAGCGCCGCCCGCTTGTGCGGGAAGTCGAATTCCTTGTCGCAGTGAAAGCACTGGTCCTGCATGTAGCCGATCATCCGCGCATTGTCGGCACGCGGCTCGGCGACAACGCGCTGGGTGCGCGGGTCGTCCAGGAACAGGTAGTGCACCAGCGCGCAGAGCCAACTGGCGACCTTATGCGGGCCGCGGTGCTGCTGTTCGCCCACCAGCATGTGGATGCCACGGTCATAATCGTCGGCCTGGTAGAACGGGGCGATGCGGTCTTCCTTGGCCCAATAGGCCTCGAAGTAGGCAAACGGCTGATCATCGAAGCAGCCGATCAGCGTGAGGGTATGGGGGTCCGCTTCGAGCTTGGCCAGGTACTCGCGGTGCTGCGCCAGGCTCCCCCCTTCCTGCCAGAACGCCTCTACCCGCGGCTCGTTCTGCCAGCGGTTAAAGCGCTCAAGGTCGTGCTCGATGTCCAGGGTGCGCAGCGATACCCAGCTGCCCAGCCGCGCATCGAAGCGCCGGTACACTTCGCCTCGTGGCTTGGGCGCTCGCAGCGGGTGTCGTTTACCAGCGGTGATGCGCATCTGTTGCGGGTACACCGCGGTCTGCGCATCACCCAGCCACGGCTGAGGCAACTGCCAGAACAATGCCCGCTCGCACAAGTACTGCCCCGATTGCTCGCCGCTCACCAACAAGCCAGAGGCCAACGCCTGGGTGGGCACTTCATGCAGCTGCCAGGTCAACGTCTGGCAGGTGGCGTGCTGGGACAACAGCCAGTAGCACGCCGCCCACTGCGCCTGGTAGGGCCGCTGCGAGCAGACGTATTCCACCTGCACCACTGGAGTGCCGTAAGTGTGCACACGCAAGGTGATCAAGGGTCGAGCTTCGAGCGACAGGCACAGCAAACCGTCGCGCTGCTCGGCG
Organism: Pseudomonas parafulva; assembly: GCF_002021815.1. NCBI lineage: Bacteria > Pseudomonadati > Pseudomonadota > Gammaproteobacteria > Pseudomonadales > Pseudomonadaceae > Pseudomonas > Pseudomonas parafulva. The sequence continues at coordinate 3,053,432 of NZ_CP019952.1, forward strand.
CTCAGGCTGCGCCAGCGTGGCGTGTGGGTTGTCTGCAAGGCGGCATCTGAGGGCATGGGCGATACTCGGTGACGTGAAAGGAAGGCTCACTCTGCAAGACGATGCCAGCTCCCCCGGATTTAGCCGCTGCCGTTGACGGGGCTACGGGCGCCCGGCAGTGACCGTGATGCCATAGGGTTCGAAAATGCGCGCCAGCTCGCCCTTCTCGCGCAGCGCCTGCAGCAACCCGGTGAAAGCAGTGGCTGACAACGGCCCACCTGCACGCAGCACGGCATAGTGGTGGTAGACCTGATCGATACGCCCCGATGCCGCCAGCCGGCCCTGACTGGAGGGGTTACGGGCCAGAAAGTCGGTGAGGTACGAGCGCGTCACCAGCGCGATGTCGGCGCGACCGGCCTGCACCATCAGCAGGTTGCTGTCGTGGGAGTAGGTCAAGGTAGCGTTGAAGGCTTTGCGCAGGTAGCTGGGGTCGGGATTGAACCCTGCAAAGGCATAGTGGTAGCCGTTGAACATGGCCAGGCGCTTGCCCTGCAGGTCATCCACATAGTGCGGGTCGGCCAGGCTGCTGGTACGCCCCACGAACACTTCGGCATCTTCAAGGCCCATGTCCACCGCCTCGTGCGGCACCTGCGCCCAACCCCATTGCGGGTTCTCGAACACCGCCATGTCGGTGCGGCCTTGCAGCAGGTCGCCAAAGCGTCGTTGCACCGAGGTGGGCACCAGCACAAAGCGATAACGGGGTTGCGACAGGTTCAGCGCGTCGATCAACTGCGCCAGCAGGCCAGTGCCCGCACCTTGCTCGGGACGCACGGTGTACGGCGGAAAATGAGCAGCCCCAACCCTGACCTCCACCCGCTCCACGGCCCGTGCCGACGGCGCCAGCCAGCAGGCGGCAGAAATAAACAGTGCGGACAGGACCTTGAGGCCGGGCGCTAGGGTCAAAACGAACACTCATCACATGCAAGAACGGAATCCGCTTACGCTAGGCGCTTTCCGGACCCGGCACAACCGCCGGGCCGCGCTCTTTATGCCAAAGCAGGCGGCAAAATGCCAGGGGTGTCGGGTGGCAGGACTTTGGCTACGCTCAAGCAAGATTTGGAAGGGAGCCTGACATGGGCCATTGGTTGGTGATCGACCTGGAAGCGACGACAGACGACGGCGGATGGCCGGTCGCAGACATGGAAGTGATTGAAATCGGCGCGAGCCTGGTGACTGGCGAAGGCCGCGAGGTCGACCATTTTCAGCGTTTCGTGCGGCCACGCAGGCGGCCTCAGCTGACGCCGTTCTGCCGCGAGCTGACCCACATCAGCCAGGCGAACGTGGACTCGGCCGCCCCTTTTACCGAGGTGTGGCCCAGTTTCGAACGGTGGCTAGCGCACCATCAGGCGCAGTTGCAGGCCTGGGTGAGTTGGGGCGACTACGACCGTGTGCAATTGCTCCAGGAGTGGCGGCAACATGGCCTGGACAGCGCGCTGCGGGCACTGCCGCACATCAACCTCAAGCAGCGTTTTGCCAAGGCCCGTCACCTGCAGCGCCCCACCGGGCTCAACAGTGCCCTGCACATGGCCGGCATGCACTTTTGCGGCCAGCAGCACCGGGCCTTGGAAGACGCGCGCAACACTGCGCGCCTGCTGCCGTTGAGCCTGCCTAACGGTTGACGGGCGGCGCCTTTCAAAGCGGATGACGGCGCCAGTGGCCTTGGGCATACTGGCCAGCCTTTTTGCCCTCTTCTGTTACTGGAGTCGCCCATGTTCAAGGTCAACGAGTACTTCAACGGCACCGTCAAGTCGATCGCTTTCACTGGCGAAGAAGGCCCGGCCACCGTCGGTGTGATGGCCCCTGGTGAATACGAGTTCGGCACGGCCAAGCGTGAAATCATGCACGTGGTCTCGGGCGCGCTGATCGTGAAGCTGCCAGGCAGCGACGCCTGGGAAACCTTCGCTGCTGGCACCCAGTTCAACGTGCCGGCCGACAGCAAGTTCCAGCTGCAAGTCAAGGTCGAAACGGCCTACCTCTGCGAGTACCGCGACTAAGCCTGCCGCAGGCCGAGTACCTTCACTCGGCCGCCACCCTTGATGAACGCGGGCCCGCTCACCGCGCATCGTCATTGCCCATTCAGAAATCGCGCCACCTTGTCGGCCGCTGCCTGCAGGTGCTGTTCATGACTGAACCCGGAAGCCTTCAGGGGCTTTAGGTCATGATCGCCCGTCGCCAGCCACTGCACCTCGATCGCAGGTGACAAGGTGTACCGCTCGACCGCCTCCCGATTGCCCAAGGCATCGCGCTGACCCTGTACGACCAAGGTCGGGGTCTGCAACCCTGCCAGGTGTTCGACCCGTGGCTTTTCCGGCTTGCCTGCTGCATAGAACGGATAGCCCAGGCACACCAGTGCATCGGCTCCCAGCTCGTCGGCCACCAGGCTGGCCATGCGCCCGCCCATCGACTTGCCGCCGATCGCCAATTTGCCCGCGACCAAGGGTCGCACCTGTTGGTACACCTCGCGCCAGCATTGCAGCAAGGCAGGCTGCGGATTGGGTGGCCTTTTGCTGCCGCCGTGCCGACGCTGGGCCATGTACGGGAACTCGAAGCGCACCACGGCTACGCCACGGGACGCAAGCCTTTGCGCCATTTGCTCCATGAACCCGCTGTCCATCGGCGCCCCGGCGCCATGGGCAAGGATCAGGCAGGTCCGATACGGCTCACTGTACACCCCGTGTTCAGGTGTGCAGCGCAAGCCTGGGACATTTCCGACCTTGGCCCATTGATCCCCGTCAATGCAGGCATTTTGCCCATTACTCATGCTTGCCTCGCTCTATAGCCTGCCAATAACCGTGGATGGGAACCCATACATGAACACAACCAGCAGTACCGCCTATAACTACAAGGTGGTCCGCCAATTCGCCATCATGACGGTGGTGTGGGGAATCGTCGGGATGGGGCTCGGCGTCTTCATCGCCGCCCAGCTTGCCTGGCCTTTCCTGAACCTCGATCTCCCCTGGACCAGCTTCGGCCGCCTGCGCCCACTGCATACCAATGCGGTGATTTTCGCGTTTGGCGGCTGTGCGCTGTTCGCCACCTCCTATTATTCGGTGCAACGCACCTGCCAGACCACCCTGTTCGCGCCACGCCTGGCCGCGTTCACCTTCTGGGGCTGGCAACTGGTGATTCTGCTGGCTGCCATCAGCCTGCCGCTGGGTTACACCAGCTCCAAGGAATACGCCGAACTGGAATGGCCGATCGATATCCTGATCACCATCGTGTGGGTGGCGTATGCCGTGGTGTTCTTCGGCACCCTGATGAAACGCAACACCAAGCACATCTATGTGGGCAACTGGTTCTTCGGCGGTTTCATCCTGACCGTGGCGATGCTGCACATCGTCAACAACCTGGAGCTGCCTGTCAGCCTGACCAAGTCCTACTCGGTCTACGCCGGGGCCACCGATGCCATGGTGCAGTGGTGGTACGGCCACAACGCCGTGGGCTTCTTCCTGACTGCAGGCTTCCTGGGCATGATGTACTACTACGTGCCCAAACAAGCCGAACGCCCGGTGTACTCCTATCGCCTGTCGATCGTGCACTTCTGGGCGCTGATCACCCTGTACATCTGGGCAGGCCCTCACCACCTGCACTACACCGCCCTGCCTGATTGGGCTCAATCGCTGGGCATGGTGATGTCGCTGGTGCTGCTGGCTCCAAGCTGGGGCGGCATGATCAACGGCATGATGACCCTGTCCGGCGCCTGGCACAAACTGCGCAGCGACCCCATCCTGCGCTTCCTGGTGGTTTCCCTGGCCTTCTACGGCATGTCCACCTTCGAAGGCCCGATGATGGCCATCAAGACTGTCAACGCCTTGTCCCACTATACCGACTGGACCATCGGCCACGTGCATGCCGGCGCCCTGGGCTGGGTAGCGATGATTTCCATCGGCGCCCTGTACCACACCATCCCCAAGGTCTTCGGCAAAGAGCGCATGTACAGCATCGGGCTGATCAACGCGCACTTCTGGCTGGCCACCATCGGCACCGTGCTCTACATCGCTTCGATGTGGGTCAACGGCATCGCCCAGGGCCTGATGTGGCGCGCTGTCAACAGCGACGGCACGCTCACCTACTCGTTCGTCGAAACCCTGGTGGCCAGCCATCCAGGCTTCGTCGTGCGCTTCGTCGGTGGCGCGATCTTCCTCAGCGGCATGTTCCTGATGGCCTGGAACACCTGGCGCACGGTGCGTTCGCCAGCGCTGGATACCGTCCCTGCGAACGCCCAGCTGGCTTGAGGAGACCTGCCTGATGAAACATGAAGTCATCGAGAAAAACGTCGGCCTGCTGGCCTTGCTGATGGTCTTCGCCGTCAGCATCGGCGGCCTTACCCAGATCGTCCCATTGTTCTTCCAGGACGTAGCCAATACGCCGGTCGAGGGGATGAAGCCCTACACCGCGCTGCAACTCGAAGGCCGTGACATCTACATTCGCGAAGGCTGCGTGGGCTGCCACTCGCAGATGATCCGCCCGTTCCGCGCCGAGACCGAGCGCTACGGTCATTATTCGGTTGCCGGTGAAAGCGTATGGGACCACCCGTTCCTGTGGGGCTCCAAGCGCACCGGGCCAGACCTGGCGCGGGTCGGCGGGCGCTATTCGGACGACTGGCACCGGGCGCACCTGTACAACCCGCGCAACGTGGTACCGGAGTCGAAGATGCCATCGTATCCGTGGCTGGTGGCCGACCAGGTCGACAACAGCCACACCGACACCAAGATGCGCGTGCTGCGCACCCTGGGCGTGCCCTACACCGACGAAGACATTGCCGGCGCGCGCGAGGCGGTCAAGAACAAGACCGAGATGGACGCCCTGGTTGCCTACCTGCAGGTGCTGGGCACCTCGATCAAGAACAAGAGGTGAATGCGATGGAAATGGACATCGGCATGATCCGCGGCCTGGGCACCCTGGTGGTGTTGATCGCCTTCATCGGCTTGAGCCTGTGGGTATTCAACCGGCGCCGCGACCGGGACTTCGCCGAAGCGCGCCTGCTGCCCTTCGTCGACGACCGCCTGCCTTCTGTCGAGCAGGCACCTGAAACCCGTGCAGCTGCGAGGAGCAAAGCACAATGACCGCCTTCTGGAGTACCTACATCAGCGTACTGACCATCGGCAGCCTGATCGGCCTGACCTGGCTGTTGCTCGGCACCCGCAAGGGCCAGAGCAACAGCACGACCGACCAGACCATGGGGCACAGCTTCGATGGCATCGAGGAATACGACAATCCGCTGCCCAAGTGGTGGTTCTGGTTGTTCATCGGCACCCTGGTCTTCAGCGCAGGCTACCTTGTGCTGTATCCGGGCCTTGGCAACTGGAAAGGCATCCTGCCGGGCTACGAGGATGGCTGGACCGGTGTTAACGAATGGCAGAAGGAGATGGACAAGGCTGACGCCAAATTCGGCCCGATCTTCGCCAAGTACGCCGCCATGCCCGTGGAAGAAGTGGCCAAGGATCCGCAGGCATTGAAGATGGGCAGCCGCCTGTTCGCCTCCAACTGCTCGGTTTGCCACGGGTCCGATGCCAAGGGCGCCTATGGCTTTCCCAACCTGACCGACAACGACTGGCGCTGGGGCGGTGAGCCTGAAACGATCAAGGCGTCGATCATGAACGGCCGTCACGGCGTGATGCCGGCCTGGGCCGAGGTGATCGGTGAACAGGGCGTATCGGATGTGGCAGCGTTCGTGCTGACCAACCTCGATGGGCGCAAGCTTCCCGAAGGCGTCAAGGCCGACCCGGTCAAGGGCAAGGAGCTGTTCGCGAGCAACTGCGTGGCCTGCCACGGACCTGAGGGCAAGGGCACCCCTGCCATGGGTGCGCCGGACCTGACCCACCCGCAGGCCTTCATCTATGGATCGAGCTTCGCCCAGCTGCAACAGACCATTCGTTATGGTCGCCAGGGCCAGATGCCTGCGCAAGCCGAGATCCAGGGCAATGACAAGGTGCACCTGCTGGCGGCCTACGTCTACAGCCTCTCGCAGGGCGATGCAGCCCAAGGCGTAACGGTCAAGTAACGCGCTCTTCGTCTTCCAGCCCCGCCCTACAGCGCCGCTTTAGCGGCGCTTTTCATTTGTGCGCCTCTAGCACCTCAGCCGGTTTGCGACACCCCACTTCACTCAAGACACGCCCTCCCGGTGCCCTGTCGCCAACTTTGGGGGCGTCCGAAAAAGCCTGACCGTTCGATCAGAAAAAACCGAGAAACGGTACACATTACAAATATTTATTTGTGTACAATCCATGGCATCCCCCGTTCACTGCGTGCCATTGTCGAACAGGGCTGGACACGGGTCGGCGTACCAAAGTTGCGTTGCGGTAACCCAGGGGGTTTCCGATACTGATGCCGATTTCGACCAACAAGAACATAAAACCGTGGAACCTTAGAATGAGCACTGCAATCAGTTCGACTGCTTATAACTACAAGGTCGTCCGCCAGTTCGCCATCATGACGGTGGTGTGGGGGATCATCGGCATGGGCCTGGGCGTCTTCATCGCCTCGCAGCTCGTGTGGCCGCAGCTCAACCTGGACTTGCCCTGGACCAGCTTCGGCCGCCTGCGCCCGCTGCACACCAACCTGGTGATCTTCGCCTTCGGCGGTTGTGCATTGTTCGGCACCAGCTACTACGTGGTGCAGCGCACCTGCCAGGCCAGGCTGATCTCCGATCGCCTGGCGGCCTTCACCTTCTGGGGTTGGCAGGCCGTGATCGCCGGGGCCTTGGTCACGCTGCCCATGGGCTACACCACCACCAAGGAATACGCCGAACTGGAATGGCCGCTGGCGATCCTGCTGACCGTTGTCTGGGTGGCCTACGGCGCGGTGTTCTTCGGCACCATCGTCAAGCGCAAGACCAAGCACATCTATGTCGGCAACTGGTTCTATGGGGCGTTCATCGTGGTCACCGCGATGCTGCACATCGTCAACCACATCTCGTTGCCGGTCAGCCTGTTCAAGTCGTATTCGGCCTATTCGGGCGCGACCGATGCCATGATCCAGTGGTGGTACGGCCACAATGCCGTCGGCTTCTTCCTGACCACGGGCTTTCTGGGCATGATGTACTACTTCGTACCCAAGCAGGCCGAGCGGCCGATCTATTCGTACCGCCTGTCCATCGTGCATTTCTGGGCGCTGATCACCCTGTACATCTGGGCAGGCCCGCACCACTTGCACTACACCGCCCTGCCGGACTGGGCGCAGTCGCTGGGCATGGTGATGTCGATCATCCTGCTGGCCCCAAGCTGGGGCGGCATGATCAACGGCATGATGACCCTCTCCGGAGCCTGGCACAAACTGCGCACCGACCCGATCCTGCGCTTTCTGGTGGTGTCACTGGCCTTCTACGGCATGTCCACCTTCGAAGGCCCGATGATGGCCATCAAGACCGTGAACTCGCTGTCGCACTACACCGACTGGACCATCGGCCATGTGCATGCCGGGGCCTTGGGCTGGGTCGCGATGATCTCCATCGGCGCCGTGTACCACATGATCCCGCGCCTGTACGGGCGTGAGCAGATGCACAGCATCGGCCTGATCAATGCTCACTTCTGGCTGGCGACCATCGGCACCGTGTTGTACATCGCCTCGATGTGGGTCAATGGCATTACCCAGGGCTTGATGTGGCGCGCCATCAACGACGACGGCACCCTCACCTACTCGTTCGTCGAAGCCCTGCAGGCCAGCCATCCGGGCTACATCGTTCGCGCGCTGGGCGGCGCGTTCTTCGCCAGCGGCATGCTGCTGATGGCCTACAACGTGTGGCGCACCGTGCGCGCGGCCAACCCGATTCAGGCTGAAGAAGCCGCCAAGATCGCTGTCGTGGGAGCGCACTGATGAAGCACGAAGCTGTAGAGAAGAACATCGGCCTGCTGGCCTTCTTCATGGTGATCGCCGTCAGCATTGGCGGGCTCACCCAGATCGTCCCCTTGTTCTTCCAGGACGTGACCAACCAGCCGGTCGAAGGCATGAAGCCGCGCACCGCACTGGAGCTCGAAGGCCGGGACATCTACATCCGCGAAGGGTGCGTGGGTTGTCATTCACAGATGATCCGCCCGTTCCGGGCAGAAACCGAGCGCTACGGCCATTACTCGGTCGCCGGCGAAAGCGTCTGGGACCACCCGTTCCTGTGGGGCTCGAAGCGCACCGGCCCGGACTTGGCCCGGGTCGGTGGGCGCTACTCCGATGACTGGCACCGCGCCCACCTGTACAACCCGCGCAACGTGGTGCCGGAGTCGAAGATGCCGGCCTACCCGTGGCTGGTGGAAAACACCCTCGATGGCAAGGACACGGCGCGCAAGCTCCAGGTGCTGCGCACGCTCGGGGTGCCCTACACCGATGCCGACATCGCCGGCGCCCGGGATGCGGTCAAGGGCAAGACCGAAATGGACGCCCTGGTGGCGTACCTGCAAGGCCTTGGCACCCTCATCAAGAGCAAACGGTGACGGCGATGGATATTGGAATGATTCGCGGCCTGGGCACCGTGGTGGTGCTGGTGGCCTTCATCGGCCTGGCCCTGTGGGTGTTCAGCCCGAGACGCAAGAAAGATTTCGACGAAGCGACCCAACTCCCCTTTGCCGATGACCCCCAGGCCCGCCAACACGTCGAGCACGCACAAGAAAAGGCATCCAGGAGCAAGAAACCATGACAACGTTCTGGAGTGTGTACGTCACCGTTCTGACCCTGGGCACCATCTTCGCCCTGACCTGGCTGCTGCTGTCCACCCGCAAGGGCCAGCGCGAGGAAACCACCAGCGAGACCGTAGGCCATGCGTTCGACGGCATCGAGGAGTACGACAACCCGCTGCCCAAGTGGTGGTTCTGGCTGTTCGTCGGCACTATCTTCTTCGCCCTGGGCTACCTGGCCTTGTACCCGGGCCTGGGCAACTGGAAAGGCATCCTGCCCGGCTATGCGTACCTGGATAACGACAAGCAGGCCGAGTTCTCGGACGGTCAGGCCGGCTGGAGCGGTGTGCACGAATGGGAGAAGGAAATGGCCAAGGCCGACGCCCGGTTCGGGCCGATCTTCGCCAAGTTCGCAGCCATGCCCATCGAAGAGGTGGCCAAGGACCCGCAGGCCCTGAAGATGGGCGGTCGCCTGTTCGCCTCCAACTGCTCGGTCTGCCACGGCTCCGATGCCAAGGGTGCCTATGGTTTTCCCAATCTGACCGACAATGACTGGCGCTGGGGCGGCGAGCCGGAAACCATCAAGGCCTCGATCATGAACGGGCGCCACGGGGTCATGCCGGCGTGGGCCGAGGTGCTGGGCGAACAGGGCGTGGCCGATGTGGCCGCCTTCGTGCTCACCAACATGGACGGTCGCCGCCTGCCGGAGGGCATCAATGCCGACCCAGCCAAGGGCAAGGCGATCTTCGCCAGCAGCTGCGTGGCCTGCCACGGGCCGGAGGGCAAGGGCACCCCGGCCATGGGCGCACCGAACCTGACGCACCCGCAGGCGTTCATCTACGGGTCGAGCTTTGCCCAGTTGCAGCAGACCATCCGCTACGGCCGCCAGGGGCAGATGCCGGCGCAGGCGCAGTTGCAGGGCAACGACCGGGTGCATCTGCTGGCCGCTTACGTGTACAGCCTGTCGCACACGCCAGAGGCAGGCGATAAAAGCGAGTGAGGGGATTTTGGATGGGCAGCTGGCAGCCAGGCGAGGCGTGAACTCAGCAACCGGGTTCGTGACCCGGTTGCGCTGACCCTCTGCGCAACCGGATTGTTCAACAGGTGGGCAACAAATGCGTCACCGCCTGACCTGGATCAATTGACACTTCCCATATCACGTTTCACAAGATCAACCCAATGCGGCCAAAGGTCGCACCTCGGTCTGAACGTCTGCCAGGGGCGTATCATGGCCGCGCAGCGCTAGGCTCTGTGTGAAGAGTCTTGAGACGAAGGTCAGGCAAGGCGAAAACAGCCGAGGAAGCGGAGTTTACGGGTTGTAAATGAGCATTCCGAGGCTGTTTTCAACGCAGCATCACCGAGTATCAAGGCTTTTCACACAGGGCCTAGCAGATTGCGCGAGACTGCGGCCGGCATGCACTGGCCGCGGCATTTCTCCACTGCCGTGGGACATGATGATGAGCAAGCATATTCCGGTACATGATGTAACCCCGCCTGCCAGCACAGGAAAGGATTCCGTTGACCTCTACGCCTCGCGCGAAAAAATCTACACCCGTGCCTTCACCGGCCTGTTCAGACGCCTGCGCATGGTGGGTGGTGCGGTCTTGTTCTTGCTGTACTTCGGTACCGTCTGGCTGAACTGGGGCGGGCATCAGGCGGTGTGGTGGAACCTGCCGGAACGCAAGTTCTACATTTTCGGCGCAACCATCTGGCCCCAGGACTTCATCCTGCTGTCGGGCATTCTGATCGTGGCGGCCTTCGGCCTGTTCTTCATCACCGTGTTCGCAGGCCGGGTCTGGTGCGGCTATACCTGCCCGCAGAGCGTGTGGACGTGGATCTACATGTGGTGCGAGAAGGTCACCGAAGGTGATCGCAACCAGCGAATGAAGCTGGACAAAGCGCCCATGAGCGCCAACAAGTTCGCCCGCAAGTTCGCCAAGCACAGCCTGTGGCTGCTGATCGGCTTCGTCACCGGCATGACCTTCGTCGGCTATTTCGCCCCCATCCGCGAACTGGTGGTCGAGTTCTTCACGGGCCAGGCAGACGGCTGGGCTTACTTCTGGGTCGGTTTCTTCACCCTGGCCACCTATGGCAACGCCGGCTGGCTGCGTGAGCAGGTGTGCGTGTACATGTGCCCCTACGCGCGCTTCCAGAGCGTGATGTTCGACAAGGACACGCTGATCGTGTCCTACGACCCGCGCCGTGGCGAGACCCGCGGGCCGCGCAAAAAAGACGTGGACTACAAGGCTAAGGGCCTGGGCGATTGCGTCGACTGCACCCTGTGCGTGCAGGTATGCCCCACGGGCATCGACATCCGCGATGGCCTGCAGATCGAGTGCATCGGCTGCGCCGCGTGCATCGACGCCTGCGACAGCATCATGGACAAGATGCACTACCCCAAAGGGCTGATCAGCTATACCACCGAGCACAACCTGTCCGGGCAGAAGACCCACCTGCTGCGCCCTCGCCTGATCGGCTATGCCGTGGTGCTGCTGGTCATGATCATCGCCCTGGCCAGCGCCTTTGCCACCCGTTCGCTGGTAGGCCTGGATGTGAGCAAGGACCGCGTCCTGTACCGGGAGAATGCGCAGGGGCGCATCGAAAACGTGTATAGCCTCAAGGTCATGAACAAGGACCAGCGCGACCACGTCTACGTGCTCGATGCCACCGGCCTGCCCGACTTGATGCTTGATGGCTTACGGGAAATCCGCGTGGCCGCTGGCGACATCGTCAGCCTGCCCGTGCAACTGTCGGTGGCCCCGGAAAAACTGCCCTCGACCACCAACGAAATCACCTTCATCCTCAAGAGCGCCGATGACAGCGACGCCCAGGTTGAAGCCAAGAGCCGTTTCATCGGCCCGCAGATTCGCTAAGAAGGATGAACACCATGCCTGCCACCGCCGCCAGCCCCTGGTACAAGCATCTCTGGCCCTGGATCATCATCGGCATCCTGACCACCTCGGTGTGCCTTAGCCTGACCATGGTCAGCATCGCCGTGCGCAACCCGGACAACCTGGTGAATGACAACTACTACGAGGCCGGCAAGGGCATCAACCGCTCCCTGGACAGGGAGCTGCTGGCCCAGCAACTGGCGCTCAAGGCCAGCGTTCACCTGGACGACCTGACCGGTGAAGTAGACGTGCGCCTGACCGGCAGCAGCGACCCGCAGAAGCTTGAGCTGAACCTCATCTCCCCCACCCAACCGGCCATGGACCGCCGGGTGCTGCTCAGCCGTGTCGAACAGGGGCGCTATGTCGGCCAGCTGGAAGACAAGGTCGATGGCCGCCGCTTCGTCGAGCTGCTGGGCAGCGAAGGCGATCAGGTGTGGCGCCTGTTCGAAGAAGAGAAGGTTGAGCATGGCGTGACCCTAGAGCTGGGTGACGAGGCGCTGCAAGGCGCTCAACACCTGTGATCGTGCTCGCGGTCGACCTGTGCAAGGCAATGATGCGATGACCCAACCCACCCCCTGCTACCACTGCGCACTGCCCGTCCCCGCCGGTCGCGCGTTCACCGCCGTGGTTCTCGGGCAGCCCCGGGCCTTCTGCTGCCCCGGCTGCCAGGCGGTGGCCGAGTCGATCGTGGCCGGGGGCCTTGAGCACTACTACCAGCACCGCAGCGACAACAGCGCCAACCCGCAAGCCCTGCCTCGGCAGTTGCAAGACGAGTTGGCGCTATACGACCGCAGCGATGTGCAGCAGCGATTCGTGCGGCACGAGGGCGAGCTGGCCGAAGCCACGCTGTTGGTCGAAGGCGTCAGTTGCGCGGCCTGCGGCTGGCTGATCGACAAGCACCTGCGCAACCTGCCGGGGGTGGCCGAAGCGCGCCTGAACCTGTCCAATCATCGGCTGCTGCTGAGCTGGGACGATCGGCAATTGCCGCTGTCGCAGGTGCTGGCGGCGCTGCGCCGGATTGGCTACGTCGCCCACCCCTATCAGCCGGACCAGGCGGCCGAGCAATTGAGCCGGGAAAACCGCAGCGCGTTGCGCAGGCTGGGGGTGGCCGGGTTGCTGTGGTTCCAGGCGATGATGGCAACCATGGCCACGTGGCCGGAATTCAACATGGACCTGTCCGCCGAGCTGCACACCATCCTGCGCTGGGTGGCCTTGTTCCTCACCATTCCCATCGTTTTCTACAGCTGCGCGCCCTTTTTCAAGGGCGCGGCGCGTGATCTGCGCACCCGCCACCTGACCATGGACCTGTCCGTCTCGCTGGCTATTGCCCTGGCGTTCGGTGCCGGGATCTGGACGGCGGTGACCGGCAGCGGCGAGCTGTATTTCGACACGGTCGGCATGTTCGCCCTGTTTCTCCTGACCGGGCGCTACCTGGAACGGCGCGCCCGCGAACGTACGGCCGCCGCGACGGCGCAGCTGGTCAACCTGTTGCCGGCATCCTGCCTGCGTGTCGACGCACAGGGCCGCAGCGAGCGCATCCTGCTCAGTGAACTGCGCTGCGGGGACAGCGTGCAGGTGTTGCCAGGGTCGGTGATCCCGGCTGACGGGCGCATCGTGCAAGGGCGCTCGAGTGTCGATGAATCGCTGCTGACCGGCGAATACCTGCCTCAACCTCGCCAGGTGGGTGATCAGGTCACAGGTGGCACGCTGAACGTGGAAAGTGCCCTGCATGTGCAGGTGCAAGCCCTGGGCCAGGATTCGCGGTTGTCCGCCATCGTGCGCTTGCTGGAACGCGCCCAGACCGAAAAGCCGCGCCTGGCCCAGATCGCCGACCGCGCCTCCCAGGTGTTCCTGTTGTGTTCACTGCTGGCGGCCGTCGCGATTGGCGTGTGGTGGTGGCAAGTGGAGCCGCAGCGGGCGTTCTGGATCGTCCTGGCCATGCTGGTCGCGACCTGCCCCTGCGCGCTGTCGCTGGCCACCCCGACCGCGCTGACGGCGGCGACAGGCACGTTGCACAAGCTGGGCCTGCTGGTCACACGCGGTCATGTGCTGGAGGGCCTGAACCAGATCGACACGGTGATTTTCGACAAGACTGGCACGTTGACCGAGGGGCGCCTGACCTTGCGCAGCATCAGGCCGCTGGGCCGTGCAACGGCCGACACCTGCCTGGCCTGGGCCGCAGCCCTGGAAAACCGCTCCGAGCATCCCATCGCACGGGCCTTCGGTCAGGTGGCCACGCCGGCCGATGGTGTGCTGGCCGTGCCCGGTCTGGGCCTTGAGGGCGAGGTTGGAGGCCAACGCCTGCGCATAGGCCAGGCGAGCTTCGTCTGCGCTTTGAGCGGCACACCGCCGCCGGCGATACCCGAGCCACGGGGGCAGTGGCTGCTGCTGGGCGACCGCCGCGGCCCGCTGGCCTGGTTCGGGCTGGACGATCGCCTGCGCGAGGATGCCCCTGCCCTGCTCGCCGCCTGCAAGGCCTTTGGCTGGCGTACGGTGCTGTTGTCCGGAGACAGCTCGCCGATGGTCGGCGAGGTGGCCGCGCAACTGGGCATCGACGAGGCCGCTGGCGGCCTCAGGCCCGATGACAAACTGGCGCGGCTCAAGGCCCTGCAACAGGCCGGGCACAAGGTGCTGATGCTGGGGGACGGGGTCAATGACGTGCCGGTGCTGGCAGCGGCAGACATCAGCATCGCCATGGGCAGTGCCACTGACCTGGCCAAGACCTGCGCCGACGCGGTGCTGCTTTCCAACCGGCTCCAGGCGCTGGTGCAGACGGTCTCGCTGGCGCGGCGCACTCGGCGCATCATCATCGAGAACCTGCTGTGGGCCAGCCTGTACAATGGCCTCATGCTGCCGTTCGCGGCCCTTGGCTGGATCACCCCGGTGTGGGCAGCGGTCGGCATGTCGGTCAGTTCACTGGTGGTGGTGCTCAATGCCCTACGCCTGACCCGTATGCCTGCTGCTGCGCCTGCCCTGGCCGCGTCAGCACCTACCCCTGCGAGGAACCTGCCATGCCCGCCCTCTATGTGATGATCCCCGCAGCGCTGCTGCTGGTCGGCGTGGCCGTCTACATCTTCTTCTGGGCGGTGGACAGCGGTCAGTACGACGACCTCGAAAGCCCCGCTCACAGCATCCTCTTCGACGATCAGGATCCCCGTCACCAGGCCGCCGTCACGCCCGACCAAACGCCTGATTCCCATCCCGAGCCCCCGACGCGTGGCTGACCTGCTGCCCTTGCTGGGCTCGGCGCTGGTTCTCGGCCTGCTCGGAGGGGGTCACTGCCTGGGCATGTGCGGCGGCCTGATGGGCGCCCTGACCCTGGCCATTCCCCCAGCCCAGCGCGGCCGTCGCCTGCGGCTGCTGGTGGCTTACAACGTCGGGCGTGTGCTCAGCTATACCGTCGCGGGCCTGATGCTCGGTGTGGCGGGCTGGGCGGTGGCCAACAGCCCTGCAGTGCTGGTTTTGCGCACCATGGCCGCCTTGCTGCTGATCGCCATGGGCCTGTACCTGGCCGGTTGGTGGAGCGGACTGACCCGCATCGAGGCCATGGGTCGCGGGCTGTGGCGGCACATCCAGCCGGTGGCGTCGCGCCTGCTTCCGGTTTCTAGCCTGCCTCGTGCATTGCTGCTGGGTGCCTTTTGGGGGTGGCTGCCGTGCGGGTTGGTGTACAGCACCTTGTTGTGGGCTGCGAGCCAGGGGAACGCCTTGCACAGCGCAGCCCTGATGGCGGCATTCGGGCTGGGGACCTGGCCCGTGCTGCTGGTCACCGGGTTGGCGGCCGGGCGGGTAAACAGGGTGTTGAGACGACGCAGCGTGCGGGTGGCCGGTGGCATGCTCGTGGTGCTATTCGGCCTGTGGACACTGCCCGGGCCTCATCAACACTGGCTGATGGGCCACTGAAGCGCCAGGTGGCGCAGCACATGGCTTATGGCCACTAACCAGCCGTGACGACCGCGCATCGCCTGAGCTAGACGCAGCGCCCTCAGGCCGTTTAGCGCTTGATACAAATCAACACAGATTCCTACAGACATCCCTAGACTCCGGAACATTGCTGCTCTTTCCGGGGACCGCCCTCATGCTCGACGACCTACGTTGGGACACCGACCTGATCCGCCGCTACGATCTGGCCGGCCCACGCTACACCTCCTACCCAACCGCCGTGCAACTGCACAGCGAAGTGGGCTCGTTCGACCTGCTGCACGCCCTGCGCGAAAGCCGGCGGGCCGTGCGCCCGTTGTCGCTGTACGTGCATGTGCCGTTCTGCGCCAACATCTGCTACTACTGCGCATGCAACAAGGTCATCACCAAGGACCGGGCACGCGCTGCCCCCTACCTGCAACGCCTGGAACAGGAAATCCAGCTGGTGGCTTGCCACATGGACAGCAGGCAACGTGTGGAGCAGCTGCACTTTGGCGGCGGCACCCCAACCTTCCTGAGCCACGTAGAGCTGCGTCAACTGATGGCCACGCTGCGCCAGCACTTCAGCCTGCTCGATGACGATTCCGGCGACTATGGCATCGAAATCGACCCGCGCGAGGCGGACTGGTCGACCATGGGCCTGCTGCGTGAGCTGGGCTTCAATCGCGTCAGCCTCGGCGTGCAGGACCTGGACCCGGCCGTGCAACGCGCCGTCAACCGCCTGCAGAGCCTGGAGCAGACGCGGACCTTGATCGAGGCGGCTCGCACCCTGCAGTTCCGCTCGGTGAACCTGGACCTGATCTACGGACTGCCGCGCCAGACGCCCGAAGGGTTCGCCCGCACCGTTGAGGAAGTGATCCGCCTGCAGCCCGATCGCCTGTCGGTCTTCAACTACGCCCACCTGCCTGAACGGTTCATGCCGCAACGGCGCATCGAAGCCGGGGAGCTGCCCAGTGCAGCGGCCAAGCTGGACATGCTGCACGCCACCATCGAGCAACTGACCGCTGCCGGCTACCGCTACATCGGCATGGACCACTTCGCCCTGCCCGATGACGAACTGGCCGTCGCCCAGGAGGAAGGCACGCTCCAGCGTAACTTCCAGGGCTACACCACCCATGGGCACTGCGACCTGATCGGCCTGGGCGTGTCGGCGATCAGCCAGATCGGCGATTTGTACTGCCAGAACAGCAGCGACCTCGCCACCTACCAGGACAGCCTGTCCAACGCCCAGCTCGCCACCCAGCGTGGCCTGCTGTGCACCCCCGACGACCGCCTGCGCCGGGCGGTCATCCAGCAGCTGATCTGCCACTTCGAGCTGGACTTCGAGCCGATCGAACAAGCATTCGCCGTCGATTTTCGTGGCTATTTCAACGACCTGTGGCCGGAGCTTCTGACCTTGCAGCGCGACGGCCTGATTCGCCTGGACGACAAGGGCATTCGGATCCTGCCGGCTGGGCGACTGCTGGCCCGCGCGGTGTGCATGGTCTTCGATGCCTACCTGGCCATGCACAATCGCCAACGGTTCTCCCGTGTGATCTGAGCGAGACATTTGGCCGCACTCACCACGCCCCGGCCATGTGGCCCTTGGCACACAGGCGATCGGGCAATGCGCTGGCGGGTCTGACAGGTCATCCTGCTGGTCGCGGCCACTGGCCTACACCCTATGTCGTGGGTTACCCTTACGACTTATGTGTGCTTTCCCACAAGGATCGAGTCAAATGTCCGAGCCAGTCAAACTGCGCCCACACAGCCAGGCCCATTGCAAGGATTGCAGCCTGGCCCCCCTGTGCCTGCCCCTTTCACTCAACCTGGAAGACATGGACGCACTGGACGAAATCGTCAAGCGAGGTCGCCCTCTCAAGAAAGGCGAGTTCCTGTTCCGCCAGGGGGATAATTTTGGCTCGGTCTATGCCGTACGCTCCGGCGCCCTGAAAACGTTCAGCCTGAGCGACAGCGGCGAAGAGCAGATCACCGGTTTCCACCTGCCCAGCGAGCTGGTGGGCCTGTCCGGCATGGACACCGAGGCATACCCGGTGTCGGCCCAGGCCCAGGAAACCACATCCGTTTGCGAGATTCCGTTCGAGCGCCTGGATGAGCTGTCGGTGCAGTTGCCGCAGCTGCGTCGCCAGCTGATGCGCGTGATGAGCCGCGAAATTCGCGACGATCAGCAGATGATGCTGCTGCTGTCGAAGAAGACCGCCGATGAGCGCATCGCGACGTTCCTGGTCAACCTGTCGGCGCGCTTTCGCGCCCGTGGTTATTCGGCCAACCAGTTCCGCCTGAGCATGTCGCGCAACGAGATGGGCAACTACCTGGGTCTGGCGGTGGAAACCGTGTCGCGCGTGTTCACCCGCTTCCAGCACAATGGCCTGCTGCGCGCCGAAGGCAAGGAAGTGCATATCCTCGACCCGATCCAGCTTTGCGCGCTGGCCGGTGGGGCAATGGAGGCCTGAGGGCTGCATTAGCAGGTATACTGGGCCATTCGTTTTCCCAGGATACCTGCAACAATGCACAGCGACGCCTTCGACCTCAAAGCCCTGATCCGTCCGGTAGTGGACTTCCCCAAGCCGGGCGTGATCTTCCGCGACATCACCCCACTGTTCCAGTCGCCGCGCGGGCTGCGCTATGTAGCCGATCAGTTCATCGAGCGCTATGTCGAGGCCGAGTTCAGCCACATCGGCGCCATGGACGCACGTGGTTTTCTGATCGGTTCGATCATCGCCCACCAGCTGAACAAACCCCTGATCCTGTTCCGCAAGCAAGGCAAGCTGCCCGCTGACGTGCTCAGCGAGGGGTACCAGACCGAGTACGGCGAAGCCTTCCTAGAAGTGCACGCCGACAGCCTGTGCGAGGGCGACTCGGTACTGATCTTCGACGACCTGATCGCCACCGGCGGTACGCTCCTGGCCGCCGCCAACCTGGTGCGCCGTACGGGTGCGCAGGTGTTCGAGGCGGCAGCCATCATCGACCTCCCCGAACTGGACGGCTCGCGCCGCTTGCAGGCGGCGGGCGTACCGACCTTCTGCCTGACCGAGTTTTCCCTCAGCGAGCGCTGAGGGGGGACGGATGGGCGGCGATGGGGTTCAGGATCAACTTCGCCGCTGGAAGCCCTCTGTCACGGCACTGCCAGTCGAACCCGATCGCTGCCTCAGAGCGAAATAGGACGACGCCCTGCAAAAGCATGGGCCAGCGTGCCGCCGTCCACCAGCTCCAGCTCGCCGCCCAAGGGCACGCCATGGGCGATACGCGAGGCGACCAGACCCTTTTCAGCCAGCAACTGGGCAATGTAGTGCGCCGTGGCTTCACCTTCCACCGTGGGGTTGGTGGCAAGAATGACTTCGGTGAAGGTGCCCTGCTCCTGGATGCGTGCCATCAGCTGGGGAATGCCGATCGCCTCCGGGCCCAGTCCGTCGAGCGGCGACAGATGCCCCTTGAGCACGAAATAACGCCCGCGATAGCCAGCCTGCTCGACGGCATAGACATCCGTCGGGCCTTCGACCACGCACAGTTGCGTGTCGTCACGCCGTGGGTCGGCACACTGGGGGCAGAGGTCCTGTTCGGTCAGGGTGCGGCATTGACGGCAATGTCCTACCCCTTCCATGGCCTGGGTCAGCGCCTGGGCGAGCCGCAGCCCCCCGCTGCGGTCACGCTCCAGCAATTGCAGGGCCATGCGCTGTGCCGTTTTCTGGCCAACGCCGGGCAGAATGCGCAAGCCGTCGATCAGCTGGCGGATGAGAGGACTGAAGCTCATGGGAAACGCCTGACAAGTCATTAAGAGGCGGTTTATACCCACCATGGGGAGTGGCGTCAAATCGGCACGGCGGCCATAAAAAAACCGCCGCTGTTACCAGCGACGGTTCGTCGGCACGCAAATGCTCAGAACGGCATCTTGAAGCCTGGCGGCAGTTGCATGCCAGCGGTCATGCCGCCCATCTTTTCCTGGCTGCTCTGTTCGATCTTGCGCACGGCATCGTTCAGGGCTGCAGCGATCAGGTCTTCGAGCACTTCCTTGTCGTCTTCTTCGGTCGACATCAGGCTCTGGTCGATGCTCACGCGCTTGACGTCGTGGCGGCCGGTCATCACCACGCTGACCAGACCACCGCCGGACTGGCCGGTGACTTCTGCGTTGGCCAGCTCTTCCTGCATTTTCTGCATCTTTTCCTGCATCTGCTGGGCCTGCTTCATCAGGCCGGCCATGCCACCTTTCATCATGGGGAATACCTCGATTGGGTCATGTGATGCGGCCTGGCGCTAGGCTGGCCGCATGGTTATCCGTTACTGGCCCTGACTGGCCAGGGCCTCTACAGGCTCAATAGTATCGTGCCGCACCTTGGCGCCAAACAGCTTGATCATCTGCTGGATCAGCGGGTCGTGCTCGATTGACGCCTCGGCTTCATGCTGGCGTTCAAGGCGCTTGCGGGCCGCGGCCTGGGCTGGCGTTTCCTGTTCGGGCCGAATCAGCTCGATGCGCAGGTTCAACGTACGCCCCAGGTGCTGGTTGAGCGCCTCGTTCAGGCGCCTTTGCTGGGTGGCGTTGAACAACGCGCCTTGCCCCGGGTCCAGGTGCAGGAGCCAGTCATCACCGTCGGCGGCGATCAACGTGCAGTTGGCCGCGATGTTGCCTGTCATACCAGAGACAGGCAACTGCGGGAACAATTCCAGCCACTGCAAGGCTAGCCCGGTCGCCGGCTTGGCAGCGGGCAGCGGCTCGGCGGCGGCCTGGGGTTGTTCCTGGACGTGCTCGGCCAGCTCATCGAGGTAGCTGAAGCCCACCGGATCGCTTTCGCCAGCATAGTAGTCTTCGTCGAGCGGCGGCTCATCGTCGCGGTCCATGCCCACCGACGCGTACGCACCTGGATCGAACGGGGGTACGTCATCGTGGGCTGGCGCCTGTTGGGCAGGCGCAGGTTTTGCAGCAACGGGTGCTGGGGCCGGCTGGGGCTCCGGCACGGCCGGTGCGGCAGGCTCTTCCCATGGCAGATCGACAACCGGCGCAATGGGCTCAGGCACCGAGATGGCGGAGATTTCCGCCTCGAGTTCGCGGTCACGCTCAGCTTCGGGTTCATGGTCGGCCGTTGCTGGTGCAGGCACCTCGATCACGGGCGCTGACGGCGCCGACGCAACCGGTTCGCTTACCGGTTGGGCAACCGCTGCCGGGGGCGCCACCGGCTCGACGGAATCAGCTGTGGCCTGGCTGATCCCCACTGGCTTTAGCACCGGCCTCGGGGCCCCGTCCGCATCGGCCGGGCGGAACGCCAGCATGCGCAGCAGTACCATTTCGAAGCCACCACGCGGGTCGGGCGCCAAGGGCAGGTCACGCCGCCCTATCAGGCCCATCTGGTAATAGAACTGTACGTCTTCGGCCGGCAAGGCAGCAGCCAGGGCCAGCACGCGCTCCCGGTCACCCTGGCCGTTGTCCACCGCCTCGGGCAAGGCCTGGGCGATGGCCACGCGGTGCAGCACGTTGAGCATTTCGGCCAGCACCCCGGCCCAGTCCGGGCCCTGCTCGGCCAGGTTGCGCACGGCTTCGAGCAGTGCGCGTGCATCCCCTTCGAGCAATGCCTGCAGCACCCCGTACACCTGGCCGTGGTCCAGGCTGCCGAGCATGGCGCGCACATCGGCAGCCAGCACCTTGCCTTCACCGAAGGCAATGGCCTGGTCGGTCAGGCTCATGGCATCGCGCATCGAGCCGTCGGCCGCACGGCCGAGCAACCACAGCGCATCGGCTTCGAACGGCACGTTCTCGGCCTCGAGCACGTGGCTCAGGTGCTCGACCACACGCTCCGGGCTCATGTTCTTCAAGGAGAACTGAAGGCAGCGCGAAAGAATGGTAGCCGGCAGTTTCTGCGGGTCGGTGGTGGCGAGGATGAACTTGACGTAGGGCGGTGGTTCTTCCAGCGTCTTGAGCAACGCGTTGAAGGAATGGGTCGAGAGCATGTGCACTTCGTCGATCAGGTAGACCTTGAAGCGACCACGGCTCGGCGCGTACTGGACATTGTCCAGCAGCTCGCGGGTATCCTCGACCTTGGTACGGCTGGCGGCGTCGATCTCGATCAGGTCGACGAAACGCCCTTCATCGATTTCCCGGCAGACCGAGCAGGTACCGCAGGGCGTGGAGGTGATACCGGTTTCGCAGTTCAGGCATTTGGCGATGATGCGCGCGATGGTAGTCTTGCCTACGCCGCGCGTGCCGGTGAACAGGTAGGCATGGTGCAGGCGCTGGTTGTCCAGCGCGTTGATCAAGGCCTTGAGCACATGGGCCTGGCCGACCATTTCGCGAAACGAGCGCGGACGCCATTTACGTGCAAGAACCTGATAACTCATCGAAAAACCATCGTAGCCTGATCGAGCGGAAGAGCGCTAATGCTAGCGGAGCGGGGGCAAAATTGCACTGCCTGACTGGCCGGGCGCGACGATGGACAGCGGATCATGGAGGACCTGCGGTGCGGACCCTGCTGACTTTGCTTCTTTTCTGGTCGGCTCACAGCCTGGCTGAACAGCCGGTACTGCGTTTTTCGGTGGCCGAGAGCTGGAGCATGCCGCTGATTCGCATCGAGAACGGCCAGCCGGTCGAGGGCCTGTTGTTCGATGTGATGCAGGCGGCCGCCGAGCAAGCCGGTGTACGCGCCGAATATCATGTAATGGCTCGAATGCGCCTCGAGGAGGCGATGAACCAGGGTGATATCGATGTACGTTGCTATGTCAGCGATCAGTGGCTGATGGCGCGGCCGAAGGACTTCATCTGGAGCGTGCCGCTGATTCACCAGCGCGATGTGCTGGTAGGCCGCATAGGCGAAGGCGGCCCGATTTCGCCGCAACGGTTGTCACCCCAGCCCATCGGCACCGTCCTGGGCTACACCTACACCACGCTTGAACCCCTGCTGGCGGCACACCGCCTTTACCGGGAGGATAGCCGCAGCCAGGAGCTGGCCCTGCAGAAGCTGCAAGCGGGACGGTACCGCTATGCCGTCAGCAACCAACTGTCACTGCGGTGGTTCAATCACCAGCGCCATGCGCAACTGCAGCCACTGGCGGTGCTGGACGAACAGGACCTGGGCTGCCTGGTACGCAACGACCCTGACATCCCCGCCCAAGCGCTTCTGCGCGCATTGGTGCGCCTCAAGCAGAGCGGGGAGATGGAGCGCTTGCTGCAACGCTACGGCAGCACCGAAGAGCCCCAACCCGCCGGGACGGGCACCTGACGCCTACAGCGCCAAGGCCGTCACGTACATCCCGATACCGAATACCAGGTGATTCACCAGGCTCTTGAACCGCGCGCGCCAGGGGCTGGGCGTGCGTGAAGCAAAAAAGCCCATGCCCATGGCAGGCTGCATCAGGCACAGGGGCGCCAGTACCGTACCTGCGCCCACAGCCAATGCCGGCCACAGGGTCGGGGCGCTCAGCCAGGGAGTGCCCGCCGTGATGACCAGCAGCATCGCGAACGCCACGCCAATGACGTAGTGCAGCGTCCAGCCCAAGATCCGCTCATGCTTGATGGGCGGGGCCTGACGGATTGCCTGGTGGCGCCAGCGCCCTCGCAGTGCATGCCCCGCCCAGCGACCCACCAAGGCGTAATCGAGCGTGCTAACGCCCAGGCGCCTGGAGACCGCCGACCAGCCGTCCATGACCAGTGTGGCCCCGACGCCGATGCCTATTGCTGCAATCCACTGTTCGCTGATGCCCATGACGCTCCCTCTGATTTGACGTTGTCGGATTCGCCGGTCAGCATGCAAGTTGAAGTCAACTTCAAGTCAAGGGCTTGTACATGGACATTGCAGATGTGGCGAGACGCACGGGCGTGCCGTCTTCGACGCTGCGTTATTACCAGAAGAAGGGACTGCTCACGGCGCGTGGCGAGCCCGGCCAACGCCGGCAGTTTTCGGCTGACGTGGCGCAAAGGCTCGCATTGATAGCGCTGGGCCAGTCCGCCGGTTTTTCGCTGGACGAAATCAGCACCCTGCTGGTGGACATGAAGGTCGACCGGGCGCAGCTGCTGGCGAAGGCCGATGAGCTCGACAGCCGGATCAAGACGTTGCAGGCCATGAGCAAAGGCTTGCGCCACGCGGCTGAGTGCCCTGCCGACGATCATCTGGCTTGCCCGAGGTTTCGCCGGTTGATGGCAGTGGCCTCAGCGAGGTCAGCACGCATGAAAGTATCGAGCCGCTCTGTGAAGGCCGGGTAGAAACGCGGTAGTGTGCGCAGCGCCATAGCCAATTGCCTCAGGGGCGTGAACGGGCTGCGCTTACAACAAAAACCGAAACGCCTTGGCGCATTGTGGCAAAGGCCGACAGATTTTCGTGTGCAGTCTGAGTGACCAAGCGCTTGGCCTTTTAGAATTTAAGGCCTGAAATGGAGGCGGCCCCGCCAGCCACACCCCGGCACTCGATGTTCCCGCTATGGCTGCTCCCTTCCGGGCCTGACCAGGTTAACGGGTAATCAATGCGGGAGGACCGACAGGGCCACCACTACATGTCTCGCTGAACAGCGAGTGGCGCCATTGTACCGGTCCTGAGCCCAGATACAACCTCTGCAGCAGAAAAAGTCATCATTTCTCAATGACTTGTCTGGCTAGCGCGCGCCACGCGGTCAAACACCTCGCCAGCCACCCCCGCACGCCAAGATGGCCAAGTGCCGACAATCACGCACCGGGCCAACACGGCTCCAGGGTTATCAGACCTCGATGCCCTGCTGGGCAAGAAACGCCACGAACGCCTCTTCATCGAGCACCTTCACGCCCAGCTCGCTGGCCTTGGCCAGCTTCGACCCGGCACCCGGCCCTGCCACCACGCAGTGGGTCTTGCCAGAAACGGACCCCGCCACTTTCGCCCCCAGGCCTTCGAGCTTCTCCTTGGCGATGTCGCGGCTCATGCGTTCCAGGGAGCCGGTCAGCACCCACGTTTGGCCTGCCAGAGGCAGCCCCTCGGCCACCTTCTTCTCGCTGCGCCAGTGCATGCCGAAGGCCAGCAGCTGCGCCTCGATGGCATGGGCCAGACGCTGGTTGGCTTCATCCCTGAAAAACCCGCGTACAGCCTCTGCCTGGCGCGTATTGAGCGCCTGGCGCAGGTCAATGCCGTCGGCGGCGATGATCTTGTCCAGGCTGTCCAGGCGCGCCACCAGCTTTTGCGCGCCGGTCGGCCCTACCGAGGGGATGTCGAGTTTGGCGAGCATGTCAGCCAGGGTGGTACTGGCGGCGAACTCCGCGGCCAGTTCGCCTTCGTCCTGCAACTGCATGCCGCTGTCCAGCAACTGGCGGATGACCTTCTGGTTGTGTTCGTCTTCAAAGAAGTTGTGGATCTCATGGGCCACTTCCAGGCCAATGTCCGGCAGATAGGTGAGCACCTGCGGCAATGCCTGTTGCACGCGCGACAGGCTGCCCAGTGAGCGGGCCAGCACCTTGGCGGTTTCTTCACCGACATCGGGAATGCCCAGGGCATAGATGAAGCGGGCAAGGGTCGGCTGCTTGCTGGCGGCGATGGCATCGAGCAGCTTGCGGCTGGACACTTCGGCAAAACCTTCGAGGCCGACGATTTGGTCAAACGTGAGCGTGTAAAGGTCGGCGGGTGAGGCAATCAGGCCCTCGTCCACCAACTGCTCCACGCTTTTCTCACCCAGCCCGTCGATGTCCATGGCCCGGCGCGACACGTAGTGGATGATCGCCTGCTTGAGCTGCGCCCCACAGGCCAGGCGACCGACACAGCGGTACACGGCCCCCTCGCTGGTCACTTCCCTGCCCTTGCTGCGCTTGACCAGCTGGGTGCGCTCCACATGCGAGCCGCACACCGGGCACTGGCTGGGCACCCGCACTTCACGCGCCCCTTCCGGCCGACGCTCCAGCACCACCTGCATCACCTGCGGGATCACGTCGCCTGCGCGGCGGATGATGACCGTATCGCCAATGCGCAAGCCCAGGCGGGCGATCTCGTCCATGTTGTGCAAGGTGGCATTGGACACCGTCACACCGGCGACCTTGACCGGCTTCAGGCGGGCGACTGGGGTGACCGCGCCCGTACGCCCCACCTGGAACTCCACGTCCAGCACCTCGGTGAGCTCCTCCATCGCCGGGAATTTATGGGCGATGGCCCAGCGCGGCTCCCGGGCACGGAAACCCAGCTCCCGCTGTGCGGCCAGGCTGTTGACCTTGAACACCACGCCATCGATCTCGTAAGGCAGGCTGTTACGCCGCTCGCCGATGTCGCGGTAATAGTCCAGACATTGCTCGATGCCGGCCGCGTGCTTGAGCTCGCGACTGATCGGCAACCCCCATGTCTTGAGCTGCTCCAGCGTGGCGATATGGCTGTCGGCCACAGGTGCGGACACCTGGCCGACACCGTAGCAGCAGAATTCCAGCGGGCGACTGGCAGTGATCTTGGAGTCCAGCTGACGCAGGCTGCCTGCCGCGGCATTGCGCGGGTTGGCGAAGGTCTTGCCGCCGAGGTCGGCCTGGGACGCATTGAGCCGGTCGAAGCCGGCCTTGCTCATGAACACCTCGCCGCGCACTTCCAGCACCGCAGGCCAGCCTTGCCCGTGCAGCTTCAAGGGAATGTTGCGCACGGTACGCACGTTGGCGCTGATGTCTTCACCCGTGGTGCCGTCGCCTCGCGTGGCACCCTGCACCAGGTGACCGTCACGGTAGAGCAGGCTGACCGCCAGGCCATCGAGCTTGGGCTCGCAGCTGAAATCCACCGCGCCTGGCTGGTCCAGCCCTTCCGTCACACGGCGACCGAACTCACGCAGGTCAGCCTCTTCGAAGGCATTACCCAGGCTGAGCATGGGAACCTCATGACGAACCTGGCTGAATGCGGCAAGGGCCGCCCCACCTACCCGCTGGGTGGGCGAGTCGGGCGTGACCAGGTGGGGATGCTCGGCCTCCAGCGCCTTGAGTTCGTTGAACAGCCGGTCGTACTCGGCGTCGGGCACGCTGGGTTCGTCCAGCACATAGTAGCGGTAGTTGTGCTGGTCGAGTTCGGCACGCAGTTCGTGAATGCGGGTTTCAGCGGTCATTTTGAGCTTCTCTTGCAAAACGAAAGAGCAGCCTGGCAGCCTCTGGAGAGCCAGGTCTCGTCATCGCCTTGTGCCTTAGGCAGCGAGCCCGCTCCACAGGTTCGCCACAGCCTTCAAAGGCTGCGGTGAAACCGTGAAGCGGGCTCGCTTGCCGAAAGCCGAGTCGATGAGCAAGAGGCCTGAACCGACCAGCACGCCCCGAGGCTGCTCTTCGTCTGGATTTATCAGCGCTTCTGGGTCAGGGCACGGCGCTCGAATTCCACGATGCGCTGGCGGTAGTGTTCGATGGTCTGCGCCGTTAAAACGCTGCGCTGGTCATCCTTGAGTTCACCGTTGAGCTCATGGGCCAGCTTGCGCGCTGCCGCCACCATGACGTCGAAGGCCTGCTTCGGATGGCGCGGGCCGGGCAGGCCGAGGAAGAAGCTCACCGCACGCGTGCTGAAATGGTCGATGTCATCCAGGTCGAAGATGCCAGGCTTGACGGCATTGGCCATGGAGAACAGCACTTCGCCGTGACCGGCCATGCTCTCGTGACGGTGGAAGATGTCCATCTCGCCGAACCGCAGGCCACTTTCCAGAATGTTCTGCAGCAACGCCGGGCCCTTGAACCCACCCTCGTCACGGGAAATAACGCTGATCACCAGCACTTCCTCAGCCGGCGGCAGCTCCTTGACGCTGTTGTTGGCCGCTGCAGGGGATGAGCTACGCCCCCTGTCCGCCGCGAAGTCGTCCTCGTCGTCGATCACGATATCCGCTTCACGGGAGGGCGCGCTGAAGCCTGCGTCAACGCGCGGCGCTTCTGCAGCCGCCGGGCGTTTTGGCCACTTGCTGACCTTGGCAGGTTTAGGTTCGCGCTCACGGTCCCGGTCCGAGGCACTGAGCGACGGAAGATCACTTTCGTCCAGCTCAGGCTCCCTGTGGGTGTCGAGCACGCGGGGTGGGCCGAGCACTTCGGCACCACCGCCTTCATCGTCCGCCGCATTGGCATAACTGCGGTCCAGACGGAATTTCAACTTACCCTTGCCGCCGCGCATACGGCGCCAGCCATCGAAAAGAATGCCGGCAATGACAATGATGCCGATAAGGATCAGCCACTCGCGCAGACCGATTTCCATGTAATCCCGTGCCTCTAATAAATATGCTGAAAACAAAGGCTTCAAAGGCCTTTAACACGTGGCGCCAAGCCTATGTTCTGACAGGCGTTTTACCCACGCATAAAACGAGTGACATAAAGCTAGCACGACCAAAGACAACTTTACACCGTCTGTCTCACATGACAGGGGCATTTCAATGAAGATTGTGCCGTTCGACCACAGGTTTCACGCATCGACCATCGCCATGGCCGCCTCCACATCCACGGCCACCAGGCGCGAACAGCCCGGCTCGTGCATGGTGACCCCCATCAGCTGGTCGGCCATTTCCATGGCGATCTTGTTGTGCGTGATGTAAATGAACTGCACGCTCTCACTCATTTCCTTTACCAGCCGGGCATACCGCCCGACGTTGGCATCGTCCAGCGGTGCGTCGACTTCATCGAGCATGCAGAACGGTGCGGGGTTCAACTTGAAGATGGCAAACACCAACGCCAAGGCGGTCAGTGCTTTTTCGCCACCGGACAGCAGATGAATGGTGCTGTTCTTCTTGCCCGGTGGTCGCGCCATGATCGTCACCCCTGTATCGAGTAGATCTTCGCCCGTCAGTTCCAGATAAGCGCTGCCGCCACCGAAAACTTTTGGGAAAAGTGCCTGCAATCCGGCATTTATCTGATCAAAGGTATCTTTGAAGCGGTGGCGGGTTTCCTTGTCGATCTTGCGAATGACATTTTCAAGCGTGTCCAGCGCTTCGACCAGATCAGCATCCTGGGCATCGAGGTAGCGCTTGCGCTCGGACTGCTGTTCGTACTCCTCGATGGCGGCCAGGTTGATCGCGCCCAGCCGCTGGATACGGGCATCGAGCTGCTCCAAGGCCTGCTCGGTGCCGGCCTCGGTAGCGTCGGGCTCGACCGTGGCGAGAACGCCCTGCAAGTCGTAACCGTCGGCGAGCAACTGCTCCTGCAATGTAGTACGCCGCACTTCCAGGCCCTGACACTCCAGGCGCAGTTGTTCGAGTTGACCACGCAGCAACTGAGCCTGCTGCTCGGCCTGGGTGCGGCGCTTTTCGGCATCGCGCAGTTCGCGGTCGGCCTCGTCCATTTGCAGGCGTGCCTGGCGCATTTCTTCGTCGACACCCATGCGCCGTTCCAGCAACTCTTCGAGCTTGAGCCGCAGCTCCTCCAACGGCGCCTCCCCCTCCTCCAGGTTCAGACTCAGCTGCTCCTGTCGCTCGCTCAGACGGGCCGCTTGCAGTTCCAGGCGTTCCAGGGCCTGACGCGTGGAGTCATGCTGGGCGCGCAGCGACCCCAGGCGCACGGCCAGCTGGTGGGCATGGTCCTTGTGCTGCCTGGCTTCCTGACGAATGCGGTCCAGGCCCTCACGCAGCCGGTCGCGCTGGGCCAGCAGCACTTCGCGCCGATCGGTGTCCTGGGCCATGAGTTCGAGGGCATCCTGCAACAGCAAACGGGCTTCGCCCAGTTGCTCATGCTCGAGGGCGCGCTGCTCGTCGAGCTCAGCCAGCTCTTCGTCCAAACGGCGGCGGCGCAGCGCGACCTGTTCGGCACGGGCACGGTTGGCTGACAAGCTGGCCTTGAGTTCGGCTTGCAGGCGGCTTTTTTCCTGGGCGCGACGGCGTACCTGCTCGCGCTGCGCTTCCAGGTGCTGCTGCTGTTCACGCAGGGTGTGCAGCTGCTGGTCAAGCTGCTGCAGGGCGATGTGCTGCTCACGCTGACTGTGCTCGAGCCGCTCGATCTCCTGACCGCGCGCCAGCACCCCGCCTTCACCGCTGCCACCGCGGCGCACACGAAGGCTGTGGCGGGCGACCCAGTAGCCATCGCGGCTGACCAGGCTCTGCCCTTCGCCCAACGCAGCACGCAAGGCCAAGGCCTCGGCCAGGTCTTCCACGGGCCTGACCTGGCCCAGCCATGGCGCGAGGTCGACGGGGCCTTGTACCTTGTCCAGCAGGCTGCCGGAAGGCACCGCCTGGCTGGCGCAAGCCGCGAGCAGCAGGCTCACATCGCCCTGCTGCAAGCCCGCCAGATCCAATGGTGCGAAGTCGTCCACCAGCACGGCTTGCAAGTCGGCGCCCAACACGGTTTCCACCGCAAGCTCCCACCCGGGCTCAACGCGCAACGCTTGTGCCAGGCGAGGGCAGTCTGACAACCCCTGCCCCTGCAACCATTGGACCACACCAGCACCTGGGTCCAGGGCTGCCTGCTGCAGGGCTTCCAGCGATGCCAGGCGCCCGCCCAGGCGTTGCACATCACCCTGGGCCTGTTGCTGAGCCAGCCCGGCCTCCTGCAGCGCCTGGCGCACCGTTTCCAGGCGCTCGATAACCTCCTCTTCCTCCAGTTGCAGTGCTTCGAGCGACAACTCGCTGCTGGCCAACTGCTCAACCTGCTCCAGCATCGCCGCGTCTTGCGGGTCTTCGCCCAACTGCACCTGTTCGTCGGTGAGTTTGCGCTGACGCTCGGCCAGGCGCTCCAAGCCGCTTTCCAACTGCTGCAAGCGCGCCTGCTGCACTTCGGCCTGGCGACGCGGTTCAGCCGAGCGACTGTTGAAGGTGTCCCACTGCTCCTGCCAACCGTGCATGCCTGATTCGGCCTCTTCCAGCACGGCAGCGCTTTCTTCGGCAGCCGCCAGGGTCAGCGCCTGCTCGGGCTCGAGCATGGCCAGTTCTTCTGCCAAAGTTGCCAGCAGCGTACGGTCATGCCCCAGGTGCGATTCGGTTTCCTGGCGCGTGCGTTCGGCTTCCTTGAAATCGTCCTGCAACTGGCGCAAACGTTGCTG
The DNA here is from genome assembly GCF_002021815.1 of Pseudomonas parafulva. Taxonomy (NCBI): domain Bacteria; kingdom Pseudomonadati; phylum Pseudomonadota; class Gammaproteobacteria; order Pseudomonadales; family Pseudomonadaceae; genus Pseudomonas; species Pseudomonas parafulva. The sequence goes on from NZ_CP019952.1 coordinate 3,083,765, forward strand.
GCCGTGCTGGATGCTTTGCTCGACCCGGGCGATGTCGCCGGCCACCGAGTAGAACCGGGCCTGCACCTGGTTGAAGCGCTCGGACAGCTCATGATGACCGTCACGCAGCCGCTCGATGCTGGCATCGGCATTGCGCTGCTCGGCCACCAGCGCCTCGAAGGACACATCCTGGTTACCGATCACCGACTGACGCTGACGAACCCGTTCGTCCAGCTCGCGCCAGCGCAACGCCGCCAGGCGCGCCTTGAGCTGGCGTTCCTGCGCCTTGTATTCACGGTATTTCTCGGCCGCCTGGGCCTGGCGGTGCAGGCGCTCAAGCTGGCGTTCCAGCTCCTCGCGCAGGTCGGTCAGGCGCGCCAGGTTCTCCTGGGTTCGGCGGATGCGGTTTTCAGTTTCGCGGCGACGCTCCTTGTACTTGGAGATACCCGCCGCTTCCTCGATGAAATTGCGCAGTTCCTCGGGCTTGGCTTCGATCAGCTTGGAGATCATGCCCTGTTCGATGATCGAGTAGCTGCGAGGCCCGAGGCCTGTGCCCAGGAAGATATCGGTGATGTCCCGACGCCTGCACTTGGTGCCGTTGAGGTAATAGCTGTTCTGGCTGTCGCGGGTGACCTTGCGCCGAATTGAGATCTCGGCGTAGGCGGCATACTCGCCCACAAGGGTAGTCTCGCTGTTGTCGAACACCAGTTCGATGCTGGCCTGGCTGACCGGCTTGCGGCCGCTGGAGCCGTTGAAGATGACGTCGGTCATCGACTCGCCGCGCAGGTTCTTTGCCGAACTTTCGCCCATTACCCAGCGTACGGCGTCGATGATGTTGGACTTGCCACAGCCATTGGGGCCCACGACCGCCGCCATATTGCTCGGGAAGTTGACGGTGGTGGGGTCGACGAAAGACTTGAACCCTGCCAGGCGGATGCACTTCAGACGCATCAGTCAGGGCCGGGCCAGCGCTGCCAGTACCAGTTCGCAACTGCGCTGGCCATAGGCGGTAAGTACTTCACGAATGCGCAGCAAGTCGCGCAGCACCACCGCCTCGAGCAAGTGATCGAACAGGCCCAGGTAATCGACCATGTTCGCCTGGCGCTGGTCCAGGGACAGGTAATAGGCGCGGCTCATGGCGGGCTGCAAGTTCTCGACGGTTTCCTGCAGGAACGGGTTGTCGGCGAAGGGGTAGGCAGCACGCATCACCTCGAAACTCTCGGCCACGAACGCCTCAATGTCACGTGCGGCATGCGCCACCTGAAGACGCTGCTGAATGTCCAGAAACGGGCGCAGTTCGTCTTCATTGCGCCAGCGTTGTGCAACCGCGTTGCCCAGCAGGATGTAAAACTCGCTCATGAGCGTGCACAGGCTGCGCACGCTGCGCTCATCCAGCTCGGTGACGTGGGCGCCCCGGCGCGGCAATATCGCCACCAGGTGGCGACGTTCAAGGATCAGCAGCGCTTCGCGCACCGAACCCCGGCTGACGTTGAGCGCCTGGGTCACCTTCTGTTCCTGGATACGCTCTGCAGGCGCCAGTTCGCCGCGGATGATGCGCTCGGCCAGGTAATCGGCAATCTGCTCGGCGAGGCTGTCCGGGGCCTTGAACGTCATGGTTTTCCTTCAAATCACTGAACGGGACACAAGGGGGCGGATTGTAGCCTACTTGCCCCCGGGAAGCGCAGCGGGCTATCGGGGTTTATTTGACCACCCGGACAGCTGCCGGGCCGGCGCGATCTATGCTTGGTGTAAGCATCATCAACCAGGGTGGGCCGGCCGCCGGACGATTTCCTGACCTTTGAGTCAGAAAAACATTGACCCGCGCGACAGGTGTTGCTTAGAGTCGGCCCAACAACAATAAAACCATTGCGAGGCCATCCCCGTGATCCAGTTTCTCGTCAACCAAGAGCTGCGCAGCGAGCACGCCCTGGACCCGAACATGACCGTGCTGCAATACCTGCGCGAGCAGTTGGGCAAACCCGGCACCAAAGAGGGCTGCGCCAGCGGTGACTGCGGCGCCTGCACCGTGGTGATCGGTGAACTGACCCAGGACGACGCCGGCAACGATGCCTTGCGCTATCGCAGCCTCAACTCATGCCTGACGTTCGTGTCCAGCCTGCACGGCAAGCAACTGATCAGCGTCGAAGGCCTCAAGCACCAAGGCCAGCTGCACAGCGTGCAACAAGCCATGGCGGACTGCCATGGATCGCAATGCGGTTTCTGTACGCCAGGCTTTGTGATGTCGTTGTTCGCCCTGCAAAAGAACAGTCAAGGTGCCGACGTGCATCAGGCCCAGGAAGCACTGGCCGGCAACCTGTGCCGCTGCACGGGTTACCGGCCCATCCTCGACGCCGCCCAGCAGAGCTGCCGGCAGCCCTGCCCTGACCAGTTCGATGCCCAGCAAGCGCAGACCATCGCCCGCCTCAAGGCCATTGCACCGTCGCAGACCGGCGAGCTGAACAGTGGCGACAAACGTTGCCTGGTCCCGCTGACCGTCGCCGACCTGGCCGAGCTGTACAGTTCGCACCCCGAAGCCCGGTTGCTGGCAGGCGGTACCGACCTGGCGCTGGAAGTCACGCAAATGCACAAGACCCTGCCAGTGATGATCTACGTGGGGCATGTAGCCGAGCTCAAGCGGATCGAGCAGACCGCCACCCATCTTGAAATCGGTGCCGCTACCCCGCTCACTGACTGCTACCAGGCGTTGAACGCCCAATACCCGGACTTCGGCGCGCTGCTGCATCGCTTCGCTTCGCTGCAGATCCGCAACCAGGGCACCCTGGGCGGCAACATCGGCAACGCTTCGCCCATCGGCGACTCACCGCCCTTGTTGATCGCGCTGGACGCCCAGGTGGTCCTGCGCCAGGGCGAGCGCCAGCGCACGATGCCGCTGGAAGCCTATTTCATCGACTACCGCATCACCGCCCGGCAGGACAGCGAGTTCATCGAGAAGATCCTGGTACCCCTCGCCCGGCACGACTGGACGTTCCGCGCCTACAAGGTTTCCAAGCGCCTGGACGATGACATTTCGGCGGTGTGCGCAGCGTTCAACCTGAGCATCGAGCACGGGGTGGTCAGCGGCGCACGCATCGCCTTCGGCGGCATGGCGGCCATCCCCAAGCGCGCCCGTGCCTGCGAGGCGGCGTTGCTTGGCCAACCCTGGAACAAGGCCAGCGTGGAGCGCGCCTGCCAGGCCCTGGCCGAAGACTTCACCCCGCTCAGCGACTTCCGCGCCAGCCAGCAATACCGCCTGCTGACCGCGCAGAACCTGCTGCGCAAGTACTTTATCGAACTGCAAACGCCGCACATCGAAACCCGGGTGACCGCTTATGTCTAACCATCATGTGCCCAAAAGCCAGGCCGAAATGGCCGACCTGTTCCGCCAGGACCTGACCACCGGGGTCGGGCGCAGCGTCAAGCACGATAGCGCCGACAAGCACGTGTCCGGCGAAGCGTTGTACATCGACGACCGACTGGAATTCCCCAACCAGCTGCACGTCTACGCACGTACCGCAGACCGTGCCCATGCGCGCATCCTGCGCATCGACACCACGCCCTGCTACGCCTTCGAAGGGGTGCGCATCGCGATCACCCATCAGGACATTCCCGGGCTCAAGGACATCGGCCCGGTGGTGGCAGGCGATCCCTTGCTGGCCATCGACAAGGTCGAGTTCTTCGGTCAGCCGGTCCTGGCCGTGGCCGCACGTGACCTGGACACCGCACGCCGCGCCGCCATGGCCGCCGTCATCGAATACGAGGACCTCGAACCGGTGCTCGATGTGGTCGAGGCGCTGCGCAAGCGGCACTTCGTGCTCGACAGCCACACCCATCAGCGCGGCGACAGCGCTGCAGCCCTGGCCAGCGCCCCGCATCGCCTGCAAGGCACCCTGCACATCGGCGGCCAGGAACACTTCTACCTGGAGACCCAGATTTCCTCGGTGATGCCCACCGAAGACGGCGGCATGATCGTGTACTGCTCCACCCAGAACCCCACCGAGGTGCAGAAACTGGTGGCCGAAGTGCTCGATGTGCCCATGAACAAGGTGGTGCTGGACATGCGCCGCATGGGCGGCGGATTTGGCGGCAAGGAGACCCAGGCCGCGAGCCCGGCTTGCCTGTGCGCCGTCATCGCCCGCCTGACCGGGCAACCGACGAAGATGCGCTTGCCGCGGGTCGAGGACATGACCATGACCGGCAAGCGACACCCCTTCTACGTCGAGTACGACGTGGGCTTCGACAACCAGGGTCGCCTGCACGGCATCAACCTGGAGCTGGCCGGCAACTGTGGCTACTCCCCGGACCTGTCCGGCTCGATCGTCGACCGCGCCATGTTCCACTCCGACAACGCCTACTACCTGGGCGATGCCACCGTCCACGGGCACCGCTGCAAGACCAACACCGCGTCGAATACGGCCTACCGGGGCTTTGGCGGACCGCAAGGCATGGTCGCCATCGAGCAGGTGATGGACCACATCGCCAGGCACCTTGGCCGCGACCCGTTGGCCGTGCGCAAGGCCAACTACTATGGCAAGGACAAGCGCAACGTCACCCATTATTACCAGACCGTCGAGCACAACATGCTCGAGGAGATGACCGCCGAGCTTGAAGCCAGCAGTGACTACGCCGAACGGCGGGCGGCCATCGGCCGCTTCAATGCCAGCAGCCCGATCCTGAAAAAAGGCCTGGCGCTGACTCCGGTCAAGTTCGGCATCTCGTTCACCGCCACCTTCCTCAACCAGGCAGGGGCGCTGATCCATATCTACACCGATGGCAGCATCCACCTGAACCACGGCGGCACTGAAATGGGCCAGGGCCTGAACACCAAGGTGGCGCAGGTGGTGGCCCAGGTCTTCCAGGTCGATATCGACCGGATCCAGATCACCGCCACCAACACCGACAAGGTACCCAACACCTCCCCTACCGCCGCTTCCAGTGGGGCTGACTTGAACGGCAAGGCCGCACAGCATGCTGCCGAGATTCTCAAGAAACGTTTGACCGAATTCGCTGCCAAGCACTACCAGGTCACCGAGGAAGACGTGGAGTTCCGTAATGCCCACGTGCGTGTGCGCGACCAGATCGTCAGCTTCGAGCAGTTGGTGCAGCAGGCTTATTTCGGTCAGGTGTCGCTGTCGAGCACCGGGTTCTACCGCACGCCAAAGATCTTCTATGACCGCAGCCAGGCACGGGGGCGCCCCTTCTACTACTACGCCTTTGGCGCGGCCTGCGTGGAAGTGATCGTCGACACCCTGACTGGCGAATACAAGATGTTGCGCGCCGATATCCTGCACGATGTGGGCGACTCGCTGAACCCGGCCATCGACATCGGACAGGTCGAGGGAGGATTCATTCAAGGCATGGGCTGGCTCACCACCGAGGAGCTGGTGTGGAACGCCAAGGGCAAACTCGTGACCAACGGCCCGGCCAGCTACAAGATTCCAGCGGTGGCCGACATGCCGCTGGACATGCGGGTCAAGCTGGTGGAGAACCGCAAGAACCCGGAGGACACGGTGTTCCATTCCAAGGCCGTGGGCGAGCCGCCGTTCATGCTCGGGATCGCCGCCTGGTGCGCGATCAAGGATGCGGTGGCCAGCCTTGCCGACTACCGCGTGCAACCGAACATAGATGCCCCTGCCACGCCGGAGCGGGTGTTGTGGGGCTGTGAGCAGATGCGCAAGGCGGCCACCCTGCAACCTGCGGTGCAGGAACTGGACGCAGTGAACAATTGAAGGTGCGTTGCCTGTTCGGGCCCATTGCCGGCAAGTCGGCGAGAAGGCCCGAACAGGCACCCATAGATGAGGATCTTGCATCATGCACCAATGGATCAACGCCCTGGCCGAACACCAGGCCCGCGGCGAGGCCTGCGTACTGGTGACCATCATCGAAGAACGCGGCTCCACCCCGCGCAATGCCGGTTCGAAAATGGTGGTCAGCGCCTGCGGATCATACGACACCATCGGCGGCGGCCATCTGGAATACAAGGCGCTGCACATCGCCCGGCAGATGCTCGGCGAGCACCGCGGTACCCCGCACCTGGAACGCTTCAGTCTTGGCGCCAGCCTCGGCCAGTGCTGCGGGGGTATGACGGTGTTGTTGTTCGAACCCATGGCCGCCGTGCAGGCGCAGATCGCCGTGTTCGGCGCGGGCCATGTCGGCCGGGCTCTGGTACCCTTGCTCGCCGCGCTGCCCTGCCGGGTGCGCTGGATCGATTCGCGCGAGCAGGAATTCCCTGCCCAGATTCCCGCCGGCGTGACGCGCGTGGTCAGCGAGGAACCGGTCGATGAAGTGGCAGACCTGCCGCCGGGCAGCTACTGCATCGTCATGACCCATAACCATCAGCTCGACCTGGAGCTGACCGCTGCCATCCTCAAGCGCAACGATTTCACCTGGTTCGGCCTGATCGGCTCGAAGACCAAGCGAGTCAAGTTCGAGCATCGCCTGCGCGAGCGCGGGTTCGACCCCGCCCTGGTGGCGCGCATGCGGTGCCCGATGGGCCTGACCGAGGTCAAGGGCAAGCTGCCCATCGAAATCGCCGTGTCCATCGCCGGCGAAATCATCGCCACCTACAACGCCCGCTTCGGCCAGCACGACGCTGCCGCCAACGCCGGCCCCATTGCCCAGTTGCTGCCGCCTTCACGGCGCAGCCAAGCCATTTGACGAGTGAGATATGACCGTTACCCGCAAAGCCTACCGAGCCGCCATCCTGCACAGCATCGCCGACCCGGCCGAGGTAGGCCTGGACGCTTCCCATGAGTATTTCGAAGACGGCGTGCTTGTGATCGACGACGGACGCATCCAGGCCGTGGGCCATGCCAGCGACTTGTTGCCGACCCTGGACGCCGACATACCGGTAGAGCACTACCAGGACGCATTGATCACCCCAGGGTTCATCGACACCCACATCCACTTCCCCCAGACCGGCATGATCGGCTCCTACGGGGAGCAGTTGCTGGACTGGTTGAACACCTACACCTTCCCTTGCGAGAAGCAATTTGCCGACAAGGACCATGCCGACCAGGTGGCGCAGATCTTCCTCAAGGAGCTGCTGCGTAACGGCACCACCACCGCCCTGGTGTTCGGCAGTGTGCACTCCGAATCGGTCAACGCCTTGTTCGAAGCAGCCGAGCGCCTGGACCTGCGTCTGATCGCTGGCAAGGTGATGATGGACCGCAACGCCCCCGATTACCTGACCGACACCGCCGAGTCCGGTTACGCCCAAAGCAAAGCGCTGATCGAGCGCTGGCATGGCAAAGGCCGCCTGCACTATGCCGTCACCCCGCGTTTCGCACCGACCAGCACGCCTGAGCAGCTGGCACGGGCGGGCCAACTGCTCAAGGAACACCCAGGCGTTTACCTGCACACGCACCTGTCGGAGAACCTTCAGGAAATCGACTGGGTCAAGTCGCTGTTCCCGGAACAGAAGGGCTACCTGGATGTGTACGACCATTTCGAACTGCTGGGCGAGCGCTCGGTCTTCGCCCATGGCGTGCACCTGTGCGACGAAGAATGCCAGCGCCTGGCCGAGACGGGCTCGGCGGTCGCGTTCTGCCCCACCTCCAACCTGTTCCTGGGCAGCGGGCTGTTCAATCTGCCTCAGGCGGAGCGCTTCAAGGTCAATGTCGGCCTGGGCACCGACGTAGGCGCCGGTACCAGCTTCTCGCTGCTCAACACGCTCAATGAGGCATACAAGGTGATGCAGCTGCAAGGCGCACGCCTGCACCCTTTCAAGTCGCTCTACCTGGCGACCCTGGGCGGTGCGCGCGCGCTGCGCCTGGATGACCGGATCGGCAGCCTGCGCCCGGGCAATGACGCGGACTTTGTGGTGCTGGACTACAAGGCAACGCCGCTGCTGGACTATCGCCTGCAGCAGTCCAGAAGCATCGAGGAGACGTTGTTCGTGCTGACCACCCTAGGCGACGACCGCACGGTTCGTGAAACCTATGCGGCCGGGCGTTGCGTGCATCAGCGCGAAAGGTAAGGGTCGCGCTGATGCGAGCCCAGGCGAACGGTCAGTTCTTGACCGTGAGCTTGGGCTTTTTCAGCAGATGGGAGAACACCGCATGCAGATCGTCCGAGGCGCTCTCCTCGTCCAGGTTCAGCTTGCTGTCGATGTGGTCCATGTGATGCATCATCAGGCTGACTGCCTGGGCGGCGTCACGCGCCTCGATGGCATCGATCAGCTGCAGATGCTCGTCGTACGAGCAGTGGGAACGATTGCCGCTCTCGTACTGGGCGATGATCAGCGAGGTCTGCGATACCAGGCTGCGCTGGAAGCTCACCAGCGGCGCATTCCCCGCCGCTTCGGCAAGCTTGAGGTGAAACTCGCCGGACAGCCGGATGCCGGCGCCGCGATCCCCTCGGGAAAAACTATCGCGCTCTTCGCGGACCATCTGCCGAAGCTCGGCCAACTGCTCGGCGGTGGCGTGCTCCACGGCAAGCTCGGTGATGGCACGCTCGACCATGCGCCGCGAGAAGAACACCTGGCGCGCCTCCTCCACGGTTGGGCTGGCGACCACGGCGCCCCGATTGGGCCGCAGCAGCACCACGCTCTCGTGGGCCAACCGTGACAGGGCCCGGCGGATGATGGTGCGGCTGACGCCGAAAATCTCGCCCAGCGCCTCTTCGCTGAGCTTGGTGCCCGGCGCCAGACGTTGCTCCAGGATGGCCTCGAAGATGTGCGCATAGACAATGTCGTCCTGGGTACCACTGCGACCGGCCTTGCCAGCACGCGCGGGTTTTTTCAGGGGTTGCAGCTGTTCGTTCATGGGCTCTCGAGGCACGAAGGAAAGTATGGCGTCATTGTACACAGGCTGAGCCGTTTCTGCAGGCGTGCTTTAACGCATATAGCGATTGTTCACCTCACCTAGCATACAAAACATAAAACAGTATTTGCTTTCTTTGTACACAAAAGCATAATCGCTCAGGCAACTTCCTGACCTTACGGTCAACAATGCGCCACGGCACTGCATGCTGCTGGCCAGTTGCCGCCCTCGCGGAGCCGCCAAGTGCATTGCTCAGGACCACGGGCTCCATAACAACAAGAAAGACTTGAGGAGTACTCGCTGTGGAAAGCCGCAAAACCGAAGTCCCTACGCTGGACATCGCTTCACCGCCCGCCACGGGTTGGCTGGAGCGCATTTTCAAACTCAGGCAACACGGCAGTACCGTTAAAACCGAGCTGATCGCCGGGGTGACCACCTTCATCACCATGGCCTACATCATTTTCGTCAACCCCAACATCATGGCCGATGCCGGCATTGATCATGGCGCAGCCTTCGTGGCGACTTGCATCGCCGCCGCCCTCGGCTGCCTGCTCATGGGGCTGTATGCCAACTGGCCAGTGGGTCTGGCACCCGGCATGGGCCTCAATGCGTTCTTTACCTACACCGTGGTCGGCACCATGGGCTACAACTGGGAAACGGCACTGGGCGCGGTCTTCATCTCCGGCGTGCTGTTCATGTTCCTGACGCTGTCCAAGGTGCGCGAGTGGCTGCTCAACAGCATCCCCGTCAGCCTGCGCCATGCCATGGGCGCCGGGGTGGGCCTGTTCCTCGGCCTGATCGGCCTGAAGACCGCAGGTATCATCGTCGACAGCCCCGCCACCCTGATCAAACTCGGTTCGCTGCATGAGCCAGGCCCGCTGCTGGCGGCGATGTGCTTTTTGATGATCGCCATCCTCAGCTACAAGCGGGTATTCGGGGCGATCCTGATCAGCATCATCGGCGTAACGCTGGCGGGCTGGGGTCTGGGACTGGTGAAGTTCGGCGGCGTGGTGTCGATGCCGCCCAGCCTGGCGCCGACCTGGATGGCCATGGACGTGGCGGGCGTGTTCAACGTGAGCATGATCAGCGTGGTCCTCGCGTTTCTGTTCGTGCACATGTTCGACACCGCAGGCACGCTGATGGGCGTGGCGCAGCGGGCGAACCTGGTGGCCCCCGACGGCCGTATCGAGAACCTGTCCAAAGCGCTCAAGGCCGACAGTGCTTCGAGCGTGTTCGGCGCCGTAGTCGGCGTGCCGCCGGTCACCAGCTATGTGGAAAGTGCCGCGGGAGTGGCCGCCGGGGGGCGCACCGGCCTGACGGCTGTGGTGGTAGGCGTGCTGTTCATCGCCGCCATGTTCTTTGCACCGCTGGCCGGCATGATCCCCGCCTATGCAACCGCTGGCGCCCTGATCTACGTCGCGATGCTGATGATGGGCAGCATGGCGCACATCAACTGGGACGAGGCGACCGACAGCATTCCGGCGATCGTCACAGTGATCATGATGCCGTTGACCTTCTCGGTGGCCGATGGCATTGCGCTGGGTTTCATCAGCTATGTGGCGCTGAAGGCCGGTACGGGTAAATACAAAGAGATCTCTGCTAGCTTGTGGGTGCTGTGTGCGATCTTTATTGCCAAGTTCATCTTCCTCTGAAACTTTCGCAACAGCCAAGGGCGCTTCGGCGCCCATTTGTCATTACCGGCGCGATTGGCGTGCAAATCGATCAAACTAGGATTTTTGCCAGGTGCAAACTGAATCGGTGCTTGTTACAAGTGAAAGCCTTTACGGAGGCCTGCCGATGCACATACCTACCTCTGCCTTATCCACCTATACCCCATATGGTCATAGCCTATGGAGCAAGAGCTCATTGGGCTTCAACGGCGAGTTCAGTGATCCGATTTCCCGCCTGTACCCTCTAGGCAAAGGCCACCGGCTCTACGACCCGACACTGATGAGGTTGCAGAGCCCTGACCACTGGAGTCCATTTGCTCAGGGTGGGCTCAATCCATACGCCTACTGCCAGAACGATCCGGTGAACATGGCCGACCCGTCGGGTCGAGCGCCCGTGACGTTCAGCGCAATCAAGAAGTGGTGGAGGTCAAATCATGAGCTCGCGGCCGAAAGCTTGGGTCTTACCCGAAAGTCGATATCGCCAAACCCGCAGTCCATACCTAGCTTCAATGGGGGACGGGCCGTGATCCATGAATACACGAGGAAACTCTCAACCAGTACGCCTTTCATCCACAAGCTTGGCGTGGTCAACAGCAACCTGGCCAGCCACGGTGATAATTCCCTGAGCATCGAGCACGCGCAAGTCTATGTAGACATCGCCGATCGCACTAGACGCGCTAGCATTTCCAACACATCTGCGCATTTACTGGCCAGTCAGGAATGGATGAAGGAACGGGGAGCACCGCGCCTGGTCGGCACGAGTTTCAACCTGCTAGGTGCGTTGGCCGCAGGCGCAGAAGACCACGCATTGTTCAGGACCGGCAAGTCGCTGGCATATATGCAACAGAGCATTCGTACCGAAACCACCTAGGCTTAGGCGAAAAAAAGCCCGCCAGTGTGAGAGCGGGCCAAAGGACCTACGAAGATTCTTCTAGCGACCAACTAGCTTCCACGGTAGGTCGAATAACTGTACGGCGATATCAGCAGCGGCACATGGTAGTGCTCCTGCTGCGCATCGATGCCAAAGCGCAATACCACCACATCCAGAAACGGCTGCTCAGGCAGCGCCACGCCACGCCCACGGTAGTAGTCACCGGCATTGAACTGCAGCTGGTAAACACCCGAACGGTAGTCATCGCCTTGCAACAATGGCGCGTCGACGCGGCCATCGCTGTTGGTGAGCGCCGAGGTGACCAACGTCAACTGGCTGCCTTCGACACGGTACAACTCCACCTTGATTGCGCTGCCTGGGCAGCCATGGGCTGCGTCCAGTACGTGAGTGGTCAAACGTCCCATCTGCTTGTCGCCTCTTGTTTGCCAGGGGCAAGTACGCACGCCAGTGACCCGAAGCGGGGCAACGTGCGGCTTGAATTCGCATAATTAAGACATTCTCAAAAAAAATTGTACACAATTTTTTTGCTTGCCCAGCCAATTAGCCAACAGACCATGGCTTCAGCGGCAACAATGCAGGGCATAGCGTCTTCATCGCGCTTAGCTGACCAAGTGGGCAGGTTTCTTGCAAGGTATCCAGACACGACACCTGGGCAGAAATACGGAAATTCAGACTTACAAAAGAATTCATAAGTTGTATACAATCATCGCATCCGGTGGTGCGACACAGCGACGCGGCCCGCCACCCTGCCCACACGTACAAGAAGGAAGACTGCAGTGAGCGCTGACTACCCTCGCGACATGATCGGTTACGGCAATAACCCTCCTCACCCGCAATGGCCAGGCAACGCCCGCATTGCCCTGTCATTCGTGCTCAACTACGAAGAAGGCGGCGAGCGCAACATCCTGCACGGCGACAAGGAGTCCGAAGCCTTTCTCTCCGAGATGGTCGCTGCCCAGCCGTTGCAGGGCGTGCGCAACCAGAGCATGGAGTCGCTCTACGAATACGGCAGCCGCGCAGGCGTGTGGCGCCTGCTCAAACTGTTCAAAGACAGCGGCATTCCCTTGACCATCTTCGCCGTGGCCATGGCCGCCCAGCGCCACCCCGACGTGATCCGCGCCATGGTCCAGGCCGGCCATGAAATCTGCAGCCACGGCTACCGCTGGATCGACTACCAGTACATGGACGAGGCCCAGGAGCGCGAGCACATGCTCGAAGCCATCCGCATCCTCACCGAGATCACCGGCGAACGCCCGCTGGGCTGGTACACCGGCCGCACCGGCCCCAACACCCGCCGACTGGTCATGGAAGAAGGCGGCTTTCTCTACGACAGCGACACCTATGACGACGACTTGCCCTACTGGGAGCCGAACAACCCCACCGGCAAGCCGCACCTGGTCATTCCCTACACCCTGGACACCAATGACATGCGCTTCACCCAAGTGCAGGGCTTCAACTGTGGCGAGCAGTTCTATCAGTACCTCAAGGACGCTTTCGACGTGCTGTACGCCGAAGGCGCCGAGGCGCCGAAGATGCTCTCCATCGGCCTGCACTGCCGCCTGGTCGGTCGGCCGGCACGCCTGGCAGCGCTCAAGCGTTTTGTCGACTACGCCAAAAGCCACGAGCAGGTATGGTTCGCCCGCCGCGTCGACATCGCCCGCCACTGGCAAGCCACCCACCCGTACCAGAAAGGGGCCGTCTGATGACCACCTTCAAGACCCTCAAGCCGTCCACCCTTGACCGTGACGCGTTCGTCCATGCCTTCGCCGACATCTACGAGCACTCGCCGTGGGTCGCCGAGAAGGCCTACGACCTCGGTCAACTGGACGAACTGGACAACGTACAAACACTGCACCAGCGTATGAGCGACATCCTGCTGAGCGCACCCCAAGCCGACCAACTGGCCTTGATCAACGCTCACCCGGACTTGGCCGGCAAGGCTGCCGTGCAGGGTGAACTGACCGCCTCGAGCACCAACGAACAGGCCGGAGCCGGTATTCACCAATGCACCGCCGAGGAATTTGCGCGCTTCACCTCGCTCAACGAGGCGTACAAGGCCAAGTTCCAGTTCCCGTTCATCATGGCCGTCAAGGGCAGCGACCGGCACCAGATCCTGGCCTCGTTCGAACAGCGCATCCACAACGATGCCAAGGCCGAATTCGCCGAGGCGCTCAAGCAGATCAACCAGATCGCCCTGTTCCGCCTGCAACAGCTGTAAGCGACCGACGATTCTTAACAGAACAACGAACAATAGAAGAGATAACCGCATGCGCACCCTGATGATCGAGCCCCTGACCAAAGAAGCCTTCGCCCCTTTCGGTGACGTGATCGAAACCGACGGCAGCGACCACTTCATGATCAACAACGGCTCGACCATGCGCTTTCACAAGCTCGCCACGGTCGAGACCGCCGAGCCCGAAGACAAGGCGATCATCAGTATTTTCCGCGCCGACGCGTTGGAAATGCCGCTGACCGTGCGCATGCTCGAACGCCATCCGCTGGGCAGCCAGGCTTTCATTCCGCTGCTCGGCAACCCCTTTCTGATCGTGGTCGCGCCACTTGGCGATGCACCTGTATCAGGCTTGGTCCGCGCCTTCCGCAGCAACGGCAGGCAGGGCGTCAATTACCATCGCGGCGTCTGGCACCACCCGGTGCTGACGATCGAAAAGCGGGATGACTTCCTGGTGGTTGATCGCAGTGGTTCTGGCAACAACTGCGATGAGCATTACTTCAGCGAGGAACAGATGCTGATCCTCAACCCCCACCAATAAGAAAAGGTCGGTCATGCCAGGGCACTGCCCGCGCCTGTGACCGGCAAGAGGTACATACTGTGGAAGCACACCTTCACGAGTGGCTGAACCTGAGCATTCGCTGGGTTCACATGATCACCGGCGTGGCCTGGATCGGTGCATCGTTCTACTTTGTCTGGCTGGAAAACCACCTGAATCGAAGCAACCCGCGCGATGGGTTGTCAGGTGACCTCTGGGCCATCCATGGCGGTGGTATTTACCACCTGGAAAAATACAAGCTCGCCCCGCCGAAAATGCCCGAGAACCTGCACTGGTTCAAATGGGAAGCCTACTTCACCTGGATGTCCGGCATTGCCCTGCTGTGTGTGGTGTTCTACTGGAACCCCACCTTGTACCTGCTGGCACCGGGCAGCACCCTCAGCGGCGCCGAGGGCGTGGCGATCGGTATCGGGTCGCTGGTCGTGGGCTGGTTCGTCTACGACTTTCTCTGCGACTCGCCCCTGGGCAAGCGCCCTGCCCTGCTGGGTGCGGTGCTGTTCGTGCTGATCATTGCCGCCTGCTGGGGCTTCAGCCTGGTGTTCAGCGGCCGTGGGGCCTACCTGCACACGGGCGCGATCATCGGCACCATCATGGTCGGCAACGTGTTCCGCATCATCATGCCGGCCCAGCGCCAGCTGGTGGCTGCCATCGAGAACAACCAGACCCCGGACCCGGTGTTGCCGGCCAAGGGCCTGCTGCGTTCACGCCACAACAACTACTTCACGCTGCCGGTGCTGTTCATCATGATCAGCAACCACTTCCCCAGCACCTACGGCAGCCAGTACAACTGGCTGATCCTGGCGGGGATCGCAGTGGCGGCGGTGTTGATCCGTCACTACTTCAACACCCGCCACGACAGCAACAAGTACGCCTGGACGCTGCCGGTCGGCGCCCTGGCCATGATCTGCCTGGCCTATGTCACAGGTCCCAAGCCGATGCCGGTCAGCCCGGAACAGGCCGCTGCCAAGATCGAGTACCAGCCGTTGCCAGCCACGGCCGTGGGCGGCAAGACGGCGGCCGAACGCCGCGCCGAAGACGCGGCCAAGCCCGCCGAACCGGCAGTGCCGGCCGAGGCGACGGCGCAGGCCGGCGGTGACAGCTTCGAGAAGATCCACCACGTCATCCAGGAACGCTGCACCGTGTGCCACTCCTCCAAGCCGACCAGCCCACTGTTCAGTGCCGCCCCAGGTGGCGTGATGTTCGACACCCCGCAACAGATCCAGGCCCAGGCCGCGCGCATCCAAGCGCAAGCGGTTGCCAGCCAGATCATGCCGCTGGGCAACATCACCCAGATGACCACCGAAGAGCGCAAGCTGGTAGGCGACTGGATCGCCAAGGGCGCGCCTGTCAACTGACCGCAATTGGCTACACCGCATAACGTCGTACGCAAGCATCGAGCGCAGGCGCTGGCCCAGGCTTAAAGCAACGCGATCTTCAAGTCGAAGATCGCCGCTTGAACCTTGGGCTCGCCCGCCGCTTGGATCCGAGAATAAAAACAAAACTCGAGGTGCTGCATGTCCGAGTCATCCAAGGCGTCTATCCCGGTAGCGCCGCCGCGACAGCCCCTGCCCCTGTTCCAGCTCTTTCTGGTTGGCCTGCAACATGTGCTTCTGATGTACGGTGGCGCCATCGCGGTACCGCTGATCATCGGCCAGGCCGCAGGCCTGTCCCGCGAAGAAGTCGCCTTTCTGATCAACGCCGACCTGCTGGTCGCTGGGGTCGCCACCCTGGTGCAATCGCTGGGCATCGGCCCGGTGGGCATTCGCATGCCCGTGATGATGGGGGCCAGTTTTGCCGCCGTTGGCAGCATGGTGGCCATGGCCGGCATGCCCGGCGTGGGCCTGCAGGGTATCTTCGGGGCCACCATTGCCGCAGGCTTCTTCGGCATGCTGGTCGCGCCCTTCATGTCCAAGGTGGTGAGGTTTTTCCCGCCGCTGGTGACCGGCACGGTGATCACGTCCATCGGCCTGTCGCTGTTTCCCGTGGCGGTGAACTGGGCCGGAGGCGGCCAGCAAGCGACCACCTTCGGCTCACCGATCTACCTGCTGGTCGCCGGCCTGGTGCTGGCAGTGATTCTGTTGATCAACCGTTTCATGCGGGGCTTCTGGGTCAACGTGTCGGTGCTGGTGGGGATGGGCCTGGGTTACCTGCTGGCGGGATCGATCGGCATGGTCGACCTCTCGGGCCTGGGGGCCACGCCCTGGTTGCAGGTGGTCACCCCGCTGCACTTTGGCATGCCCACCTTCAGCCTGGCCCCGATCCTGTCGATGTGCCTGGTGGTGGTGATCATCTTCGTCGAGTCCACCGGCATGTTCCTGGCCTTGGGCAAGGTCACCGACCGCGAAGTCACCCCAGGCATGCTGCGCCGCGGGCTGCTGTGCGACGCTGGCGCTTCCTTCATCGCAGGTTTTTTCAACACCTTCACCCATTCCTCGTTCGCCCAGAACATCGGCCTGGTGCAGATGACCGGCGTACGCTGCCGTTTCGTCACGGTGGTGGCCGGCGGCTTGCTGGTGGTGCTCAGCTTGCTCCCCAAGGCGGCCTACCTGATCGCCTCGATTCCGCCAGCGGTGCTCGGCGGCGCGTCCATTGCCATGTTCGGCATGGTCACTGCCACTGGCATCAAGATCCTCCAGGAAGCGGACATCGGGGATCGGCGCAACCAGTTGCTGGTGGCGGTCAGCGTCGGTTTCGGCCTGATCCCGGTGGTACGGCCGGAATTCTTCGCTCAGATGCCCCAGTGGATGGAGCCCATCACCCATAGCGGCATCGCCATGGCCACGGTCAGTGCACTGGTGCTCAACGTGCTGTTCAACATTCTCGGCGGCGCGGACCGCGCGGCGCACAACGCGCCCTGCCACCCCCACTGAGCCAACGGGCGGCGCCCTGCCCGCCCGTGCTTTACGCCTGAATCACTGCTGTGCCGTCGGCCCACCCCGCGTGGGCCGCCCGGGGCGCGCACGCGCCTGACAACCCACAAGAACAACATCCGGGAGCTGTCACATGAACCACATCCCCACAGCCTTGTTGCTGGGCACCAGCCTGCTGGCCAGCGTACCGAGCCAGGCCGGCCAATGGCTGCAATGGCACGGCGAGAGCCTGACCTACCTGTACGGCAAGGATTTCAAGATCAACCCTGGCATCCAGCAGACGCTCACGTTCGAGCACGCCAACAAGTGGAAATACGGCGACACCTTCCTGTTCGTCGACAAGATTTTCTACAACGGCAAGGCCGACCCCGGCAAAGGGGTGACCACCTACTACGGCGAGTTCAGCCCTCGTTTCTCGCTGGGCAAGATCCTCGACCGCAAGCTCGCGTTCGGCCCGGTCAAGGACGTGCTGCTGGCCATGACCTACGAGCGTGGCGAAGGTGACAATCAAGCCTACCTGATCGGCCCAGGCTTTGACCTCGACGTGCCAGGCTTCAACTATTTCGTGCTCAATTTCTACGTGCGCAATACCGAAGGCAGCCGCCCCGGCGACAACGTATGGCAGATCACACCCGCCTGGTCCTACACGGTGCCACTGGGCAAGTCCGACATTCTGATAGACGGCTATATGGACTGGGTGACTGACAACGACCAGAACCGACGGGGCACCTACCACGCCAACCTGCACTTCAACCCGCAGGTGAAATACGACCTGGGCAAGGCGCTGAGCCTGGGCAACAAGCAGCTGTACGTGGGCTTGGAGTACAGCTACTGGAAGGACAAATACGGCATCGACAGCCGGGGCGCCCTGGACAGCAATCAGAGCGTGGCCAGTGCCTTGATCAAGGTACACTTCTGACAACCTGACCACATGCACAGGTTTGCTCCACCATGCTCCACGACGGAGCACTTGAGGCCAGGCGCGCAAGCCAGTAATCTGCGCGCCCCCTCGATCAGGGCAGAACGGATTCTGCCTGCGTTTACTGACCGCTCAGTCAATGAATTCGGGCGGTTGGCCAACGTGTTGCCAGCCTGAAAGACCCTTTTCATCCGTTCAGAACGACGTCGAGCAGGACGGTTTCGCCAACCGGGAGAAAGTTGGCTCAACCCTTGCCAGACAGCTGTGGCCCATCGAAAAAAGCTGACTAAAAAGACAGAAAAAGCGCCAACACCGAGCGCTGACAACAGATCAACCAAGGGAGCGACATCCGCAATGCGTACCATCAACAGCCTGATCCTCGCCGGCGGCCTGCTGGCCTGTGGCACCACCTTCGCCGGCGATCTGCTGCAGTGGCAGAGCAACAGCCTGACCTACCTGTGGGGCAAGAACTTCAAGGTCAACCCGTCGACCCAACAGACCCTGACCTTCGAGCACGCCGACGGCTGGAAGTACGGCGATAACTTCCTGTTCGTCGACAAGATCTTCTACCAAGGCCAGAAGGACGCCGGCAACGGTCCCAACACCTACTACGGCGAAATCAGCCCGCGCCTGTCTTTCAACAAGATCTTCGACCAGAAGCTGTCCTTCGGCCCGGTCAAGGACGTGCTGCTGGCCATGACCTATGAGTTTGGCGAGGGCGACACGGAAGCCTACCTGATCGGCCCCGGCTTCGACCTGGACATCCCAGGCTTTGACTACTTCCAGCTGAACTTCTACCAGCGCACCACCGATGGCAGCCGCCCTGGCGACAATGTCTGGCAGATCACCCCGGTGTGGGCCTACACCATCCCGGTCGGCTCCTCCGACGTGTTGATCGATGGCTTCATGGACTGGGTGGTGGACAACGATGAAAACCGCCGTGGCACCTACCACGCCAACCTGCACTTCAACCCGCAGATCAAGTATGACCTGGGCAAAGCCATGCACCTGGGCGAGAAGCAGCTGTACGTGGGTGTTGAGTACGACTATTGGAAGAACAAGTACGGCATCAAGGACTCCGGCGCCTTCACCACCGACCAGAACACCATGAGCTTCCTGGTCAAGGTGCTGTTCTGATCACGGCATGATCGCGGGGCCGCGAGCCGGCCCCTTTGCCGAGGCGTCGTCGCTCAACCGGTCGCGCGTGCGCGAACCCAAGAGAATCCGCCGACTACCAGTGCCGTCAGGCCTCCGGCGACAGCCCCGACAACCCCGAACACGACGTGCTTGGCAACCGCTTCCCAGCTTCCGCTGTGCGCAACCCAGCCTTCGATGACATGCTCCAGGGGTGCAATGCCTTCGGCAATGAATGTCCCGCCGACCAAGAACATCGCGACCGTTCCGATCCAGGACAGCGCCTTCATCAGGAAAGGCGCGGCCGACACCAGCACTTCACCCAACTTTCTGACCGCACGGCCCCACATACCCTGGGCCTTGGATTTCGCCAAGGCGAAGCCTGCGTCGTCCAGCCGCACAATGCCAGCGACCAGCCCATAGACGCCCATCGTCATGACCAGGGCGATCAGAACCAAGGTCAGGATCTGCTGGTACAGCGCAGCCTCAGCCACCACGTTGAGGGTGATGACGATGATCTCCGCGCTCAAAATGAAGTCGGTCTTGATCGCCCCTTTGATCTTGCGTTGCTCATACGCGGCCAGTTCCTCGGGGGTTTTGGGAAGCGCCTTTTTTCCTTGCGCCTTGGCGCCATGCTCGCTGCGAGAAAACTTGTCCTTGATCGCCTCGAAGCCCTCGTAGCACAGATACAGGCCGCCGGCCATGAGCAGCCATTTGACCGCTGCCGGCAGCACTGCACTGAGGATCAGGGCGCAGGGCACCAGGATGGCCTTGTTCTTTAGAGAGCCCTTGAATACCGCCCATACCACCGGCAGTTCGCGATCGGCCTTCATGCCCGTCACTTGCTCGGCGTTAACGGCCAAGTCATCGCTCAGCACGCTGGCCGACTTCTTGGCCGCGACCTTGGTCATCAACGAGATGTCATCCAACAGGGCCGCGATGTCATCCAACAACGCAAAAAAACTGCTGCCAGCCATTCCATTCACCCTTAGTAGACGCTTGCGATTTCATCATCCTGAAACGCCTGAATAGCCAGACGTGCTCCCAGGGCAATCACGATGGCATACAGACCGGCCGGTGGCTGAACAGTTCTGCCGGGCGTGTGTGCGGTGGCCTGCGGCAGCAGAGGAGGTTCAGGGCAGCGTCAGGCACGGGGCAGCGCGCATGACGATTCGTTCATGGACGCAAACGAACAGCCGTGGCCAAGCGCCTGTCTCTATCTCATCGATCACGTCCTTTCATTCGCACTAGGAGTATTCATGGCAAAGCTCAACATGGCCCAGCAGTTGGCCTCGACCCTCGAACAGGCCGGTATCAAACGGATCTGGGGCCTGACCGGCGACAGCCTCAATGGCCTGACCGACGCCCTGCGCAGCATGGACAGCATCGAATGGATGCACGTGCGCCATGAGGAAGTCGCCGCCTTCGCCGCCGGTGCCGAGGCGGCGGTCACCGGTGAGTTGACGGTGTGCGCTGGCAGTTGCGGGCCGGGCAACCTGCACTTGATCAATGGCCTGTTCGACTGCCATCGCAACCGGGTGCCCGTGCTGGCCATCGCCGCGCAGATCCCCTCCTCGGAGATTGGCCTGAACTACTTCCAGGAAACCCATCCGCAAGAACTGTTCAAGGAATGCAGCCATTTCATCGAACTGGTCAGCAACCCTGCGCAGATGCCGCAGGTGCTGCACCGGGCCATGCGCTCGGCCATCCTCAATCGCGGTGTGGCGGTGGTGGTGATTCCCGGGGACGTATCGCTGCTAGAGGTCGAGCAGAAACCGGCGGCCTGGCCTTCCCTGCAGCAGCCACGCATCCTGCCTACGGAAGTCGATCTGCAGCGCCTGACCGAGTTGTTGCAGGACAGCCACAAGGTGACCCTGCTGTGCGGCAGCGGCTGCGCCGGTGCGCATGACCAAGTCGTGGCCCTGGCCGATGCACTCGGCGCACCGGTGGTCCATGCGTTGCGCGGCAAGGAGCATGTGGAATGGGACAACCCCTTCGATGTCGGCATGACGGGCTTGATCGGCTTCAGTTCCGGTTACCACGCGATGCTCGGCTGCGACACGCTGGTGATGCTGGGCACCGACTTCCCCTACCGGCAGTTTTTCCCAAACGACGCCAAGATCGTGCAGGTCGACCGTGATCCGCAAGCGCTGGGACGACGCGCCACGTTATCGCTGGGCATCGCTGCCGATGTCGGCGAAACCCTCAACGCCTTGCTGCCACGCCTGACGCGCAAGACCGATCGGCGCTTCCTGGATGATGCACTCAACGCCTACAGCAAGGCGCGGCAGGGGCTGGACGATCTGGCGGTACCCTCCAAGGGTGACCGGCCGATTCACCCACAATACGTCACGCGCCTGCTCAGCGAACTGGCCAGCGAAGACGCGATCTTCACCGCCGACGTCGGTTCGCCCACGGTCTGGGCGGCGCGTTACCTGAAGATGAATGGCCAGCGTCGCCTGGTCGGCTCGTTCAACCACGGCTCGATGGCCAACGCCATGCCACAGGCCATGGGCGCACAGGCGGCCTTCCCGGGGCGCCAGGTGATCTCGATGAGTGGCGACGGTGGGTTCAGCATGCTGATGGGTGACTTCATCTCGCTCGCCCAGCTCAAGCTGCCCGTGAAGGTGGTGGTGTTCAATAACGCGTCACTGGGCTTCGTCGCCATGGAAATGAAGGCTGCCGGTTACCTGGATACCGGCACCGACCTGCACAACCCCGACTTCGCCGCCATGTCCAATGCCATGGGCATTCTGGGCATTCGCGTCGAGCGCTCCGAAGACCTGGAGCAGGCCCTGCGCCGTGCTCTGGACCACGACGGCCCCGTACTGGTCGATGTGGTCACCGCCACGCAAGAGCTGGTCATGCCGCCGGCGATCAAGCTGGAGCAGGCCAAGGGCTTTAGCCTGTACATGCTCAAGGCAGTGATGAGCGGGCGCGGCGACGAAGTGCTGGACCTGGCGAAGACCAACCTGCTGCGCTAGCGCCCACGCGCGCGACTGGATGCAAAGGCCCTGCCCAAAGCCGCTGCCTTGAGCCGCCCTTGGGCACGGTGCTACCATGCCGGCTGCCTCCTAGGCTCTGTGTGAAAAGTCTTGAGACGAAGGTCAGGCAAGGCGAAAACAGCCGAGGAAGCGGAGTTTACGGGTTGTAAATGAGCATTCCGAGGCTGTTTTCAACGCAGCATCACCGAGTATCAAGGCTTTTCACACAGAGCCTAGAGGTGGCCTGACACGAGGAAAATCCCTGACCATGAGCACCATTCGCGAGCGCAACAAGGAATTGATCCTGCGCGCGGCCAGCGAGGAATTCGCCGACAAGGGCTTCGCAGCCACCAAAACCAGCGATATTGCCGCCAAGGCTGGCCTGCCCAAACCCAACGTCTACTACTACTTCAAGTCCAAAGACAACCTGTACCGCGAGGTGCTGGAAAGCATCATCGCGCCGATCATGCAGGCCTCCACCCCGTTCAACGCCGATGGCGATCCTCGCGAGGTGCTGAGCGCATACATTCGCTCCAAGATCCGCATCTCCCGCGACCTGCCCCATGCGTCGAAGGTGTTCGCCAGCGAAATCATGCACGGCGCCCCGCATTTGTCGCCCAGCCAGGTCGAACAGCTCAACGAGCAGGCGCGGCACAACATCGAGTGCATCCAGCACTGGATAGACCGCGGCCAGATCGCCCACGTCGATGCGCATCACCTGATGTTCAGCATCTGGGCGGCAACCCAGACGTACGCTGATTTCGACTGGCAGATCTCGGCAGTGACCGGCAAGGCCAAGCTGGCCGACAGCGACTACGACGCGGCGGCCGAAACCATCATCCGCATGGTGCTCAAAGGCTGCGAACCCGAGCCGGCCTGAGCAGTACCGCCTTGCCGTTTGCCCTGCCCCGTCCCAGGTCCTCTGGGGGCTGGGGCATCGAGCAACGGCAGTTGATGCGGGTCAGGCCACCGCGCCCGCATCGGCGCGCAGCCCCAGCGCCTCGATGGCACTGATCGCACACTGCTCGTCGATATCCGATGTGTCCCCGCTGATCCCCACCGCCCCCAGCACCCGCCCATCCTGATCACGCACCAGCACACCGCCTGGCGCCGGCACGACCGCCCGTTCGCCCAACCCGTTGAGCGCGGCGAAGAAGGCCGGCCGTTGCTGCGCATCCAGCGCCAGCAGACGCGAGCCCTTGCCCAGTGCTATCGCACCCCAGGCTTTGCCCGTGGCGACCTCGGGTCGGATCAGGCTCGCCCCGTCTTCACGCTGCAAGGCAAGCAAGTGCCCACCGGCATCGAGCACCGCCACCGTCAGCGGCGCCGCCTGGATGGTACGCCCGGCAGCCAATGCGGCGTTTACCAGGCTCAGCGCCAGGTTCAGGTTCAAAGCATTCATGGGAAGGTCCTCTTTTTATTGTGAGAAGCCCTGAGGGCAGTTGAAAACCGATACCGCAATAGAACACAACCGAAAATATTTTTGTATACAATATTTAGATTCAATCGTATTCGATAGCGCAAGCACCCTATTTCACGGCCGCATCGACTTGCCCGATCAAAACCCATTGACCGGATCACCTGAGCATGAATACACTGAATCGCAACGCAGGTTGTATACAATTACAAAATCGATGAGGCACAAATCATGAGCAAAATGAGAGCAATCGATGCAGCCGTACTGGTCATGCGCCGTGAAGGCGTGGTGACTGCGTTCGGCATCCCAGGGGCTGCCATCAACCCGTTGTATTCAGCCCTGAAGAAAGTGGGTGGCATCGATCACGTCCTCGCTCGCCACGTCGAAGGCGCCTCGCACATGGCAGAGGGCTACACCCGTGCCAACCCCGGCAACATCGGTGTGTGCATCGGCACCTCCGGCCCGGCGGGCACGGACATGGTCACCGGCCTTTACAGCGCCAGTGCCGACTCCATTCCGATCCTGTGCATCACTGGCCAGGCGCCACGCTCCCGCCTGCATAAGGAGGACTTCCAGGCCGTGGACATCACCAGCATTGTCAAGCCCGTCACCAAGTGGGCAACCACCGTGCTGGAGCCTGGCCAGGTGCCGTATGCGTTCCAGAAAGCGTTCTTCGAAATGCGCAGCGGCCGGCCCGGCCCGGTACTGATCGACCTGCCATTCGACGTGCAGATGGCTGAAATCGAGTTCGACATCGACGCCTATGAACCGCTGCCCGTGCACAAGCCTTCCGCCACGCGCGTCCAGGCGGAAAAGGCCCTTGCCATGCTCAACGAGGCCGAACGGCCCTTGCTGGTGGCAGGCGGCGGCATCATCAACGCCGACGCCAGCGACAAACTGGTCGAATTCGCCGAATTGACCGGTGTGCCAGTGATCCCGACGCTCATGGGCTGGGGCACCATCCCGGATGACCACCCGCTGATGGTCGGGATGGTCGGCCTGCAAACCTCCCACCGCTATGGCAACGCCACCCTGCTCAAGTCCGACCTGGTACTGGGCATCGGCAACCGCTGGGCCAACCGCCACACCGGTTCCGTGGACGTGTACACCGAAGGCCGTAAATTCGTGCATGTGGATATCGAGCCGACCCAAATCGGTCGCGTGTTCACCCCAGACCTGGGGATCGTTTCCGATGCCGGCAAGGCCCTGGAGGTGTTCCTGGAAGTCGCCAGGGAATGGCAGGCCGCTGGCAAACTCAAGTGCCGCCAGGCCTGGCTTGAAGACTGCCAGCAGCGCAAGGCCAGCCTGCAGCGCAAGACCCATTTCGACAACGTGCCGGTCAAGCCCCAGCGCGTGTACCAAGAGATGAACCAGGTGTTCGGCAAGGACACCTGCTATGTCAGCACCATTGGTCTGTCGCAGATCGCCGGTGCGCAGTTCCTGCACGTGTACAAGCCACGGCACTGGATCAACTGCGGCCAGGCCGGCCCACTGGGCTGGACCATCCCTGCGGCACTGGGTGTTGTCAAGGCCGACCCCACGCGCCAGGTCGTGGCCTTGTCGGGCGACTACGACTTCCAGTTCATGATCGAAGAACTGGCCGTCGGGGCGCAGTTCAACCTGCCCTACGTCCACGTGCTGGTGAACAACGCCTATCTGGGGCTGATTCGCCAGGCCCAGCGTGGTTTCGACATGGACTACTGTGTACAACTGGCGTTCGAGAACATCAACGCCACCGACGCTGCCAGCTATGGCGTCGATCACGTCGCCGTGGTCGAAGGCCTGGGCTGCAAGGCCCTGCGGGTATTCGAGCCGGCCGACATCGCCCCTGCCCTGCTAAAAGCACGGCAAATGGCCGAGCAGTTCCGCGTGCCGGTCGTGGTCGAGATCATTCTTGAACGGGTTACCAACATTTCCATGGGCACCGAGATCAACGCGGTCAACGAGTTCGAAGACCTCGCCCTGGTCGGCAACGATGCGCCGACCGCCATCTCGCTGCTGGACTGATCGCCTGACGCCCCGGCTGGCCCGGGGCTCTCAACGCAAGGAGACAACCATGCCTCGCTTCGCTGCCAACCTGTCCATGCTGTTCACCGAGCAGGACTTCCTGGCCCGCTTCAAGGCCGCCGCCGACGCCGGTTTCAGTGGTGTCGAATACCTGTTCCCCTACGATTTCAGCGCTGCCGAAATCCAGGCGCAGCTCAAGGCTCACAGCCTGACCCAGGTGCTGTTCAATCTTCCCGCGGGGGATTGGTCCAAGGGTGAGCGTGGCATCACCTGCCACCCCGATCGCGTCGAAGAATTCCGTGCAGGTGTCGACAAGGCCATCGAGTACGCCAAGGTGCTGGGCAACACCCAGGTCAACGCCCTGGCTGGGATTCGCCCAGACGGCCCGGACTGCGCCACCGTGCGCAAGACCTTCGTGGAAAACCTGCGCTATGCCGCCGACAAGCTCCAGGCCGCCGGTATTCGCCTGGTCATGGAAATGATCAACACCCGCGACATTCCGGGCTTCTACCTCAACACCACCGAGCAGGCATTGGCCATTCAGGCCGAAGTGGGCAGCGACAACCTGTTCCTGCAATACGACATCTACCACATGCAGATCATGGAAGGTGACCTGGCGCGCACCATGGAAACCAATCTGCAGTCGATCAACCACATCCAGCTGGCCGACAACCCGGGCCGTCACGAGCCGGGTACTGGCGAGATCAACTACCGCTTCCTGTTCGAGCACCTGGACCGCATCGGCTACCAGGGCTGGGTGGGCGCGGAATACAAGCCCAAGACCACCACCGAAGCGGGCTTGGGCTGGCTGAAAACGCACAACGCGATCTGAATCCCACCGGGAACGCGAACAACGATAAAAGAGGTAATTTCTGATGGCTAAAATCGGTTTCATCGGCACCGGCATCATGGGCAAGCCCATGGCCCAGAACCTGCAAAAAGCAGGGCACAGCCTGTTCGTCTCCACCCACCACGATGCAGCTCCAGCCGACCTGATCGCCGACGGCGCCGTGGCCCTGGCCAACCCCAAGGAGGTGGCCCAGGAAGCCGAGTTCATCATCGTCATGGTCCCGGACACCCCACAGGTCGACAGCGTACTGTTCGGGGACAACGGCGTTGCCCAGGGCGTGGGCCCGAACAAGGTGGTGATCGACATGAGTTCGATTTCCCCTACTGCCACCAAAGCCTTTGCCGAGAAGATCAACGCCACCGGCGCTACCTACCTTGATGCCCCGGTGTCCGGGGGTGAAGTGGGCGCCAAGGCCGCGACCCTGAGCATCATGGTCGGCGGCTGCCCAAAAGCCTTCGAGCGCGCCCTGCCGCTGTTCCAGAGCATGGGCAAGAACATCACCCTGGTAGGCGGCAATGGTGACGGTCAGACCGCGAAGGTGGCCAACCAGATCATCGTCGCCCTGAACATCCAGGCCGTCAGCGAGGCGTTGCTGTTTGCCGCGAAGAACGGCGCCGACCCGGCCAAGGTGCGCGAGGCACTGATGGGCGGCTTCGCATCGTCGAAAATTCTGGAAGTGCACGCCGAGCGCATGATCAAAGGCACCTTCGACCCAGGCTTCCGCATCAACCTGCACCAGAAGGACCTTAACCTGGCCCTGCAAGGCGCCAAGGAACTGGGCATCAACCTGCCTAACACTTCCAATGCCCAGCAAGTGTTCAACACCTGCCAGGCCCTGGGTGGCGGCAACTGGGACCACTCGGCGCTGATCAAGGGCCTGGAGCACATGGCCAATTTCTCGATCCGCGACGACCGCTGATCCGAGCGCAGGGCCTGCCTTGCAGCCCTGCTGCCGGTAACCCGGCACACCTGTTACGCCCCTTGGCTGAGCACAGCCAGGGGTGAACCCGAGCAACACCGCCCCTGGTTCGGCCTGCACGGAGGCTGTTCCAGGGGCGTTCTCGATTGTGCAGAACAACAATAAAGGGAGCCTGCCATGTCGGTCGATCCACACAAACTGCTGCGTGAGCTGTTCGACACAGCCATCGCCGCGGCCCATCCCAGCCACGTGCTCGAACCCTACCTGCCCGCCGACCGCAGCGGTCGGGTGATCGTCATCGGCGCAGGCAAGGCGGCCGCCGCCATGGCCGAGGTGGTTGAGAAGCACTGGCAAGGCGAGGTCAGCGGCCTGGTCGTGACCCGCTACGGCCATGGTGCCAACTGCCAACACATCGAAGTGGTCGAAGCCGCCCACCCGGTGCCTGATGCGGCCGGCCTGGCGGTTGCCAGGCGCGTGCTGGAACTGGTCGGCAACCTCAGCGAGCAGGATCGGGTGATATTCCTGCTGTCCGGCGGCGGCTCTGCCTTGCTGGCGCTGCCCGCCGCCAACCTGACCCTGGCGGACAAACAGCACATCAACAAGGCCCTGCTCAAATCCGGCGCCACCATCGGCGAGATGAACTGCGTGCGTAAGCACCTCTCGGCGATCAAGGGTGGGCGCCTGGCCAAGGCCTGCTGGCCGGCCACGGTCTACACCTACGCGATCTCGGACGTGCCGGGCGATCTGGCCACGGTCATCGCTTCAGGCCCCACCGTGGCCGACCCGAGCACCTCGGCCGAGGCACTGGCGATCCTCAAGCGCTACGCCATTGACGCTCCACAGGCCGTCATCGACTGGCTCAACGACCCGGCCTCGGAAACCCTCAAGGCTGGCGACCCAGCCCTGGCCCGCAGCCATTTCCAGCTGATCGCCAAGCCTCAACAGTCGCTCGAAGCTGCGGCGGTCAAGGCGCGCCAGGCAGGTTTCAGCCCGTTGATATTGGGCGACCTGGAAGGTGAGTCACGGGAAGTGGCCAAGGTGCATGCAGGCATTGCCCGACAGATCGTTCAGCATGGCCAGCCGCTCAAGGCCCCTTGCGTGATTCTGTCCGGCGGCGAGACCACTGTCACCGTGCGCGGTAATGGCCGCGGCGGGCGCAATGCGGAATTTCTGCTCAGCCTCACCGAAAGTCTCAAGGGCCTGCCGGGCGTCTACGCACTGGCAGGCGACACCGACGGCATCGACGGCTCGGAAGAAAACGCCGGCGCTGTCATGACGCCTAACAGCTACGCACGCGCCCAAGCGTTGGGCCTGTCGGCCAGCGACGAGCTGGACGACAACAACGGCTACGGCTACTTCGCCGCACTCGATGCGCTGATCGTCACCGAACCCACGCGCACCAACGTCAATGACTTTCGCGCCATCCTGATTCTCGAGACCGACCCCTCATGACGCCTGACAAGAAAGTGAAAATCCTCGCCACCCTGGGCCCGGCTACGGGTGGCATCGACGATGTGCGGCAACTGGTGGAAGCAGGCGTGAACATTTTTCGCCTCAACTTCAGCCATGGCGAGCATGCCGACCATGCGCTGCGCTATCAGTGGATCCGCGAGGTGGAGCAGCAGCTGCACTACCCGCTAGGCATCCTCATGGACCTGCAAGGGCCGAAGCTGCGTGTGGGCCGTTTCGCTGAAGGCAAGGTGCAGTTGCAACGCGGTCAGGCCCTGCGCCTGGACCTGGACGAGGCCCCTGGCGACAGCCGCCGGGTCAACCTGCCACACCCTGAAATCATCGCAGCCCTTGAGCCCGGCATGGACCTGCTGCTGGACGACGGCAAGCTGCGCCTGCAGGTGACCGCCAAACACAGCGATGCGATCGACACCGAAGTGCTGAACGGTGGCGAGCTGTCCGACCGCAAGGGCGTCAACGTGCCGCAAGCGGTGCTCGACCTCTCCCCGCTCACCGAAAAAGACCGCCGCGACCTGGCTTTCGGCCTGGAGCTGGGTGTGGACTGGGTGGCCCTGTCGTTTGTACAGCGCCCCGAGGACATCCTTGAAGCGCGCCAGCTGATTGGTGACCGCGCCTTCCTGATGGCCAAGATCGAGAAACCTTCGGCGGTCGAACAACTGCCAGCCATTGCCGAACTGGCGGACGCGATCATGGTGGCCCGTGGCGACCTGGGCGTGGAAGTGCCGGCCGAGAGCGTGCCGCAGATTCAGAAGCGCATCATCGGCACCTGCCGGCAGCTGGGTAAACCGGTGGTAGTGGCTACGCAGATGCTCGAATCGATGCGTTTCTCGCCAGCACCGACTCGTGCCGAAGTCACCGACGTGGCCAACGCCGTGGCCGAAGGTGCGGACGCTGTGATGTTGTCGGCGGAGACGGCCTCGGGTGACTACCCGCTCGAAGCCGTGCAGATGATGAGCAAGATTATCCGCCAGGTGGAGAACGGCCCGGACTACCAGGCCCAGCTCGACGTTGGCCGGCCGAAGGCCGAGGCCACCGTATCGGACGCCATCAGCTGCGCCATCCGTCGCATCAGCGGCATCCTGCCGGTGGCGGTGCTGGTCAACTACAGCGAGTCGGGCGCCTCGACCCTGCGTACTGCGCGCGAGCGCCCACGGGCACCGATCCTCAACCTGACGCCGAACCTGAACACCGCTCGCCGCCTTAGCGTGGCCTGGGGCGTGCATTCGGTAGTGAATGACCGCCTGCGCCAGGTGGACGAAGTGGTTTCCACTGCGCTGGAAATTGCCCAGGCCCAAGGCATGGCTAACCGTGGCGACACGCTTCTGATCACTGCCGGTGTGCCTTTCGGCAAGCCAGGCTCGACCAACACGCTGCGCATCGAGACGTTGAACTGAGATCCCCGGGGGCGCCCTGCGCCCCAGTCGCGGGCCAAGCCCACTCCCACAGGATGCGCGCCGCTCCATGGCACAGCGCAGACCTTGTGGGAACGGGCTTGCACCGGGAATGGAGGGCGGAGCCCTCCCCGAACACCGATGTACCAGACCTGCGGTCAATCGAGGCCCAAAGAGGCCCACCGCCCTCCCATCCACCTCACTGACTGCCCTATGTACACCAAAAATTTCGTAAACCCGTGCCCCGACTGGGCCACGGCGCTGCTAAACGGCTTCAGCCAGGTGCTGTTGCTGCGTAACCCCTTGTGCGGGCTATGCTGCCTGCTGGCGATCTTGTTGACCGCACCGGCGCTGCTGGGCGGCGCGCTGCTTGGCGCGCTGGCAGGCCTGCTGACGGCACAGGCCCGCGGCTACGACCGCGCCGATCGACAGGCTGGGCTGTACAGCTACAACGGCGTGCTCATCGGTTTGTTGATCAGCGCTGTGCTGCCTTGGTCGATCATCCAGCCACCGCTGGTAATCGCTGCCGCCGGCCTGTCCAGCATCATCACCCACCAATGGCGCAAGCGGGGGGGCAAGCTGCTGGTCGCCTACACGGCGCCCTTCGTACTGCTGGGCTGGGGCACGTTGCTATTCGTGCAGACGGCTAGCGCACCCGTGGTGGTCGAGGCCGACCTGGCGAGTGCCCTGGCAAGAGGGGTCGGGCAGATTTTCCTGCTCGATCAACCCCTGGCCGGGCTGCTGATCATCGTCGGCCTATTGATCGCCAACCCGTATGCCTGTCTCTGGGCGGTCATAGGCTCTGCCGCGGGTGCAGGCCTGGCACTGCTCGTGGGTGATGCGCAGTCAGCATGGATGGGGCTGTATGGATTCAACGCGGCCCTGGCAGCCCTGGCCTTCAGCCGACAAGGGGAAAAACCCTGGGTCACGCTGTTGGCCATTGGCCTGGCGCTGGCGTTGCAGCCGCTTTTGAGCAGGCTGCCGGTCCCGGCGCTCACGGCACCCTTCGTCGCCGCCTGCTGGCTCATCCACTTCGGTCGTCACCTGAAGCTTGGCAAACGCCAGACCCCGGGGCGCTTGCATAGCTGAAAGGCACCCCATAGGCTCAGCCGACTTCACGATGGACAGAGCCAATGAACAAACCTGCAAGCCTGCGCGAGCGGCTTTACGTGATCGTCTTCCAGAGCGATACCGTGGCCGGAAGACGCTTCGACAAGACCCTGTTGCTGATCATCCTGGCCAGCCTGGTCACGGTCATCCTGGACAGCATCGACGAGGTGCATCGCGGGTACGGGGGCCTGCTGGCCGCGATCGAATGGGGCTTTACCGCCATTTTCCTGTGCGAATACCTGACACGGTTGTACTGCTCGCCCCGGCCCTTGCGCTACGCATTCAGCTTCTACGGCCTGGTGGATCTGCTGGCGATCGTGCCGGGCATCATCGCGCTGTACTACAGCGACGCGCAGTACCTGCTGATCGTGAGGGTCATCCGCATGTTGCGGATCTTCCGTGTGCTCAAGCTCAGCCCGTACCTCAAGCAGGCCAATTACCTGCTCGATGCCCTGCGCGGCAGCAAGCAGAAGATCATCGTGTTTCTGGTCAGCGTCTCGACGCTGGTTACCGTGTTCGGCACCCTCATGTATGTGATCGAAGGCCCGGAACATGGCTTCACGAGCATTCCCAAGGGGATCTACTGGGCCATCGTCACGCTGACCACGGTCGGGTTCGGCGATATCGTGCCCAGAACGCCATTGGGCCAGGTGCTCTCTTCACTGGTGATGATCATCGGCTATTCGATCATCGCGGTGCCGACCGGGATCTTTACGGCCGAGCTCGCCAATGCCATGCGTGGAGAACAACTGCAGCACGCCTGCCCGACCTGCAGCAAGAAATCCCATGAAAGTGGCGCGGCGTTTTGTGCCCGGTGTGGCAATGCGTTGTTCCCGAAATCCGGTTGACTAAGGCGCCCCTGACGATCTGAAGGGCTCGCTCACCTTGACGGCTGAGCGAGTCATTAAGTGGGCAAAGCCCCTGGACAACTGCCAGAACCGCCAATCGGCCAGCGCATATAAGCAAAGACGCATTGATTCTTTAATACCTGAAGAACAAGACGCTATAGTCGCTGGCACATTGCCCAACATTCATACCCATAAGGAATGCGTCGTGAAAAAGTTCTTCACCGTCTCGCTGGCCGCCGCCAGCCTGGCCTTCGGCACCCTGGCCCACGCTGCCCCGACCTTGCTGAACGTTTCCTACGACGTGATGCGTGACTTCTACAAGGATTACAACCCCGCCTTCCAGAAGCACTGGGAGGCCGAGCATAACGAGAAGGTCAATGTGCAGATGTCCTTCGGTGGCTCGAGCAAACAGGCGCGCGCGGTGATCGATGGCCTGCCGGCCGACGTGATCACCATGAACATGGCCACCGACATCAATGCCTTGGTCGACAACGGCAAATTGATCCCTGACAACTGGGTCACGCGCCTGCCGAACAACAGTGCACCGTTCACCTCTGCCACGGTGTTCATCGTCCGCAAAGGCAACCCCAAGGCATTGAAAGACTGGCCCGACCTGCTCAAGGATGGCGTACAGGTCATCGTACCCAACCCCAAGACCTCGGGTAACGGCCGCTACACCTACCTGTCGGCGTGGGGCTATGTGCTCAAGCAAGGCGGTGACGAGAACAAGGCGCGCGCGTTCGTCGGCAAGCTGTTCAAGCAGGCGCCGGTGCTCGACACCGGTGGTCGCGCCGCCACCACCACGTTCATGACCAACCAGATTGGCGATGTGCTGGTGACGTTCGAGAACGAAGCCGAAATGATCGCCCGCGAATTCGGTCGCGATCAGTTCGAGGTGGTTTACCCAAGCGTGTCGGCCGAAGCCGAGCCGCCGGTGAGCGTGGTCGATAAAGTCGTCGCCCGCAAAGGCACTCAGGCGGTGGCCGAGGAATACCTGAAATACCTGTGGTCCCCGGCCGCCCAGGAACTCGCCGCCCAGAACTACCTGCGCCCACGCGATGCGACTGTGTTGGCCAAGTACACCGACCGTTTCCCCAAGGTTGAATTCCTCTCGGTCGAGAAGACCTTTGGTGACTGGCGCACCGTGCAGAAAACGCATTTCAACGATGGGGGCGTGTTCGATCAGATTTATACCGGTCAGTGAAGCGGGCTGAGCTGGGTCAGCCGCGCACGCGCCTGGGGGCTTGAGCTTCGCCGCGTGGGCCCGCCCCATCAACCCAACCGAAACACCAACGCCTTCAATCCCCCAGCCGGATCCACATCCGGAAACTCGGGCGGGTTCTGCAGGCGTTCGACGAAGGCAAGGCCGGGCGCGTGCTCGGCCATGCCCTCGATCAAGAACTCAGGCCCGATGCCCGGGTCGTTCACACAGGCCAACACCGTCCCACCTTCATTCAACAGCTCAGGCAAGCGCCGCAGGATCTTCGCGTAGTCCTGGGTCAGCACGAAGCTACCGCGTTGGAAGGTAGGCGGATCGATGATGATCAGATCGTAAGGCCCGTATTTGCGCACCTTGCCCCACGACTTGAACAGCTCATGGCCCAGGTAGGCCACCCGGGACGGGTCGTGCTGGTTAAGGCGGTGGTTATCGCGCCCTCGGGACAGTGCCGATTTGGCCATGTCCAGGTTCACCACCTGCTCGGCGCCACCTGCAATCGCCGCCACCGAAAAACCACAGGTGTAGGCAAACAGGTTCAGCACGCGCTGCCCCTTGGCCTGGGCACGCACCCACTGGCGACCAAGGCGCATGTCCAGGAACAGGCCATTGTTCTGGCGTACCCCCAGGTCCAGCAGGTAGGTCAGACCGTCCTCGATCACTTCACGTTGCTGACACGGCTCGCCCACCAGCCATTGACCGGGGCTGTCGGGCAGGTAACGGTGTTGCAGCAGGATCGCCTGGCCTGTCCACTGCTCAAGGCGCGACAGCCGCAACAGCATCGCCTCAAGCGCTGCCAATTGTCCTTCCGGGGGCTCACGGAACAAGGCGACCGACAACACGCCTTGAAGCCAGTCCACCGTGATTTGCTCAAGACCAGGCCAGCAACGGCCACGACCGTGGAAAAGACGACGGGTTTCTTCAGGGGCGGGGTTCAGGGCGGCAAGCAGATGCTGCTCGAGGGCGGCAATCGGAGAGGTCATGTCAGGTCACATCGGTAAGCGGAGTCGTATTTTACATGGCAAGGCCACGAAGGAGCGCCATCTCGGATTGTCTATTTTTTGTACACACTAATGTCACCTTAAGTGCCATTTTTGTGTGCACTTGCACCGATTAAGCCCCGATGTGTTACATGAAGCGCTCATTGAATGCTGACTAACTGATCAACTAAGCCCATGAATTCAAACAATTATTGACTTTGTGGTCAGTTTAAAAACCTGATTTTTCAGATTGTTACCGCAATATACCCGCTTTCCGAATGAACACCTTGGTGGTCGCTTACTCAAGCTGGCATGGAAATGGCTTTACTGTGCTTGTGTTTTGTATACAAGTTTCAACGAACATAAATACACAAGAACCCGCGACGCCGATTGACCGTCGGCCGCCGCGCCCAGAACCCGAGATGCCAACGCTGCACCGACGAGATGGCGAGCCCGTGCGCTGCCCGCTCATCGCAGTCAACGTGCATCAGGAGCCCGCCGGAATGAGTAGCAGCCTCAACCTTGCCCCTGAACTATCCGTCGCCAGCACCCAGACCCACCCAACCCCGGCCGACACGATGCCGGACATGGCACTGAGCCCTCGCCTGCACAACCGGGACCTGGCCCCCACGCGCATCGCCGGACGCCGCTGGGGCCGTTACAGCATCTTCGCGCTGTGGACCAACGATGTGCACAACATCGCCAACTATTCATTTGCCATGGGTCTGTTCGCCCTGGGCCTGGGCGGCTGGCAGATATTGCTGTCGTTGGCCATTGGCGCGGCCCTGGTGTACTTCTTCATGAACCTGTCGGGCTACATGGGGCAGAAAACCGGCGTACCCTTCCCGGTCATCAGCCGCATCGCCTTCGGCATTCACGGCGCGCAGATCCCGGCGCTGATACGTGCGGTCATCGCCATCGCCTGGTTTGGCATCCAGACCTACCTGGCCTCGGTGGTCCTGCGCGTGCTGCTCAGCGCCATCTGGCCGCAAATGGCAGCCTATGACCACGACAGCATCCTTGGCCTTTCCAGCCTGGGCTGGGCCTGTTTCGTGGCCATCTGGCTGGTGCAGCTGGTGATCCTCGCCTACGGCATGGAGATGGTGCGTCGCTACGAAGCCTTCGCAGGCCCTGTCATCCTGGTAACGGTCGCGGCGCTGGCGGTATTCATGTACTTCAAGGCCGACACCCGCATCGCATGGTCGGTGGCAGAGCCCCTGAGTGGTTACGAGATGTGGCGCAACATTTTTGCCGGCGGTGCCTTGTGGCTGGCCATCTACGGCACGCTGGTGCTCAACTTCTGCGACTTCGCCCGCTCCTCGCCGTGCCGCAAGACCATTCGCGTCGGCAATTTCTGGGGCCTGCCGGTGAACATCCTGGTGTTTGCCGTGATCACCGTCGTGCTGTGCGGCGCTCAATTCAAGATCAACGGCCAGATCATCGATAGCCCCACCCAGATCGTGGCAGCCATTCCAAACACCACCTTCCTGGTGCTGGGCTGTCTGTCGTTCCTGATCGTCACGGTCGCGGTCAATATCATGGCCAACTTCGTGGCGCCGGCCTTCGTGCTCAGCAACCTGGCACCGCGTCACCTCAACTTCCGCCGCGCGGGGCTGATCAGCGCCACGCTGGCGGTGCTGATCCTGCCGTGGAACCTGTACAACAGCCCCTTGGTGATCGTCTACTTCCTCTCCGGCCTGGGTGCATTGCTGGGCCCGTTGTACGGGGTGATCATGTCCGACTACTGGCTGCTGCGCAAAGGCTGCATCAACGTCCCGCAGCTCTACAGCGAAGACCCGGCCGGCGCTTATCACTACACCAAGGGCATCAACCTGCGCGCGGTCGCGGCGTTCGTGCCGGCGGCCCTGCTGGCCATCGTGCTGGCCCTGGTCCCCAACTTCCACAGCGTCGCGCCGTTCTCGTGGCTGATCGGGGCTGGCATCGCCGCCGCCCTGTACCTGTTGATCGCGCCGCGCAACCGTCATTACCACGACGTCAGCGGCGAATGCATCGCCGTCGACCACAGCAGCCACTGAATAAGGAGGACTGCGCATGCGAATCCTGATTGCCAACGTCAACACCACCGAAGCCATCACCGAGGCCATCGCCGAGCAGGCCCGCGCCGTGGCGGCGCCGGGCACCGAGATCATCGGCCTGACGCCGTGGTTCGGCGCAGAATCGGTGGAGGGCAACTTCGAGAGTTACCTGGCCGCCATCGCCGTGATGGATCGGGTACTGGCCTATGAGGGCCCCTATGATGCCGTGATCCAGGCCGGTTATGGCGAGCACGGCCGTGAAGGCTTGCAGGAGCTGCTGAACGTGCCGGTGGTGGACATCACCGACGCCGCCGCCAGTACCGCCATGTACCTGGGCCACGCTTACTCCGTGGTCACCACCCTGGACCGTACCGTGCCCTTGATCGAGGACCGCCTCAAACTTTCCGGGCTCTACGATCGGTGCGCCTCGGTACGCGCCAGCGGCCTGGCGGTGCTGGAGCTCGAGGCCGATCCGCAGCGCGCCGTCGAGGCCATCGTCGAGCAGGCCGAACGGGCCGTACGCGATGACAAGGCCGAGGTCATCTGCCTGGGATGCGGAGGCATGGCCGGGCTGGACGAGCAGATCCGCCAACGCACCGGGGTACCGGTGGTCGATGGGGTCAGCGCGGCGGTGACCATCGCCGAGTCGCTGGTGCGCCTGGGTCTGAGTACGTCCAAGGTCCGCACCTACGCGACCCCTCGGGCAAAGAAGGTCATAGGCTGGCCGATGCGCCTGGGCCGCTAGGGCACCACGGCGCAACCTGCGCGGGATCGGCAACCGACCCTGCGCAGGGCCTGCTTAACCGATCATTCTGGCCAGCCGCTGGCCACTGCCGCAGGCCAGGGTGAAGCCCAGCGCGCCATGGCCAAGGTTGAGCCAAAAGTTGCGATAAGGCGTTGCGCCGATGATCGGCACACCGGTGGGCGTCGCCGGTCGCATGCCGGCCCACTCCACCGCGTGGGCGTAATCGGCGGCTTGGGGCAGTGTCTCCAGGGCCAGGCGTCGCATGCTCTGCAACCGGCGTTTGTCCAGCGCCTCGTCTTGCCCCACGATGTCGACCATGGCCGCAACGCGCAGGTGCCGATCCAGCCGGGCATAGACGATCTTGCGCTCGTAGTCCGTCAGGCTGATTTCAGGCGCACGCTGCCCTGATGCTAGCGGCGCAGTCAGGCTGTACCCTTTGAGTGGATAGATCGGAATGTTCACCCCTGGCAACTTCAGCGCAGCGCTGCGGTAACCGGCGCACAGCACCAACTGATCGACTGCCAGTTCTTCGTGGCCAAGGCGCAGCGCTACCACCTGATGCCCACGGTGAAGCAGCTGGGTCACCGGCTGACCGAGCCGGAACCGGCATTGGCCAGAGGCTTGCAGCGCGGCGGCCAGGCCCAGGCAGAAGGCATGGCAGTCGCCTACCTCTTCGTCCGGGGTGAATATGCCACCCACGAAGGACGACTCTTGCAGCGCAGGTTCCAGTGTCCGCAGCTCAGCAGCGCCCAGTACCTGCTGGTGATCAGGATCGGTCAGTTGCAGACGGCTGCGCTTGAACTGGGACTCGCTGCGAAACGCTACAAGCTTGCCATTGCGGCGCCAGGCAAAGTCGCCGAGGTCCTGGGCTTGGCGCCACTGGGCCAACACCGCCTGGCTGTGCAGGGCAAGGTCAAGCAAGACGGCGGCGTTGCGCCGGTTGACGCTGCGTCGACATGCCAGGGTAAAGGCCAACAGCCAGCGCCACTGCGCCGGGTCCAGACGCAGGCGCAGACGCAGCGGGGAATCGCCCTGCAGCAACCATCCCAGCGCCTGCCACGGCACGCCCGCATCAGCCAGTGGCGCGACGTAGCGGTAGGACAATTGACCGCCATTGGCAAAGCTGGTGGCTGCCCCCAAGGTGTCGTGGGCCTCGATCAATTCTACGCAATGGCCTTCCTGCACCAGCGCATAGGCCGTCGCCAGCCCGACCACGCCGCCCCCTATCACCGTCACCTGCCGCTTCATCGTTCATCCCTGTTCAGCATCCTGGCTCAACAGTACCAGCGGATCAGGTCGGGCAGCTATGCTTACCGTCATCGAGCCCCTGACGCACGTTACGGCTGCGCAGGCTGGCCTTGCCATCGTGCCAGTTCAGGGTCAGAACATAGAGGGTGTCGAAATCACCATCCTGCCAATCCTCGGTGATGACGTGCTCCTTGCCGACAGCTTTTTCCGCGACGGTATTGATCAGGTCCGGCAGGTAGCCGTGTGACCACGCGGTATAGATGGTCGCGTTACGGTACTTGTTGCTGAGCAGCTCATCGGCCAGGTCATCGGTGTCGTTGGCGCTGTAGTCGATGTTGACCGGCAGGCCAAGGCGAATGGCACTGGGGCTGATGGTCATGAGCGGACGCAGGTAGCTGTAGCTTTGATCATCGGCGCCCTCCTCCACGTGCCGGGACGGGTTGGCGGCAAACACGTAATCGGCCTTGCCGAAACGTTCGGGTAAAACCGTGGCCAGGTCCAGTGCACGGTTCAGGCCCTGGCAGTTCAATTGGCCTAAGCCTTCACCGGGTTTTTCGGCATGGCGCAGAAACACCAGGGTCTGGGTGCCATCGACCGGTTGCGCGCGGCTCTCGACGGCGTCCAGCGCCAGCGGTACGCCTACGGCGGTCAGGGTCAGGCCCAGCAACCAATGACGGCGACGATGCAGGTGTGGAATCAACTTCATCAATGCAGGCTCGTGTGACAAACGGGTCACCCGCGCATCGCCCGGACGGGCACAGGGCGCCTTTTGCAGTGAGTGCCTTCCTTGACGACGGGTTCGGTTCAGAGTGCCAAAAACCCGATTTGTTCCCCGCTGCCCGGGTTCCAGGCGTCTGGCACGGGCATTACGGGGCCATCCTGTCAGTCGTCGCGCGTCAGCACTTCAAGCAGCTCGATTTCGAACGCAAGGTCCGAATCAGGTGGAATAGATCCGACGCTACGCGCCCCGTAGCCCAGGTGCGCCGGCACCAACAGCTTGCGCTTGCCGCCAACGCGCATGCCCATGATGCCCTGGTCCCACCCCTTGATAACGCGCCCGGTACCGATCACGCATTGAAACGGCTTGCCGCGTGACCAGGAGGAGTCGAACTCGGTGCCATCGGCCAGCCATCCGGTGTATTGGGTAGTGATCAGGGCACCTTTGACGGCCGCTTTGCCGTCGCCCTCGACCAGGTCGATGATCTGCAGTTCTTGGTTCATGCGCAGGCTCCAGCCGCTACGAAAATGCCGTCCTTTTCGCAGCATTGCCCGGATTTGGCAAGCCTTGGTGTCGGCTCGCGCATTGTCCGTGACGACAGGGCCGTCCTATAGGTAGACGGTACCGCGCATGAACAACGCCGCCCGCCCACTGATGATCACCCGGCCATTGCCCGGCAGCACGCAGCGCAGCTGCCCCTTGCGCGCACCGCCCTGCTCGCACTCAAGTGACTGCTTGCCCAGCCGTTGTGCCCAGATCGGTGCGAGCGAGGTATGGGCCGAGCCGGTCACCGGGTCTTCATTGACCCCCACGCGTGGCCCGAACCAGCGCGTCACGAAATCGAACCCACGCCCCGCCGCCGTCACGGCGATGCCGCGCACGTCAAAGCCGGCCAGCGCGACAAAATCTGGCGTGAGGGTGTCGAGCAACCCAGGGTCATCGACCACCACCACGTAGTCGTCGCTGCGATATACCGCCAACGCTTGGCGCAGGCCCAACGCCTGCAACAGACCGGCTGGCACGGGCTGGACCTCTGGTTGGCGAGCGGGGAAATCCATGGCCAGCAGGCCGTCCGCTTGACGAGTTACCCGCAGTTCACCGCTGCGGGTATTGAAGCGCAGCACCTGCGCCGGTTCATTGAGGTGTTCGAACAACACGTAGGCCGAGGCCAGCGTGGCGTGGCCGCACAAGTCCACTTCCACGGTGGGCGTGAACCAGCGCAGGTCGAACGCCTCGCCGTTGCGTACGAAATACGCCGTTTCGGAAAGGTTATTTTCCTCGGCGATGCGCTGCAGCACGGCATCGGGTAGCCAGTGATCGAGCGGGATGACCGCAGCCGGGTTGCCGCCGAAGGGTTCGGCACTGAAGGCGTCGACCTGGAAGATTTCAAGTTGCATGGATACGCTCCTTGTTGCCTGCCCTTGTGCAGGCATTTGGCAGTATGGGGCTTAATGAAGCACAGGTGTCAGCACTGGCTTGCCGGCGAAAAAAGCATCGAGGTTACGCAGGACCAACGTCACCGTGGCTTCTGCCGCTTCTGGCGATTGTCCGGCGACATGGGGCGTCAATACCGTGTTCGGCAGCGACTTGAGGGTGTCGGGAACGTCAGGTTCCTCATCGAACACGTCCAGGGCCGCACCGGCCAATTGCCCGCCCTGCAGTGCCTGGGTCAGCGCCTGGGTATCGACGACGCTGGCCCGCGCGATGTTGACCAGGTAGCCCTGGGGGCCGAGTGCGTGCAGCACCTGTGCATCCACCAGGTGGCGTGTATCGGCGCCGCCGGGTGTGGCGACCACGAGAATATCGACTGCCCCGGCCAGGGCCAGGACGCTGTCGTAGCCGGTGTAGGGCAATGCCGGACGTGGTGTACGGTTGTAGTAGCTTACGGGCATGTCGAACCCTTGATGCGCGCGCTTGGCGATGGCTCGGCCAACGGCGCCCATGCCCAGAATGCCCAGGCGTTTGCCAGTGACCGATGGGCTGATCACGCGCTGCCATTGGCCGCGCCGGGTACTGGCGTCGGCTTGTGGGATGTTGCGCAGCAGGGCCAGGAGCATAGCCATGGCGTGATCGGCCACAGCGTCAGCGTTGGCGCCGGCGCCGTTGGTGACGGTGATGTGGCGGGCATGGGCGGCTTGCAGGTCGACCTGCTCATAGCCGGCACCGATGACGCAGATGATCTGCAGGTTGGGCAGTGCGTCGATTTCCTGGGCGGTCAGGCCGAGGGGGCCGCGGGTGAGGACGGCGTCGATGCGGGGGCCGTTGTGCTCGATGGCTTGGGCGCGCAGGTCGGGGGTTTGGGCGAGGATCAGGTGGTAGCCGGCGTTGGTCAACAGGGGTAGATAGGTGTCTACGGTTTCGACCAGGACCAGGATTGTCTTGTGCATGGTGCCTCCGGGTGGGTTGGGGATTATGCGGAGGGGGTGGGTGGTACAGTCAATGGGTATTGTCGGTGGGGACTTTATGGGAGGTGGGAATGGGGTTTATGGGCGGGCGCTTAGCTTAGTAGTCACCCGGATTTTGAATCAAACTCGGCGGGATTTGAACTTTGAACTTTGAACTTTGAGTTCTGAGTTCTGAGTTCTGAGTTCTGAGTTCTGAGTTCTGAGTTCTGAGTTCTGAGTATCAGTGTGGGCATTTATATTGAGTTGGTATTCAATAGTTAGGGTGGCGCATGATCACCTTTCCGCCCTTACGGCGGCTCACTTTTTGTCTTGTCAAAAAGTGAGCAAAAACCGCCTGCTCCTATCATCCGGCCCCTGCGCTGCGCTCCGGGGTTCCCTCGCTCCGGGCTTGCTCCCGGAAGGACCGCGCTGCAGGCCCCATCCTGGGGCCCAGCGCTTGACAGGCATCCATGCCTGTCACCTCCCTCCGCAAGCCCTGCGCTCGGCCTCCTGAAGTCGCGATCTGCGGCGCCTGAACTACCGCGCGCTTAGAAGCAAGATCAAGATCAAGATTGACGGTCTCGATGGCACTGAGGCTCTTTTGTATGAAGTGTCTTAAGTACTAAGAATTCATCTTGCTCTTTGCGGTGCAGCTGCCTTGTACAACATTACAGGGCTACCCCATTTCGTGTAGGAGCGGTCTTGTACCGCGATGGGCCGCGCAGCGGCCCCGGTTGTTTGGCTGTACCACTTACACAATTAACGCCGTTGTGCGGCCCATCGCGGCCGGTGCGGTGCCGAAAAATCTACTGCCCAAACGCCCGCCCCAGCCCTCCAGGCACACCACTGCTATCGGTCTGCTGCCAAGGCCCATCCGGGCTCACCGACCAGCTCCAGCCGTTGTCGAACCGGTAATACGTCCGCTGGCGGTAGAACGTGTTGGGTTTTTTGTCCAGCACATACACGCCCAACTTGGGGTCCCAGTGGCTCGCCCCGCCCGGCGGCGGGGCAAAGCTTGCCGAGGTGCGCGGCACTGGTTTGGCTGGGGGGGCAGGCTTGCTCCCAGGTCCAGCAGGCTGTCCACCTGGCAGCGGCTTGACCACCGGCCCTTTGGGCGGGAGCCGTTCGATCGGCGGTTCGGG
Organism: Pseudomonas parafulva; assembly: GCF_002021815.1. NCBI lineage: Bacteria > Pseudomonadati > Pseudomonadota > Gammaproteobacteria > Pseudomonadales > Pseudomonadaceae > Pseudomonas > Pseudomonas parafulva. Next base: position 3,126,242 of record NZ_CP019952.1, read on the forward strand.
CTCAGGCTGCGAAGCAGGGCCATGCACCGTACAGGCCGACAAACCCAGTGCCAGGGTGATCAGGCTAAGGCGTACCGTCGCGTGCATAGGGAACTCTCTTACGAATCAGGGCTGTCGATGATCAGGCGCTGCTGGGCCTGGGTCGTGTTGGGCAAAGGCGCGCTCTGGCCAACCCACTCGCCGCGGGTCGGCTGCCCATCCTTGGAAACGCGCGCAACCAGTTGGACTTCGGCGAAATCGGACAGTTTCATCTGCGCCATCATCGCATCCGCATCTGAAAGCTCGACCTCGATGGGCAACTGCGCCACCGTCACCCGCTTGGCGGCAAGTGGCATGGGCGGGCCGCTGCTGGCGCGGGCGAAAATGAAGACGGTGTCCTGTGCCTTGACCTTGTCCCGCAAAGCTGGCGCCAATTCCACCCGCACCTTCAAACGCACCGCAGCAGGTGCCGGCGCCTGAGCAGACTGAGTGCCCAACCGTTCAGCTGCACGGTCAATGCCGCCCTGCAATGCCGCGCGCGACGCATCCCCTTGCGGCAACTGCGCCAACAGCCGCTTCCAGTACTCGATAGCCTCCTGATAGCGCTCACCTTCAAATGCCGCAATGCCACGCAGCCCCAAGCTGGTGACCTCATTGGGATCGGCTTTCAGCGCCTCGTCAGTCAATGCCTGCAGTTGCCCACTCCAGCGCTTGTCGGCCGCGAAATACAGGGCCTGAGCCCACTGGCCCAGCAACTCGGGCTGGCGACCGGCCAGGGCTACTGCGCGCTCGAACGTGCGGGCCGCCTCGGCAGGGCGTTGTTCGGCCATGTAGGCACGGCCCAGGAAGTACACCGCCTCGGCCGAATCAGGTTGTGCCTGAACCACGCGCTCCAGGCGTGCCGTCATTTCTTCCATCGACTTAGGTGCCTGGGCAAATTCCTGGGTAAGGGCCACTTTGTCCGCCGCACCGAAGTGCAGGTACAGCCCCAACGCCAGCAGCGGCACCAGAACCGCTGCCAGCAACGGCAAGGCCCTGCCCAATTGACGCTGCCTGGCGGGTTCGGCGCCCTCGGTGTCAGCCAGCAGTTCACGGGCGGCTTCGTCACGGCCCTGACTCAATTGCAGGTCATCGAGCACACCCGACGCTTGCTGCGCGGCCAGCGCGGCGATGCGTTCCTGATAGAGCACCACGTTGAGCGCCGTGCGGTCTTGCTCCTGCTGGTGGCGACGGCCACGCAGGATCGGGATCAGCAGAAAGCTGAGGGCCGCGAGCAGCAACAAGCCCGCGCTAAGCCAGAATTCAGTCATGGGTGCGTTCTTTTTCCAGCAGGTTGGCCAGCCGTGCGCGCTCCTCGGCTGACAATTCATCAGTGCCTTGCACGGCCGCCAGGCGACGACGCCGTACAATCACCGCCAATACGGCGAACCCGCCGACCAGCAGAATGCCCGGGCCAAACCAGAGCAACCAGGTCCGGCCGCTCAGCGCAGGCTTATAGCGCACGAAATCACCGTAACGGTCGACCATGAAGTCGACGATCTGCTGGTTGCTCTTGCCCTCACCCAGCATGCGGAATATTTCCCGGCGCAGGTCAGCCGCAATGGGTGCATTGGAGTCGGCGATATCCTGGTTCTGACACTTGGGGCAGCGCAATTCCTTGGTCAGTTGCTGATAGCGCTCACGCTCGGCCTGGTCACGAAACTGATAGGTATCGATGGCGGCCTTGGCCACCCCACCGACGCACAGGCTCAAGGTCAGGGCTGCGAACCAGCGCTTCATGGCGTCGCCTCGTCGAGCAGCGCCTGGTAGCGTGGCGCCAACTGCTCGCGCCAGACACTGGCGTCGACCACGCCCACATGCTTGTAGCGAATCACGCCATCGCCATCGATCAGGAACGTCTCCGGCGCACCGTAGACACCCAGGTCCAGCCCCAGGCTGCCCTGCTCGTCACTGATGTCCAGCAGGTAGGGGTTGTGGAACTCGGTCAACCACTTCTGCGCTGCGGCGTTGTCGTCCTTGTAGTTCACCCCATAGATGACCACACCCTGGGAAGCCAGCTGGTTGAGATAAGGATGCTCGACCTTGCACGACGCGCACCAGGTGGCCCAGACGTTGACCAGCGCAGGCCGGCCCTGCAGGTCTGCCTGGGTAAGCGTACGGTCGCCTTGGGTGGAAGCCAGCGAAAAGACCGGGAACGGTTTGCCGATCATGGCCGAGGGCAATTCATCGGGCTTGAGAAACAAACCTTTGTACAGGAACACCGCCACCAGCAGGAACACCGCCAGGGGCATGACCATCAACCAACGTTTCATGCAACTGCTCCAGACACACCCAGGGCCTCGCGCACCCGGGACTTGACCTTGACGCGGTAGCGCCGGTCGAGGGCCGCCAGCAACCCGCCAAGGCCAGTCAACAGACCGCCCAGCCAGATCCAGCGGACAAAGGGCTTGATGTGCACACGCACCGCCCAGGCACCGTTTTCCAAAGGCTCCCCGAGGGCCACGTACAGGTCGCGGGTAAACCCTGCGTCGATCCCGGCCTCGGTCATCATCGACTGCTGCACGGTGTACAGGCGCTTCTCCGGGTGCAGGGTGGCCACAAGGCGACCCTCGCGGCTGACCACCACCGTGCCCTTGTCGGAAATGAAGTTGGGCCCTTCGAAGTGCCTGGCGCCCTGGAACAGGAAATGATATCCGCCCAGCTCCACGCTTTCGCCGGGGGCCATGCGCAGATCACGCTCGGCGCTATTGTTGCTCGACAGCACCACCCCAAGGGCACACACCGCAAGCCCCAGGTGAGCGACCTGCATGCCCCAGTAACTGCGTCCTAGGCCAGGCAGCCCTCTGAGCAGCCCCTTGTGGCGCGTCTTGTCGAGCACATCGCGCAACCCCCCGAGCACTACCCAGGCGGCCAGGGCGAACGTGGCCAGCACCTGCCAGTCGAAATCGTCGACGATCAGGCCCGCCACCGGCGCCAGCACGGCGCTGCCGACCAGGACCGGCGTCATCATGCCCAGTAGCCACTTGCCAGGCGTATCTTTCCACCGCACCACCACCCCTACTCCCAGCACCAGCATCAGCAGTGCCATAAGCGGCAGGAACAGGGCGTCGAAATAGGGCGGGCCTACCGAGAGCTTGGCGCCGGTCAGGGCATCGAGCACCAGCGGGTACAAGGTGCCCAGTAAAATCATCGATGCCGCGACCACCAACACCAGATTGTTCGCCAGCAGCAGGGTTTCGCGCGACCACAGGGCAAACCCCACCTGGCTCTTGACCACTGGCGCACGCAAGGCGAACAGGGTCAGTGAGCCGCCGACCACGAACAGCAGGAAGAACAGGATGAAAATGCCGCGCGACGGGTCGGCGGCAAAGGCATGCACGGAGGTGAGAACCCCGGAACGCACCAGGAACGTCCCCAGCAGGCTCAGTGAGAACGCAGCGATGGCCAACAGGACGGTCCAGCTCTTGAACACCCCGCGCTTCTCCGTCACTGCCAGGGAATGGATCAGCGCCGTGCCTACCAGCCAGGGCATGAACGATGCGTTTTCCACCGGGTCCCAGAACCACCAGCCACCCCAGCCCAGTTCATAGTAGGCCCACCAGGAACCCAGGGTGATGCCCACGCCCAAGAACGCCCAGGCCACCAGGGTCCAGGGCCGCGACCACCGGGCCCAGGCGGCGTCTAGACGCCCGCCGAGCAGGGCGGCGATGGCGAAGGCGAAGGCGACCGAAAAACCGACGTAGCCCATGTACAGCATTGGCGGATGCACGATCAGGCCAATGTCCTGCAGCAGCGGGTTGAGGTCCCGGCCATCGACAGGCACCTGTGGCAGCAGGCGCTGAAACGGGTTGGAGGTGATGATCAAAAAGCTCAGAAAGCCCACGCTGATCATGCCCATGACCGCCAGCACGCGGGCGAGCATCACCTGGGGCAATTGCCGCGAGAACACCGACACGGCGAAGGTCCAGCCCCCCAGAATCAGCGCCCAGAGCAGCAGTGAGCCCTCATGCGCCCCCCAGACCGCGCTGAACTTGTAGTACCACGGGAGTGCACTGTTCGAGTTGCTGGCCACGTAGGCAACCGAAAAGTTGTCGGTCATGAAGGCATGGGTCAGGCACGCGAACGCGAACGTCAGAAAGGCGAACTGCCCCCAGGCTGCGGGCCGCGCCAGGCTCATCCACAAGCTGTCACCACGCCACGCCCCAATCAGCGGCAGGCTGGCCTGCACAGCCGCGAAGCAGATGGCCAGAATCATCGACAGTTGGCCCAGTTCGGGTATCACCAAGGCTGCGTTCATGGCCGCGCCCCCGTCTGGGTTGCCGCCTGGCCGCTTTCTTTCAGCGCCTTGCTGACTTCAGGGGGCATGTACTTTTCGTCATGCTTGGCCAGCACTTCGTCGGCCACCACCACGCCGTCGCCGTTGAGCTTGCCCAAGGCCACGATGCCCTGCCCTTCACGGAACAGGTCCGGCAGGATGCCGCGGTAAGTGATGGGTACGGACTTGTTGAAATCGGTGACCACGAAGCGCACGTCCAGCGAGTCGGAGGAGCGTTGCACCGAGCCCTGTTCGACCATGCCGCCGGCGCGGATGCGCGTGTCCAGCGGTGCCTCGCCATTGGCGATCTGGGTGGGGGTGTAGAACAGGTTGATGTTCTGTTGCAAGGCAGTGAGGGCAAAGCCCACGGCAACCCCGACGCCGACCAGCAGACCGACGATGAGCAACAGGCGTTTCTTGCGCTGCGGATTCACTGCGTTTTCTCCCGGCGCAAGCGGCGCGCCTCTTCTTGCAGGTAGCGGCGCCGGGCCAACACCGGCACGGCGACGTTAAGCGCCAGCACCGCGGCGCAGATGCCGTAGGCCGACCACACATAAAGGCCGTGGTGACCCATGGCGATGAAATCACCGAAACTGGCGAAACTCATGGCACGACCCTCCCAGCCAGGCTGCTCGATATTTCTTCCTTCACCCAACTGGCGCGTGCCTCGCGCTTGAGTACCTCAAGGCGCATGCGCATCAAGAGCACCGCGCCAAAGAAGCAGTAGAAGCCCAGCGCCGTGCACAACAGCGGCAACCACATATCGGCGGGCATCGCAGGCTTTTCGGTCAGGGTAAAGGTGGCGCCCTGATGCAGCGTGTTCCACCACTGGACCGAATACTTGATGATGGGAATGTTCACCACGCCAACGATGGCCAGCACGGCGCAGGCTTTTGCCGAGCTGTCACGATTACTGATTGCCTGGCCCAGCGCAATGATGCCGAAGTACAGGAACAACAGGATGAGCATCGAGGTGAGGCGCGCATCCCACACCCACCAGCTGCCCCAGGTTGGCTTACCCCAGATGGCTCCGGTCACCAGCGCCACGGCGGTCATCCAGGCGCCGATGGGGGCAGCGCATTGCAGGGCGACATCGGCCAGCTTCATCTTCCACACCAGCCCCACCACACCGGCCACCGCCAGCAGAACGTAACAGGACTGGGCCAACATCGCGGCCGGGACATGGATGTAGATGATGCGAAAGCTGTTGCCCTGCTGGTAGTCCTGGGGCGCGAAGACCAGCCCCCAGACCACGCCGACCACTAACAAGAGCCCGGCAGCGATGGACAGCCACGGCAACATGCGCCCGCTAATGGCATAGAACCATTTCGGAGAGCCCAGCTTGTGAAACCACGTCCAGCTCATTTTCATCAGGGTGCATCCAGGGTATTGGCCAGGCTTCAAAGCCCAGGCTCGTTATTCGCCGACGCTGATTTTCAGGCCGGCGGCGATCGCAAAGGGTGCCAGGGTCACGGCCAGGGCCGTCAGGCTGGCGAGCCAGAGCAGGTGGCCGGTGGCGGGCATATTCTGCAACGCCGCCTGCAATGCACCACTGCCCAGGATCAATACAGGGATATACAACGGCAGAATCAGCAACGCCAGCAACAAACCGCCGCGCTTGAGGCCGACCGTCAGCGCAGCGCCCACCGCGCCCAACAGGCTCAACACCGGCGTGCCCAGCAGCAGCGAGCCCAGCAGCACCGGCAGACAGTGCCCTGGCAGGCCGAGCATCAGCGCCAGCAACGGTGCCAGCAACACCAGCGCAAGCCCGGAGAACAGCCAATGCGCCAGCACTTTGGCCAACACCATCAGTGCCAGCGGATGCGGCGAGAGCACCCACTGCTCCAGCGAGCCATCTTCGAAGTCGCTGCGAAACAGCCCGTCCAGGGACAACAGCACCGCCAGCAGTGCAGCCACCCACATAAGCCCCGGGGACAGGTTCTGCAGCATCTGGGTCTGCGCCCCGACGGCCAAGGGGAACAAGGCCACCACGATGGCGAAGAACACCAGCGGGTTGGCAAGCTCCGCAGGCCGGCGAAACAGCAACCGCGCTTCGCGTCGCAACAACAGGGTAAAGACGCTCATGCTGCCCACTGCCCCAGGTTGAGTTCTCGGTAGCCCGCAGGCGTGTGGGACAGGGTGTGGTGGGTGGTCAGCACCACGGTGCCACCGTGCTCGCAATGGGCGGCCAGATGGGCCTCCAGGTCCGCGACGCCCTGTTTGTCCAGGGCAGTGAACGGCTCGTCCAGAATCCACAACGGTGCGGCTGCCAGATGCAGGCGCGCCAGGGCCACGCGGCGTTGCTGCCCGGCCGACAAGGTATGGCAAGGCACGTCCTCGAAACCGCGCAGCCCGACGGCAGCCAGGGCCTGCCAGATCTGTTCGCGGCTGGCTGGACGGTGCAGTGCGCACAGCCAGGTCAGGTTCTCTTCGGCTGTGAGCAGTTCCTTGATGCCCGCGGCATGGCCAATCCACACCAGGATGCTGGCCAACGCATGCCGCTGTTCGTCCAACGGACGTCCACCGAGCAGGATCTGACCGGCGGTCGGCTGCATCAGGCCAGCCAGCAGGCGCAACAGGCTGGTCTTGCCGCTGCCGTTGGGGCCGCTGATCTGTAGCATGTCGCCTGGCCGCAGTTCGAAGGCAAGGTGCTCGAACAGCAGGCGCCAGTCGCGCTCGCAGGCCAGGCCCACGGCTTGAAGATGAAGGGTCACAGTTCTGCCTTATCGTTCTAGGGTTCGGATGACGCTACCCGGACCCCTACCACTCAAGTCACCCGGTGCGCTGCCGTTATACTGGCAATCACGGGCGGGCGGCATTATTACATGCACAGCCAGGCTGCCAAGAGGCTGGGTACCCAAGGTTGTATACAATCATGACTGAAATCAATAGTCTCGGCCTGCAAACCCTGAACGGCGCCCAGGCAATCAAGGCGGCGATGACCGGTGAACTGCTGCGCCTTACCCAGGCCCAGCCCGGGTTGCTCGGCCCTGGCGAGACCGCGCAGGCTGAAGTGGTTGCCATGCGCCAGACCGGCCAGGAGTTTCAGCTGGTTTTGCGTCTGCTGCAAGCCAACGGCCTGCAGACCCAACTGCAAGCCAGCGCCAGCCAGCCTTTGCCCCAGGGCAGTCAGGTGACCGTGAGCCAGCCAGAAGCCGGCCGGCTGGCCATTTTGCTGCAGCAGGCAAGTACCAGCCAGGTCTCGACCCTGACGCGCCTGGACACCGCCCGGGTACCGGTCGGTAGCCTGTTGCAGGGCAAGGTGTTGACCAATCAGGTGCTGCCCGAAACCCCTGGCCAGCCTGCCAGCTACCGGGCGCTGGTGAGCCTTCTGAATACCGCCCAGGCCGGTGCCGTGCTGGCCGTGGACAGCCCCAGGCCGTTGGCGATCGGCAGCCTGCTCAGTGCGCGCGTGCAGGGTGACCAGTCCTTGCAGTTCGTCCCCTTGGCCGGCAGGCAGGACCAACTGGGTATCGCCCAGCATCTGGGCAGCCAGCAAAATCGCCAGGCCTCGCTCCCGAGCCTGTTGGCCGGCCTGCAACAGTTGGCGCGCGACCCGGAGGCTGACAGCCCGCTGCGCACGACGATCGAGCGCCTGCTTGGCGCGCTGCCGACGGCCCAGCAACTGGGTGATGCAAAAGCCGTTGCGCAGGCGCTGCTCAACAGCGGCGCCTTTCTGGAGGCAAAACTGATGACCGGGGCCACGGCGGGGCTGGGCGCCGACCTCAAGGCCAACATGCTTCAACTCATTACCCAGATCAGCACCAACGCCGCCCTTGGCCCACCACCGGCCAGCCTGGCAGCGGCCGTGCCGGCGCTGGTTCGAAACGCGCTGGGCACGCTCGAACGGGTAAGTCCCAAGCCCCAGCCGGGCGCATTCCCGCTGCCCTCAAGACTGTTGCAGGCCTTGGAGGACGAAGGTGATCTGGAGCAATTGCTGCGCTTGGCCGCAGCTGCCGTTTCGCGCCTGCAGAGCCACGCCATGAGCAGCCTGCAGCAAAGCGGCACACTGGAAAACGGCAACCTGCAGACCACTTGGCAGACCGAAGTGCCCATTCGCCACGGGCAGGAATTCGTGCCCCTGCAGGTCAAGCTTCAGCGCGAAGAACCCCCTCAACAGCAGGCCGACCGCGAGCATCAGGCCCCTGATGCGTTGCAACCGTTGTGGCGGATCGAACTGGCTTTCGATCTGGCGCCGCTCGGCCCGCTGCAGGTCCAGGCCCAATTGGCCCAAGGCCGTCTCAACGGCCAGCTGTGGGCCGAGCGCGAACCGACCGCTCGCCTGATCGAGCGCCAGCTTGGTGCACTGCGTGAACGCCTGCTGGCGCGTGGCCTGGAGGTCGATGAGCTGCACTGCTACCCCGGCGCACCTGCGCAGGGCCCCCGGACACGGGTCGAACAACGCTGGGTGGACGAAAACGCATGAGTACCCCTACCCCCCGCCAGGCCGTAGCACTGAGCTACGATGGACAACAGGCGCCCACACTCAGCGCCAAAGGCGACGATGAACTGGCCGAAGCCATCCTGGCCCTGGCGCGCGAACATGAAGTACCCATCTACGAAAACCCGGAGCTGGTGCGCCTGCTGGCACGCCTTGAGCTGGGCGAGCAGATTCCCGAAGCGCTGTACCTGACCATCGCCGAAATCATCGCGTTCGCCTGGCAGTTACGCGGCAAAGTGCCAGCGGGCTTCGACGATGCTCCGGCCCAACCACGCGACGTTACGCCCAGGCACTTGCGCCTGCCCGAAGGGTAGTAATCGGCTAAGGCCCCATGCGACGATGGGGCCGACACTGTATCGGCTCCTTTTACTGCATGAGTCGATGACCATGGCTGATACACGTGTCAATTCGGTTGGCCTGCGCTACGTGCGCGGCCACCTGCAACACATCCCCCGCCCCGACCGCCAGGCCGCCAGCGACATACGCGATTGGGCCTGCCGCCAAGGCCATGACCTGGACCCGGATCAGACCGACGTGGTCACCCTGCACTACAGGGGCGATCAAGCCGTCGTGGTTCAGCGCCTGTCCCTGACCGAAGCGGTGCTGTCCAACTGGCAAGGGGAAAACAGCAAGGATCTGGTCGGCCAGCTTTTCCCTGGCGGCTGGGCCGGCCATCTCCCTGCCCACCCACTACGCATTGTCGAGCGCTTGCCCGACCTGGGGCCATGGGCGCAGGGTGGCGCCTATTCTGTGTTCAACGGGCTGTTTCGCCGCACCGAACCTAGACGCTATGACATCACCACCCATTTACCCATCGACGTCGAGGCCATGCAGCGCTTCGTCTGGGAGCTGGACTTCCATGCCCGTTTCGTCGCCATGCTCGACGCGTATTGGCACGAGGCCAGCGACAGCCACCGACAAGCGCTGCAGATCGGCTTCGTGGCAGCCTGTAACAAGCAGGTCCAGGAAGGTTCGCTCAGCGAGGCAGGCCGACAGATGCTCTGGGAAGCCGCAGGCCTGGCGCCGCGCGCTGACAGCCTGAGGATCAGAGCGCTGAATGTGTATGGCTACGCGGCTACCGACCTGATTGGCATTGCCGACCAGAAGCGGCGCAAGGTCCTGCTCTACCTGCCAGGCAATGCCTCACCCTTCCATGAGTTCGGCAGCCTGGGCGCCATGAAGGACTGGGTCGGTGAACAGTGCCGCGATCCGGAAAAGCGTCAGGCCCTGCGCCGCTATTTTCGGCTGGCCGACACGCCGGATGGGCTCGACTTCAGCGGCTTGGACACTGCGCTTGAGGGGTTGGGCGCCTATCCTGCGATCCATTACCGATCACCCAACCGACCGGGTTTCACTACCGACGGCCCCTGGCCGCCGAAGAAATACGTGTACTACAAACTAAAAAAATACAGCCCGTTGATCGAGGGCGACCTATTCACGGCGCTTACCGAGCGCCAACGCAAGCGCAGCTATGCCGATGCCGACTTCATCATCACCAGTGACCAGGCCGTAACCAAGGCGAAATGGCGCGGGTATCTGGCTACCTCAATCAATTTGCTGGCGCCCTTGGCTATCGTTATGCCGGCACTGGCGCCCATGCTCGCCCTGGCAGGCGTGGCGCAATTCGGGCTTGGCCTGGACCAGGCAATTGATGGCAAAACGCTCGAAGACCAGGCTGAAGGCGTTTCCAACACGGTCTTCGGTCTGCTGAACGCCCTGCCTCTGGCTAGCGAAGCGGCGACGCGCGCCACCGAGCTATTTTCCCTCAAGCGCGTGCGATTCTTTACGCCTGTCCGTTTGAACGATCAGCTGGGTTACCCACTGAGCCCGATCAACCCACCCCATTTTGCAGAACCCGAGATAGGCGCTTTCTTCGACAACGCCATCGAGCCAGTACAGGCTGATGACAGCCCTGTGGCGCGTTCAGTCATACGAATACCGGTCAGCGAGGAAGGGCCTGCGGAGCTGCAGACCGAAGTGGGCGGCTACAACATAACGGTGCTTTACGACAGTGAGCATGACGCTTTCATCACCGAACAGGCCTCGAATGATCTCAACCCGCCCTACTACCAGGCCATGCCCGGGCGACGCAGTTTGATCCGAATCGATGTCACGACACGCCCAGTGACCGATCAGATGCGCTCGGCGACCCTCAAGGGGCTTGGTGTCGATCTGCCGCTACCGATTGAAATGCCCCCCGTCGCGCAGGATACAGTGCACCCGATTCCTAAAACCATCTCCAGCCTTTGGGTTGGCAACAAAGTTATAGCGCCTGAGCTGGTGGATAACCTGGCGGCCAACGCCGAGCGCCTGAGCAACAGCTCGTTCAGTTACCGCTTGTACCTGTCCAAGGCAGACCCCGAGGCGTTCGAGACCAACCGCCAGTTACTCGGTCAGCGCGCGCCCAATCTGCAGGTGCTGCCATTAGAGGACCAGCCCTTCTATGCCCGTTTCAGTGAAAGCCCCCATTTCGAGCAATACCGGGATGCCGTAAACGCCCCCGGGGCCAATTTCTCCTCGGCATCGGACATTTTGCGCTACCCGATGCTACACGCGCAGGGCGGGATCTACATGGATGTGGACGATACGTTGCTTGCCCATCCCGAGGCGCCGGAGGATCCCGCGCGTGCAGCCATAGAGGCTGTGGACCTGGCCACGACCCCGGACGGTTTCATTCTGGGGGACCCGGCAAACAACGACACCCTCGGCATGCATTGCCACTACAACAGCAACATGATTGCCAGCCATCCAGGCAACCCCAACCTGCAAGCGATCAGCGAGGCCATGCATGCACGCTACCAGGCCAATGGGGACTTCTATCAGCATCGGCCAACGACCGACATGCCAGGTTTCAAGGCCTACGCCAGACGCCTGAACCACCTCACAGGCCCAGGAGTGCTCAACGACGTGATCGATCAACATCTCCCCAGGCTTCAACGCTTGCGCCAGCTCTGCAATCTGCAGAGCTTGCCGCAGAGCAAGCCATTGTTTTTGCTTGCAGGCAAAGAAGCGCAAATCAAATCAGCCGTAGAACACGACCTGGCCTTGAACCGTGTTGCCCGCGTAGGCAACTACCATTCCTGGAGCAAACCCTGAAATGCACAGGGCGACTTGCGTCGCCCTGATATTCAGTTGTTGCGGTGCAGTTTGCTCATCAGCTCAGCCTCGGCCTGGGTTAGACCGCAGGTTTCGGTAAGCTCCGACACGCTGGCACCCATGCCGACCAGCCGTGCAGCCTGGGTGAAGGTGACGCTGCTCGGGTCACGCTGCTCAAGCCGCTCCAACCGGTCGGGCAGCGTGGCCACTGCACCGCGCAGCTCATGGATGGCCTCGCCCATGCGCACGGTGACGTTCTGGTAATCATCGAGCCGCTTGCCGAGGTCCTTGATACGCTGGTCGCGCAGGGCATCGCCAATGGCCTGCTGAGCAGCCAGCTCGCGCTGACGCTTGGTGTAGTTCAGGAAGAACCACAGGCTCAAGGCCCACAGCAGGGCCAGTAAAATGACGCCGACCTCGAAAATCAAGTCAGATGTTCTCCAGTTCCGACCACTCTTCCTCGGTCATCATCTTGTCCAGTTCGACCAGAATCAGCAGTTCGCCATTCTTGTTGCACACACCCTGGATAAACTTGGCCGATTCTTCGTTGCCCACGTTGGGCGCGGTTTCAATCTCGGACTGGCGCAGGTACACCACTTCGGCGACGCTATCGACCAGAATGCCGACCACTTGCTTGTCTGCCTCGATGATGACGATGCGGGTGTTGTCGGTGACCTCGGTTGGCATCAGCCCGAAGCGCTGGCGCGTGTCGATCACGGTCACCACGTTGCCGCGCAGGTTGATGATACCCAGCACATAGCTGGGCGCACCCGGCACCGGGGCGATTTCCGTGTAGCGCAGCACTTCCTGCACCTGCATCACGTTGATGCCGTAGGACTCGTTGTCCAGACGGAAGGTAACCCACTGCAGGATCGGATCTTCAGAACCTTGTGCGGACGACTTTTTCATTCCCCTACCCCTTGAAATCCGCCTTTGGCGGTGTGTTCGGTGTGATGTGCGGTTTGGCGTGCAGCTGCTTGACGGCGCCGCTGGCGATCAACTCGGCCAGCTCCGCCACGTCCAGCAGTGCACACATGTGTTCAATGACCGTGCCGGCCAGCCACGGCCGCTGGCCCCGCTGGCTACGCCACTTGATCTCGGACGGGTCCAGGCGCAGCGAGCGGCTGACCTGATGCACAGCCAGCCCCCATTCATAGCCCTGGACAGAAATGACGTATTGCAGGCCCTGCCGGAAATCGTCGCGGTAGCGGTCGGGCATGACCCAGCGCGCGGTGTCGAGCACCTTGAGGTTGCCAGCCTGGCACGTGAGGATGCCCAGGAACCACTCGGGCTGCCCGAACAGCGGCGTCAGCTCGCGATCGGCCAAGGTATAGATCGAGCCCAGGCACACCAGCGGCACGGCCAGGGTCAGGCCGGCCACATCGAACAGCAGGCACTCGAACGGCTCGGCAGCCCAGGCCGGACGCCCATCGACGGTGGCCGGCGGTACGGGCACGTCCGGTGCGGGCAGGTGGACGTCCACCAGAGGCATTGCCGGCGCTACAGTCGGCGTATCGATCAGGACCGGGATGCTGGCCTCTGCCACCACTGCCTGTTCTACTACCGCCACCACCGGCGGCTGCACCGGTATCACGCTAGGCAATACCGCAAGCCTGGGCTCGGCGAACGGCCGTTCAGGTGCGGCAGGTGCCGGTTTTGCCTGGGTGGCCTGGCCTGGCTCGCGCCCATCGCGGGCCTGCTCCTGGCGCACCGCCTGGGCGAAGTCATCTGCCGTGTCTGACGCTGGCAGCGCCTCCAGGGGCTCGGTGGCTTCCTGGAGCAGACCGTCGAGATACGACTGCAGCGCCAACTGAGGCTTGCTGCTCACTTGCCGTGTTTGTGTCATCAGGCCACCTGCGCCGCGGGCGTGTAGGTCAACAAGTGCTTGAGCAGCGCCCGGTAGGCCACCAGCCCGCGGCTCTTGTTGTCGAATTGCGACGGCGTGACGCCCTGGCGGCTCGCATCGCGCAGCCGCGTGTCCACGGGAATATAGCCCTGCCATACCTGTTCGCCGTAGGCATCGCGCAGCAACTTGAGCGTTCCCAGGGAGGCCTGGGTACGCCGGTCGAACAACGTCGGCACGATCTGGTACGGCAGCGCCTGGCGCCGGGAGCGGTTGATCATGGCCAGGGTGCCGACCATGCGTTCAAGGCCCTTGACGGCCAAAAACTCTGTCTGCACCGGGATGACCAGTTGCTGGCTGGCCGCCAGCGCATTGACCATCAACACCCCCAGCAAAGGGGGACTGTCGATCAGTGCGAAGTCGAAGTCCTGCCACAGCTGCGCCAGACTCTTGGCGATGACCAGCCCCAAACCGTTCTGGCCGGGCGATTGCCGCTCCAGTACGGCAAGGGCGGTGCTGGAGGGGAGCAATGATATGCGCTCGTCACTGGTGGGCAACAGCAACTGCCCCGGCAGCCCATCCGGAACGCTGCCCTTGTGCAGGAACAGGTCGTAGCAGCTATGTTCCAGCGCATCGGGGTTATGCCCGAAATAGCTGGTCATCGACCCATGTGGATCAAGATCGACGACGATCACGCGCTTGCCGGCGTCGGCCAGCAGGCCAGCCAGGGCGATGGTGGTGGTGGTCTTGCCGACGCCACCTTTTTGATTGGCTACTGCCCAGACTCTCATCAGGCAAACTCTATCCGTGGGTGAGGCAGGGAGCATGGTGTGCCCGCTGCCTTGCTGGAAAATGAAGGGCTTGGATGGCTGTCGGTCAAGCGCCGCGCGTGGACATCCGCCAATGGGGCGACAGAGAATTGACGAGTCACTGCCCTGCCACCGCTGCTGAGCTTGCCGGTGCACTTTGTGTGCCAGCCCGGCGCAGTGCAGCATCGGGCGTGGCATTGGCAGCACCGGTGCTGGTCAGGCTGCGGCGCACCTCGAGGTTGCGGGATATCACCAGGACCACGCGCCGGTTGCGGGCCCGCCCTTCGGGGGTATCGTTGCCCGTCACAGGCTGATACTCGCCATAGCCCACCGATGCCATGCGCCCGGGGTCCACGCCGCCCATGGCCAACAGCCGGACGATACTGGCGGCGCGGGCCGAGGATAGCTCCCAGTTGGTCGGGTACTGCGCGGTACGGATAGGCTGGTTATCAGTGAAGCCTTCGACGTGCACCGGGTTGGCGAACGGCTTGAGTATGGCCGCCACCTTGTCGATGATGGCAAACGCATTGTCACTGGGCATGGCATCGCCACTGCCGAACAGCAACGAGGAATTGAGCTCGATCTCGATCCACAGCTCGTTACCCCGGATCGTCATCTGATCACCCCTGATAAGGTCGCCAAAAGCGTCGCGCACCTCATCGGCGATGGTCTTGAGCGGGTCGTTGCTGGCGGTCGACACGCCAGCATCAGGCTGCTCGCTGTCCTTGACCAAGGGCTGTGCAGGTCGCACGGCCAACGGGCGCTCATCCCCGATGGGAATGGGCCTCATGCTGCGCTCAGGGTCATTGAACACCCCCAGCAGAGCTTGGGACACCACCTTGTACTTGCCTTCGTTGACCGAGGAAATCGAATACATCACCACGAAAAAGGCGAACAGCAAGGTGATGAAGTCCGCGTAGGACACAAGCCAGCGCTCGTGGTTTTCCGGCTCCTCGGCATGACGGCGGCGACGCATGGGCTACTCCATGAAGCCTTGCAGCTTCAGCTCGATTGAGCGCGGGTTCTCGCCTTCGGCAATGGACAAGAGGCCTTCGAGGAGCATTTCCCGGTAGCGCGACTGGCGCAGTACCAGCGCCTTGAGCTTGTTGGCAATGGGCAACAGGATCAGGTTGGCACTGGCAACGCCGTAGATGGTCGCCACGAACGCAACGGCAATGCCGTTGCCCAGCTGCGCCGGGTCGGCCAGGTTGCCCATGACGTGGATCAGGCCCATCACCGCGCCGATGATCCCGATGGTCGGCGCGTAGCCGCCCATGCTCTCGAAGACTTTGGCGGCCTGCAGGTCACGGCCCTCCTGGGTCAGGAAATCCACTTCGAGGATACTGCGAATGGCTTCGGGCTCGGCACCGTCTACCAGCAACTGCAAGCCCTTGCGCGCGTAGGGATCGGGCTCGCCATCGGCCACCCCTTCCAGTCCGAGCAGGCCTTCCTTGCGCGCCGTCAGGCTCCAGTTCACGACCCGATCAACCCCACCCGGCAGATCGACCCGCGGTGGAAACAGGATCCAGCGCAGGATCTGCAAGGCGCGCTTGAACGAGGAGAGCGGCGATTGCAGCAAGGCGGCCGCCAGGGTACCGCCCAATACAATCAGCGCTGCCGGCCCGTTGATCAGGGCGCCCACGTGGCCGCCTTCGAGGAAATTGCCGCCCACGATAGCGACAAAAGCCAGGATCAGGCCGATCAGGCTGAGCACGTCCATCAGACGCACGCCTCCACCAGGTGCCGGCCAATATCGTCCAGGCTGTACACCGCATCGGCCAGGTTGGCCTTGACGATCGCCATGGGCATGCCATAGATCACGCAGCTGGCTTCATCCTGTGCCCACACCGTGCTGCCCGCCTGCTTGAGCAAGCGCGCCCCTTCCCGGCCGTCCGCGCCCATGCCGGTCAGCACCACGGACAGCACCTTGTCGCCATAGGACTTGGCTGCCGAGCCGAAGGTGATATCCACGCAGGGCTTGTAGTTGAGCCGCTCGTCACCGGGCAGAATCTTCACGGTGCCACGGCCATCGATCATCATCTGCTTGCCGCCGGGCGCCAACAGCGCAAGCCCGGGACGCAGGATGTCGCCATCTTCGGCTTCCTTGACGCTGATGCGGCACAGCTTGTCCAGGCGTTCTGCAAAGGCTTTGGTGAAGGCTGCCGGCATGTGCTGAACGAGCACGATCGGCGCCGGGAAATTGCCTGGCAACTGCGTCAGCACCCGCTGCAAGGCCACCGGCCCCCCAGTCGAGGTGCCGATGGCCACCAACTTGTACGGCTTGCGCTTGGGCGCTGGTGAATGCGCAGCGGCTGGCCTGACGGGCGCGGCGGCGCTTCGCACCGGGGCCGGCCCTGCAGCGCTCGTGGCCGTTGTGGGTGTCGGCGCGGAGGCCGCAGCGGGCGCGGGCGCCGGGCGGGCGTAACTGGTCATGCGGCGGTTGCTACGCGACAGGGTATGCACCTTCTCGCACAGCATCTGCTTGACCTTCTCGGGGTTGCGCGAAATGTCTTCGAAATTCTTCGGCAGGTAGTCTACCGCCCCGGCATCGAGCGCATCGAGCGTGACCCGAGCACCTTCATGGGTGAGCGACGAGAACATCAGCACAGGCGTCGGGCACCGTTGCATGATGTGCCGCACCGCCGTGATGCCATCCATCATGGGCATCTCGTAGTCCATGGTGATCACATCGGGCTTGAGCGCAAGCGCCTGGTCGATCGCTTCCTTGCCGTTGGTTGCAGTGCCCACCACCTGGATCGTCGAGTCCCCCGAGAGGATTTCCGAGACGCGGCGGCGGAAGAAACCGGAATCATCCACCACCAGGACCTTGACTGCCATAAACACTCCGTTAGGTGACGCCCCCGGCCAGGGGGACGCCACCGAGATCAAATACGCCGCGCGGCGTAACGCTTGAGCATGCTCGGGACGTCGAGGATCAGCGCAATGCGACCGTCGCCGGTGATGGTGGCCCCGGACATGCCCGGGGTGCCTTGCAACATCTTGCCCAGTGGCTTGATTACCACTTCTTCCTGGCCCACCAGTTGATCGACGACAAAGCCGATGCGCTGGGTGCCGACCGACAGGATCACCACGTGACCTTCGTGCTGTTCTTCATGCACCTGGCCCTGGACCAGCCAGCGCTTGAGGTAGAACAGCGGTAACGCCTTGTCCCGTACGATCACCACTTCCTGACCATCGACCACGTTGGTGCGCGACAAGTCCAGGTGGAAGATCTCGTTGACGTTGACCAGCGGGAAGGCGAACGCCTGGTTGCCCAGCATCACCATCAAGGTCGGCATGATCGCCAGGGTCAGCGGGACCTTGATGACGATCTTCGAGCCCTGCCCCTTGGCCGAGTAGATGTTGATCGAGCCGTTGAGCTGGGAAATCTTGGTCTTGACCACGTCCATGCCCACGCCCCGCCCAGAGACGTCGGAAATCTCGGTCTTGGTGGAAAAGCCTGGGGCGAAGATCAGGTTGTAGCAGTCCGACTCGCTCAAACGGTCGGCGGCGTCCTTGTCCATCAGGCCCTTTTCCACGGCCTTGACACGCAGCACGTTCGGGTCCATACCTTTGCCGTCGTCGGAAATCGACAGCAGGATATGGTCACCCTCCTGCTCGGCAGACAATACGACGCGCCCTGTGCGCGCCTTGCCCGCAGCCTCGCGCTCATCGGGCATTTCCACCCCATGGTCCACGGCATTGCGCACCAAGTGCACCAGCGGGTCGGCCAGCGCCTCGACCAGGTTCTTGTCCAGGTCGGTTTCTTCGCCCACCAGTTCAAGGTTGATCTCTTTCTTCAACTGCCGCGCCAGGTCACGCACCAGGCGCGGGAAGCGGCCGAACACTTTCTTGATCGGCTGCATGCGCGTCTTCATCACCGCCGTCTGCAAGTCGGCGGTGACCACATCGAGGTTCGACACGGCCTTGGACATGGCTTCATCGCCGCTGTTCAGGCCCAGGCGGACCAGACGGTTACGCACCAGCACCAGTTCGCCGACCATGTTCATGATCTCGTCCAGGCGCGCGGTGTCGACCCTGACGGTCGTTTCCGCTTCGCTGACCGCGTGCTTGTCGGCGCTCGCCGCCGGCGCCCGTGGGGCAGCAGCAGGCTTGGGCGCTGCAGCAGGTGGCGCCGCGCCAGCAGGACGGCTGACTGCCGGCGCTTCGACCTTGGCTGTGGCTGCGGCCTGAACACTGGCAGGTGCTTCGACGCCAGCCACGTCGCCATTGAACTTGCCCTTGCCATGCAGCTGGTCCAGCAACGCTTCGAACTCCTGTTCGCTGATGTCGTCGCCCGTGGTGGCAGGCGCTGGCTCGACAGGCGTCGCAGCCTTGGCTGCGGGCAAGGCATCAGCCTGGAACGTGCCTTTGCCATGCAACTGGTCCAGCAGCGACTCGAACTCGGCGTCGGTGATTTCGTCACTGACCGGCTCGGCCGCGGCAGCCACCGGCTGGGCGGTCACTTCGGCACTGAACTGGCCTTTGCCATGCAACTGGTCGAGCAGCGACTCGAATTCGGCATCGGTGATGTCGTCACCCTGGTCGCTGACGGGCTCGGCAGGCATCTGCTCGGCCGCTGCGGCCTGGGCCTTCACCGCGTCGAGCGAATCGAGCAGCTGCTCGAATTCGCTGTCAGTGATGTCCGCCTCGGTCGCTTGCGGCGCCTGCTGCACAGGCGCGGGCTCAACCGGCACGGGCGCCGCCGGGGCCGGGGCCGCGTCGGCGCTGCCAGGCTCTGCCAGACGCGCCAGGGCTGCCAGCAGTTCTGGCGTGGCCGGGGTCACTTCGCTGCGCTCACGCACTTGGGCAAACATGCCGTTGACGGCATCCAGTGCTTCGAGCACCACATCCATCAGCTCTGCATCGACCCGGCGCTCACCTTTGCGCAGCACGTCGAACACGTTCTCGGCGATATGGCAGCACTCCACCAGCTCATTGAGCTGGAGGAAGCCGGCGCCCCCTTTTACAGTGTGGAAACCGCGAAAAATCGCATTGAGCAAGTCGGCATCGTCAGGGCGGCTTTCAAGCTCGACCAGCTGCTCGGACAATTGCTCAAGTATTTCACCGGCTTCTACCAGGAAATCCTGAAGGATTTCTTCATCGGCGCCGAAGCTCATCAAAGGTGCTCCTTAAAAACCCAGGCTGGATAGCAGATCATCGACATCGTCCTGACCGGACACGACGTCTTCACGCTTATCGGCATGAATCTGCGGACCTTCACCCCGAGTCGGATGTTTTTCTCGATCTTTTTCTGCGCGCAATTGATCCTGGTCATGCTGGATGCCCGCAAAGCGGTCGACCTGGCTGGCCATCATCACCAATTTCAGCAGGTTGCTTTCCACCTCGGTCACCAACGCCGTGACGCGCTTGATCACCTGCCCGGTCAGGTCCTGGTAATCCTGG
Source organism: Pseudomonas parafulva (assembly GCF_002021815.1). Classification (NCBI taxonomy): domain Bacteria; kingdom Pseudomonadati; phylum Pseudomonadota; class Gammaproteobacteria; order Pseudomonadales; family Pseudomonadaceae; genus Pseudomonas; species Pseudomonas parafulva. The sequence continues at coordinate 3,146,131 of NZ_CP019952.1, forward strand.
GCCAGCAGGATGTCGTTGAGATGGCCGGCCACCTTGCGGTTACCCTCAGCGCTGTGTGCCAGGAAACCGTCGACGCGCTTGGCCAGGTCACGAAACTCCGTGGCGTTCACTTCGCGGCGCATGAAGCGCTGCCAATCGGCACTCAGCGCTTTGGCCTCGCTGGCCAGGTCGTTGAGCACAGGCGTGCTTTCCTCGACCAGGTCCATGGTGCGGTTTGCCGCCCCTTCGGTGAGCTTGACCACATAGGACAGGCGTTCGGTGGCGTCGGTAATCTGCGACACCTCCTCGGCCTGGGGTATGGTCGGGTCGATCTGAAAACTGACGATGGCGCTGTGCAGTTCGCGGGTCAGCTTGCCCACTTCCTGGTACAGCCCCCGATCGCGGGTCTGGTTCAACTCGTGAATGAGTTGCACCGCCTCGCCGAACCGTCCGCGCTCCAGGCTTTCGACCAACTCCTGGGCATGCTTCTTGAGGGTCGATTCGAACTCGCCCAATGACGTGTGTGATGAACTCATGGCGCGCCCCCTGACGTGACTCAGCCGTTGACGCGTTCGAAGATCTTCTCGATCTTTTCTTTGAGCACCTGGGCGGTGAACGGCTTGACCACATAGCCATTCACGCCTGCCTGGGCGGCCTCGATGATCTGGTCGCGCTTGGCTTCAGCGGTCACCATCAACACCGGCAAGGTCTTGAGCTTGTCGCTGGCGCGGACTTTGCGCAGCAGGTCGATACCGGACATGCCTGGCATGTTCCAGTCGGTTACCAGGAAGTCGTAATGGCCACTTTCGAGCATCGGCAGCGCCGTCGTGCCGTCATCGGCTTCGTCGGTGTTGGCGAAGCCCAGGTCACGCAGCAGGTTCTTGATGATGCGCCGCATCGTCGAAAAGTCGTCGACGATGAGGATTTTCATGTTCTTGTCCAATTAGACCTCCAAGCAGTCTCAAACGCGCTCGGCCCCGAGCGCGCACTCAATCGATTCGGTACAACGTGGAAAACGGCAACGACGACGGCGGGCTCAACGGGCCCGCCATTCCCCCAGGCGGCTGCGCAGGCGCGCGGCGCATTGGCTGTGCAACTGGCTGACCCGCGACTCGCTGACCCCCAAGACCTCACCGATCTCCTTGAGGTTCAGTTCCTCGTCGTAGTACAGCGCCAGCACCAGGCGCTCGCGCTCCGGCAGGTTGGCGATGGCCTCGGTCAACGCGACCTGGAACCGCTCTTCCTCCAACCCACGGGCAGGTTCGGCCTGGCCGCTGACGCCATCCTCATGCAAGCCTTCGTGCTCGCCGTCCTGCAACAGGTCGTCGAAGCTGAACAGGCGGCTGCCCAGTGTGTCGTTGAGAATCCCGTAATAATCATCGAGGCTCAACTTGAGTTCGGCAGCAACTTCATGATCTTTAGCGTCGCGGCCAGTTTTGGCTTCGACCGCACGCATGGCATCGCTGACCATGCGGGTATTGCGGTGCACCGAACGCGGTGCCCAATCGCCTTTGCGCACCTCGTCGAGCATGGCCCCGCGAATGCGGATGCCGGCATAGGTCTCGAAACTGGCGCCCTTGCTGGCGTCATACTTGTTGGCAACCTCGAGCAGACCGATCATGCCCGCCTGGATCAGGTCCTCGACCTGCACGTTGGCCGGCAGTCGCGCCAACAGGTGGTAGGCAATGCGCTTGACCAGCGGCGCATAACGCTCGATCAGCTCATACTGCGCGTCTTTCGAGGCGCGGCTGTACATCTTGAAGCCGCTGGCGCTCATGACATCGAACCTGCACTGGTCGGCTGCACCAGGCGTTCGACGAAGAACTCCAGATGGCCACGGGGGTTGGCGGGCAGCGGCCAGCTGTCGACCTTCTGCGCGATGGCCTTGAAGGCCAGGGCGCATTTGGAGCGCGGGAACGCTTCGTACACGGCGCGTTGCTTCTGGACCGCCTTGCGCACGCACTCGTCGTAAGGCACGGCGCCCACGTACTGAAGCGCCACATCCAGGAAGCGGTCGGTGACCTTGGTCAGCTTGGCGAACAAGTTACGCCCCTCCTGAGGGCTCTGGGCCATATTGGCCAGCACCCGGAAGCGGTTCATGCCGTAATCACGGTTAAGCAGCTTGATCAGCGCATAGGCGTCGGTGATCGAGGTCGGCTCATCGCAGACCACCAGCAGCACTTCCTGGGCCGCGCGCACGAAGCTGACCACCGAATCACCGATGCCGGCAGCGGTATCGATCACCAGCACGTCAAGGTTGTCGCCGACTTCGCTGAACGCCTGGATCAAGCCCGCATGCTGGGCAGGCGCCAGGTGCACCATGCTCTGGGTACCCGAAGCGGCCGGGACGATGCGCACACCGCCTGGGCCCTGCAGCATCACATCGCGCAGTTCGCAACGCCCTTCGATGACATCTGCCAGCGTGCGCTTGGGCGCAAGGCCCAGCAACACATCAACATTGGCCAGCCCAAGGTCGGCGTCGAGCAGCATGACCCTGCGGCCCAGCTCGGCCAGCGCAAGAGACAGGTTCACTGAAACATTTGTCTTGCCGACGCCACCTTTGCCACCGGTCACGGCGATTACCTGTACGGGATGCATGCTACCCATGTCTGTTCTTTACCTTGTCTCGCTGGGACTCAGGCCACACGAAGGGCAATGCTGCGTATCCCTCGGCATAGCTACCTTGCACACATTTCATTTTCAACCCGCTCGCCGTGGGTTGTGGTAGAGATCAGCGAACATGTCGGCCATGGCCTCCTCGCTGGGCTCGTCCTGCTGCTGCACATTGACCGCGCGGGTGACCAGCTGGTGCCCACGGGGCAGGTGCAGATCGTCCGGGATACGCGGCCCATCGGTAAGGTAGGCCACGGGCAGTCGGAAACTGATGGCAAGGCTCAGGACATCGCCCAGGCTTGCCGACTCGTCGAGTTTGGTCAGGATGCAGCCGGCCAGCCCGCAGCGCTTGTAGCTGTGGTAGGCCGCGGTCAGCACCTGCTTCTGGCTGGTGGTGGCCAGGACCAGGTAATTCTTCGCCGCGATGCCGCGACCGGCCAGGGTATCGAGCTGCATGCGTAACGCCGGGTCGCTGGCTTGCAGGCCCGCCGTATCGATCAGCACCACGCGCTTGCGCAGCAGAGGCTCGAGCGCCGCCGCCAACGACTGGCCGGGGTCGACATAGGTCACCGGCACATTCAGGATTCGGCCCAGGGTCTTGAGCTGCTCCTGCGCCCCGATACGGAAACTGTCCATGCTCACCAGCGCCAGGTTGTGGGCGCCGTACTTGAGCACATAGCGCGCCGCGAGCTTGGCCAGGGTGGTGGTCTTGCCCATACCGGCCGGGCCGACGACGGCAATCACACCGCCGTCCTCGATCGGTTCCACGTCGGGCGTACGGATCATGCGCGCCAGGTGCGCCAGCAGCATACGCCAGGCGTGGCGAGGCTCCTCGATGTCCTTGGTCAGCTCGAGCAATTCACGGGCGATGGGGCCAGACAGGCCAATGCGCTGCAGCCGGCGCCACAACGTGGCCTGCTGCGGCTTGCTACCTTGCAACTGGGTCCAGGCCAGCGACCCCAGTTGCACTTCCAGCAGCTCGCGCAAGCCGGACAGCTCAGAGCGCATGGCATCGAACAGGCGCGGGTCCACCGAGGCCTGGCTGCTTGCGGTGGTGGCCGGCTGCGGGGCGTCAACGTGCGGCTCGACCAAAGGCTCGGCCGCCGTGAGCGACTGACCGGCGAACAGTTGGCGATTGCTGTCACTGCTGTCCGGGCGCTGTTCGAGCTCGGCCTTGGCCGTGGCGATGCGCGTGTGGGTCTTGCGCAGCTCTTCTTCGAGTTCGACGTTCGGTACCCGAGGCGCCAGGGCGGACAGCTTGTAGTCCAGCGCGGCGGTCAGTTCAACGCCGCCTGCGATACGGCGATTGCCGATGATGGCCGCATCAGCGCCCAGCTCATCGCGGACCAGCTTCATGGCCTGACGCATATCAGCGGCGAAGAATCGCTTAACTTGCATTATCCACTACCTCAGCCATTAGGGCCCACGGTGGCAACGATGGTGACTTGCTTGTTGTCCGGTATTTCCTGATACGCCAGCACATGCAAATTCGGTACGGCCAGCCGACCGAAACGCGACAGCATGGCGCGGATCGGGCCGGCCACCAGGAGGATGGCCGGCTGGCCTTGCATCTCCTGGCGCTGTGCGGCTTCGATCAGTGAACGCTGCAGCTTTTCGGCCATGCTTGGTTCAAGAAGCACTCCGTCTTCCTGACCTTGCCCGGCCCTCTGCAGACTATTTAGCAAGATCTGTTCCAACCTGGGCTCCAAGGTAATCACAGGCAGCTCGGACTCAACGCCAACAATGCTTTGCACGATGGCGCGACACAATCCGACGCGCACCGCCGCGACCAGAGCGGCGGTATCTTGACTCTTTGCCGCGTTGTTGGCGATGGATTCGGCAATGCTACGAATATCGCGCACTGGCACCTGTTCTGACAACAAAGCCTGTAGGACTTTGAGAAGGCCTGACAGCGAAATGACACCCGGCACCAACTCTTCTGCCAGCTTGGGCGACGCCTTGGACAAGACTTGCAACAGTTGCTGCACTTCTTCGTGACCGATCAGCTCGTGGCAATGCTTCTGCAGGATCTGGTTGAGGTGAGTGGCCACTACCGTACTGGCGTCCACGACGGTATAGCCCAGCGACTGAGCCTGCGAGCGCTGACCGACGTCGATCCACACCGCCTCCAGGCCAAAGGCCGGGTCGCGGGCCGCGATGCCGTTGAGGCTGCCGAACACCTGCCCAGGGTTGATGGCGAGCTCGCGGTCCGGGTAGATCTCTGCTTCAGCCAGGATTACCCCCATCAACGTCAGGCGATAGGCACTGGGCTGCAGGTCAAGATTGTCGCGGATGTGCACGGTGGGCATGAGAAAGCCCAAGTCCTGGGACAGCTTCTTGCGCACGCCCTTGATCCGCGCCAGTAGCTGCCCGCCCTGGTTGCGATCGACCAATGGGATCAAGCGATAACCGACCTCCAGGCCGATCATGTCGATCGGGGTGACATCGTCCCAGCCCAGCTCCTTGGTTTCGGCCGCCCGCTGCGGGGACGGCAGCAGCTCTTGCTGGCGCTGCGCTTCCTGCTGGGCCTGTACCTTGGTCTTTTGCTGTTTCTTCCATACCAGGTAGGCGCCGCCGCCCGCCATCAGGCCCAGGCTCAGGAACGCCAGGTGCGGCATGCCCGGCACCAGCCCCATGACGATCATGATGGCGCCGGACACGGCCAGGGCCCGGGGCGAGTCGAACATCTGACGGTTGATCAGCTTGCCCATGTCCTCCGAGCCCGAGGCACGGGTGACCATGATGGCTGCGGCGGTGGAGAGCAGCAGCGAGGGCAGCTGCGCCACCAGACCGTCACCAATGGTCAACAGGGCATACACCTTGCCGGCGTCGCCGAAGCTCATGCCATGCTGCAACATACCGATCAGCATGCCACCGATCAGGTTGATGAACAGGATCAGCAGGCCAGCGATGGCGTCACCGCGCACGAACTTGCTGGCACCGTCCATCGAACCGTAGAACTCAGCCTCCTGGGCGACTTCGCTGCGGCGCGCCTTGGCTTGCGCCTGGTCGATCAGGCCGGCGTTCAGGTCGGCGTCGATGGCCATCTGCTTGCCCGGCATTGCATCGAGGGTGAAGCGTGCGCTGACCTCGGAGATACGCCCCGCACCCTTGGTCACCACCACGAAGTTAATGATCATGAGGATGGCGAAGACCACCGCACCGACCACGTAGTTGCCACCGATGACCACATCGCCGAAGGCCTGGATCACCATGCCCGCGGCGCCGTGGCCTTCCTGGCCATGCAGCATGACCACGCGGGTGGACGCCACGTTCAGCGCCAGTCGCAGCAAGGTCGCCACCAGCAGGATGGTGGGGAATGCGGCAAAGTCCAACGGGCGCAAGGCGTACACGCTGACCAGCAGCACCACGATGGACAAGGCGATGTTGAAGGTGAAGAAAACGTCGAGCAGGAACGGTGGTATTGGCAACATCATCATTGCCAGCATCACCAGCAGCAACAGCGGCACGCCGAGGTTGCCCCGTCCGAGACCGGCCAGGTTATGGCGAGCGTTGCTGATTAACTGAGTGCGATCCACCGCGAGTCCTCTTCTTGCAAAACTTTGACGCCTGTCAGGCGACTGGCGCTGCCATTGCAAGAAGCTTTCCAACTTTGTCTGGTGGGGGATTTATATTGCTTGTATCGCCCCTTTTGCAGGCGTATCAGCAAAAGGACTCACCATGCTACGCAATGTCAGCTGTCACGGCGCAGATCGGGTGGAATTGGCAAGTCAGGCTTCAGCGGATCTGGCCGCTTGCCCTTCCCTGCGTGGTACTGACGTATCTGAAAGACGTACGCCAACACCTGGGCCACCGCCAGGTACAGCCCGGCAGGAATTTCATGCTCCACCTCGGTGGAGTAGTAAATTGCCCGAGCCAGGGCGGCGGATTCAAGAATCTGGATGTTGTGCTCAGCGCCAATCTCGCGAATCTTCAAGGCCATGAAGTCGCTGCCCTTGGCCAGCAGCAAGGGGGCCGAATTCCCGTTCTCCGGATCGTACTGCAGGGCGACGGCGTAGTGGGTCGGGTTGGTGATGATCACATCGGCCTGGGGCACAGCCGCCATCATTCGCCGCTGCGACACCTCGCGTTGCAACTGCCGGATACGCTGCTTGACCTCGGGCTTGCCCTCGCTGTCCTTGTACTCGTCGCGCACTTCCTGCTTGGTCATCTTCATTTTCTTGTGCGTTTGCCACAGCTGGAACGGGGCGTCGGCGGCGGCGATCAGCAACAGCCCGGCCGACATCCACAGGGCGCTCCACCCCACCACTTGCAAGCTGTGGATGATCGCCTGCTCCAGCGGTTCGTTGGCGATTGACAGCAGGGCTTGACGGTCGCTGGCGAGCACCGCCACGGCCACCACCAGGATCACGAAGAACTTGGCCAGCGCCTTGAGCAACTCGGTCAGGGCATGCATCGAGAACATGCGCTTGATGCCAGAAAGCGGGTTCATTCGGCTGAATTTAGGTTGCAGCAAGCTGCCGGAGAAGACGAAACCGCCCAGTACGATCGGCGCAACGAAAGACATCACGAAAAGAAGGATCAGAATCGGCTGTACGGCCCAGATGGCCATTTTACCGGAGGTGAGCAAGAACGCCCCCATGGACCGCTCATCGACGATGATCTCGCGGGTCAGGCTGAAGTTCATGCGCATCATTTCCAGCAGGGTCTCGGCCAGATACCCGCCGAAGGCTAGGACGCCACCGGCACCGGCCAGGGTTACCGACACAGTGTTCAGCTCCTTGGAGCGCGCGATCTCCCCTTTTTCCCGCGCATCGCGCTTGCGCTTCTCGGTGGGTTCCTCTGTCTTGTCCTGACCGCTTTCGCTTTCCGCCATTCAACCGGCCCTCGCCAAATCGCGTAGCCACAGCAGCGTTTCGCTGGCCAACGCCTGGTAATGGGACAACACATCGGCAAGGCCGATCCAGAAAATGAGCATGCCCATGACCAAGGTCAGCGGGAAACCAATGGAAAAAATATTCAACTGCGGCGCTGCACGGGTCATCACGCCAAAGGCAATATTGACGACCAACAAGGCTGCGATCACCGGCAGGATCAATATCAGCCCGGCGCCGAACACCCACGCCATGCGCCCCACCAACTCCCAAAAATGAGTGACCACCAGGGCATTGCCCACCGGGAGCGTGGTAAAGCTCTCGGTCAACACTTCGAACACCACCAGATGGCCGTTCATCAGCAGAAACAGCACGCTCACCAGCATGGTCATGAACTGACTGATCACCGTGACGTTGACCCCGTTGCCAGGGTCGACCATCGAGGCGAATGCCATCCCCATCTGTACCGCCACGATCTGCCCGGCGATCACGAAGGCCTGGAACAGCAACTGCAACGCCAGACCGAACATAGTGCCGACGATGATCTGCTCGGCACACAGCAGCGCCCCTTTGAGGCTCAACGGATCGAACGGCGGCAGTGGCGGGAGCGCCGGCACAATGACCACGGTGATCGCCACGGCAACGTACAGGCGCACCCGCGCCGGCAACATGCGCGTGCCGAAGATGGGCATGGTCATCAGCACCGCCGTCACCCTGAACAGCGGCAGGATGAAGGTGGCCACCCAGGTGCCGATTTGCGTGTCGGTCAGCTCAAGCATCGGCGCATCAACCGATGAGCTGGGGGATGTTGGTGTACAGGGTAGTGATGTACTCTATGAACTTCTGTACCAGCCACGGCCCGGCCACGATCAGCGTGATCAGCATCACCAGCAGGCGCGGCAGAAAGCTCAGGGTCTGCTCGTTGATCTGGGTGGCGGCCTGGAACATGGCCACGATCAGGCCCACCAGCAGGCTGGGGACCACCAGCACGGCGACCATCAGCGTGGTCAGCCACAGGGCGTCGCGGAACAGGTCGACGGCTACTTCAGGCGTCATGCACGGCCCTCCCAGGCAAAGTCACACACCACCGAAACTGCTGGCCAGCGTGCCCATGATCAAGGCCCAGCCATCGACCAGCACGAACAGCATGATCTTGAACGGCAACGAGATGATCAGCGGCGACAGCATCATCATGCCCATGGCCATGAGCACGCTGGCCACCACCATGTCGATGATCAGAAACGGAATGAAGATCATGAAGCCGATCTGAAAGGCCGTCTTGAGCTCCGAGGTGACGAAGGACGGCACCAGGATACTCAGCGGCACCTGGTCGGGGCTGGCGATGTCGGTGCGCTTGGACAGGCGCATGAACAGGTCCAGATCGCTCTGCCGGGTCTGAGCCAGCATGAAGTCCTTGAGCGGGCCCTGCGCACGGTCGATGGCCTGCTGGGCGGTCAACTGCTCGTTCAGGTAAGGCTGCAAGGCCGTCTGGTTGATGCGGTCGAACACCGGCGCCATGATGAACAGGGTCAGGAACAGCGCCATGCCGGTCAGAATCTGGTTCGACGGCGTCTGCTGCAGCCCCAGCGCCTGGCGCAGGATGGAAAAGACGATGATGATCCGGGTGAAGCTGGTCATCAGGATGACGAACGCTGGAATGAAGCTCAGCGCCGTCATGATCAACAGGATCTGCAGGCTGACCGAATACTCCTGCTGCCCATCGGTACCGTTGGACAGGGTGATGGCTGGAATCGACAGCGGGTCGGCAGCCAGTGCCAACGGCGCCGCCAACAGCAGCGCCAGGGTGAACAACAGTCGCAGCGCTGCGCTCATCGGGTCTTGTCCTTAGGGTCCTTGCCCATCAGTTCCATTAGCCGCTGGGCGAACTCAGGCGTCGCCTGGCGAGCCCCCTGAGGTACATCCACAGGCTCGGCCAGCACGTGCAACGCTTCGATGCTGCCGGGTGTATGACCAATGAGGATCTGTTCCTTGCCCACCTGCACCAATAGCAGCCGATCACGCGGCCCGATAGCGCGGCTGCCGATGATGTCGATCACCTGACTGCCCTTGACCGCCGAGCCTTGCATCCGGCGCAGCAGCCAGGCGAGCAGGAAGATCAGCCCGACCACCAGCAGCAGGCCGAAGACCATCTGGGCCAGTTGCCCGCCCAGGCTTCCTGGCGGGTTGGCCGGTGTCGCGGCAGGCGTGGCGGCGGCCAGGCATACCTGGCTGGCCAGTGCCGCGGCCGCCGCTGCGATGACGCGCACCCTGGCCTTCATCAACGCAGCTTCTTGATGCGTTCGCTGGGGCTGATCACGTCCGTCAGGCGGATGCCGAACTTCTCGTTGACCACCACCACTTCGCCATGGGCGATCAGCGTGCCATTGACCAGCACATCCAGGGGCTCGCCTGCCAGGCGGTCCAGCTCGATCACCGAACCCTGGTTGAGCTGCAGCAGGTTGCGGATGTTGATTTCGGTGCTGCCCACTTCCATCGAGATGCTCACCGGGATGTCGAGAATCACATCCAGGTTCGGGCCTTCGAGGCTGACATTGGCATTGGGCTTGGGCGAGCTGGCGAACTCTTCCATCGGCAAGCGACCGGGCCCCTGATTCTGGCTGGTATCGCCCAGCAGCGCATCGATGTCGGCCTGGCCGGCCGCACCGGTTTCTTCCAGCGCAGCAGCCCACTCATCGGCGAGCGCCTGGTCCTCTGGAGAGGTGATCTCGTTTTCGTTAGCCATGATTTCCTCGACAGGCATTCAATTCGTTGGGAGCGGCCGCCATCAGCGGCGTTCGACCGGGTCGATGATCTGCAGCGCCAGGTTGCCCTTGTGCGAGCCCAGGCGCGCCTTGAATGCCGGCACGCCGTTGGCGCGCAGCACAAGGTGCTCGGGCAGCTCGACCGGGATGACGTCCCCGGGCTGCATGTGCAGGATATCCCGCAGTTTGAGCTGACGCCTGGCTACCGTGGCCGTTACCGGCACGGCAACATCAAGCACGTCCTCACGCAGCGCCTTGACCCAGCGTTCGTCCTGGTCGTCCAGGTCGGACTGGAAGCCGGCGTCGAGCATTTCACGTACCGGCTCGATCATCGAGTACGGCATGGTCACGTGCAGGTCGCCCCCGCCGCCGTCGAGCTCGATATGGAACGTGGACACCACCACCGCCTCGCTGGGGCCGACGATGTTGGCCATGGCCGGGTTGACCTCGGAGTTCATGTACTCGAAGTTCACCTCCATAATCGCCTGCCAGGCTTCCTTCAGGTCGATGAAGCACTGATCCAGCACCATGCGCACTACGCGCAACTCGGTCGGGGTGAACTCGCGGCCTTCGATCTTGGCGTGCCGGCCGTCCCCGCCGAAAAAGTTGTCCACCAGCTTGAACACCAGCTTGGCGTCGAGGATGAACAGCGAGGTGCCGCGCAGCGGCTTGATCTTGACCAGGTTGAGGCTGGTGGGCACGTACAGCGAATGCACGTACTCACCGAACTTCATCACCTGCACGCCGCCCACGGCCACATCGGCCGAGCGGCGCAGCAAGTTGAACATGCTGATGCGGGTGTAACGGGCAAATCGCTCGTTGATCATCTCCAAGGTCGGCATGCGGCCCCGGACAATACGGTCCTGACTGGTCAGGTCATAGCTTTTGATACTGCCGGGCTCGGATACACTTTCAGTCTGCACCAGGCCATCGTCGACGCCATGCAGCAGGGCATCGATCTCATCCTGGGACAGCAGGTCCTGTACGGCCATTGCGTGCTCCTACTGCAATACGAAATTGGTGAACAGCAACTGGTCAATCACAGGCTTGCCGACTTCTTTCTGGGCAACTTCCTGCACCACGACGGTCGCTTTCTGGCGCAGCATTTCCTGGCCGACCGAGCTGCTGGCCAGGGTCTCGAAGCCGACCCCGGAGAACATCATCACCAGGTTGTTACGTATGACCGGCATGTGCACTTTAAGGGCATCGAGGTCAGCCTGATTGCGCCCCTGCAAGGTGATGCTGACCTGCATGTAGCGCTGGCGACCATTCTGGTTGAAGTTCACCACGAACGCGGGCGTAAGCGCTTCGTAGATGGCCGCTGGCTTGGTGGTGCTGGCGCCTTCCTGTTCAGCAGGGGCGGGCTCGCTCTTGTGCATGATGAACCACGTGGCGCCCACGGAAATGCCCACGGCCACCAGCAGGCCACCCACGGCCAGGAGGATCAGTTTGAGTTTGCCTTTTGGGGCAGGGTCTTTGACTGCTTCGGTATTCGCCATGCCAATATTCCGTCGTCCATCGGGAGTAACTGGGAAGATGGCTTGGGGTGAGCAAGTGTTATGCCAAATACGCGTGCGTCAAGGCATGCCGGGACTTACAGCAGTGCCGTACGAACAAAACAGAGGGGCCGTTTAGTAGCCCCTGCCCCTACATGCGCCTCAGGCGTAATAATCCACAGCGCTGTCCCCGATCACCACCTGCTGCTCCGCAGGCCGTTCCCGCTCGGCAGCGTCGACCGAACCCTCACCCGCCCGCGCAGCAACGCCGGACAGGCTACTACCCCCCTGCCCCTGCGCCGCCTGCCCGTGTTGCTGCTGACCACGCGACTGGTCGGCCACATTGACATCCGGCTGGGCCAGGCCCTGCTGGGCAAAGAGTTCGCGCAGCCGGTGCACCTGGCTGTCCAGCGTATCGCGCACACCGACGTGGCCGCTGATGAAGGTCACCTGGGTGGCCTGGTCGGCGGCGACGTTGACGCGGATGTTCAAGCGCCCCAGCTCGGCAGGCTCGAGCTGTATATCGGCCGACTTGAGGTTCTGGCTGGACAGGTACATGACCCGGTTCACCAGCCCCTCGGTCCACGCGTTCTGGTTCATCGACAACGGCTGCTGCAACGGGTTGGGGTTCACCGGCACCGCGTTGGCCGTCTTGGCCGTTGCGGCCTGGGTGAGGTTGGCCAGGCGGCTGGCGAAGTCATCGATACGGGTATCGCTGCTGGCGCCCTTGGTGTCTTTCAACCCTTCTTCGAGCAATGCGCCGAAGGCCTTTTCACCGGTGTCGGTGGAGGCTTCCTCGGCCACCTGACCCGCCTGCGCCAAGGTATTGACGGATGCAGCTTGAGCCTGCTGCTGGCCAGGGTCTACGGCATGGGCCGAGGTGGCCCCCTTGGCCTGGGCACTGTGCTCCAGCGCCAGGCGCAGGGTAGGCAGGTTCGCCAGGGCATCGGCAGCAGGGTCGAAGTCAGGCGCTTTTTCGGAAGGCGGCTGGTCATTGGCAGCCTGCAAGACAGGCGCTACTGCCTCGGCCTGGGCCTGGATCAACTGGGCGCCAGGCTGCGCGTCAGTGACCTGCCCGGCAACCAGGCTGGCATCGCGCATGCCGGTATCGGCCTGGCTAGCTTGCTCGGTTGGCGAGCCATTGCCGTCATCGGCAACGGCGCGCTTGTCAACGGGCTTGCTTTTGCCGCTTGAGGTCCCCTCAGCCTTGTCAGCGGCCTTGCTCGCAGCAGGCTTGTCTGCAGCACCGGCAACCTTGTCACGCCCCTGCTTGGCCATCACCTGACCGAAGCCATCGCCCTGCTCGCCCAGTGTCTGCTGGGGTTTGCCGGCTGTGGCGCTAGCAGAGCGGGATGCGTCGGCCTTGATGTTGGCTTGCAGCAAAGGGTTGGATGCAACAGGCATTGAGCAGTCTCCGCGCCATAAACAAAATAATCACGGGTATTACTCAGCAAAACTCGCGCCAACTAATACAGAGGCGGTAAGCGCATGGGCTAACCGGCCGATATACGACGATGTTCGGCCCGGTAGAAGCGCTGTACTTCGGCAAACTCCACATCAATACGGCTGATGAGGTCTTCGATCCCCAGCAGCGGAGGATGGCGGGCCTTGTCCTCGAGTTCCTGGCAAAGGGTTGCCAACGCAACGGCACCCATGTTGCTGCTGCTACCTTTGAAACTGTGGGCGGCGGCGCCGAGTTCAACTGCGCTGCGGGCAGCGTGAAGTTGGCCAAGGCGCCTTTCAGAATCGTCCAGGAAGGTCTGCACTAGCTGCAGATAGCCGTCTTCCATGATTTCACGCAGGTCACTGAGTACCTTGTGGTCGATATGCATGTCAGCCACTTGTTCGCTCCTTGATCAAGTCAGATTATGGCAGAGCCCGACGCGGACTCACCAGATGAACTCAACGTGCGCACAGCGCCCGCCCTCTGTCCAGCGCGCCACCGTAGAGAGGCGCCTGACCAATGCCAGTCCTCGGCCACTGAGGCCTCGCTCTGGCAACGGCTGCGCAAGCACCTGCTGCACGTCGAACCCATCGCCGCTGTCCCTGACCTCCACTTTCAGACGCCCACCAGCGGCAAGCGGTTCAACTGCAAGATCGATGCGCACGTAACCTTCCTCGATCACCTGCAAGCGCCTGGCTCGCTCCTGATAGTAATCGGCAAAGCCTGGCGCGTCGCATTTGAGCCGAGCGTCCAGCCCCAGCACGCCATGTTCAAGCGCATTGGAATACAGTTCGCTCAGCACACTGTAGAGGGTGCCGGCCGATGAACGCAGGTCGTGTATTTCCTGCAACAACTGCACCAGGTAGGGCACCGGGTTGAAACGGCGCAGACTTTCGCCCCTCACATCGAAACTGAGCGACCAGTCCATGGCGCTACAGCGGCCCAGGTCCGGAGGCAACACCGGCATGGGCTGCGGCAACTGCGCACCCAGCATGCGTATCTCACACAAGCTGACATCGTCACGCGCCGGCCCACCGAAGCGTTGCAGCGCGTCGAGCAGCTCGTCGAACAACAGCGCGGGATCGCGATTGTCTGCCAGTACTGCCCGCAGGCGTTGCTCCCCGAACAAACGCTCCTGATCGTCGGCGGTTTCCAGCACCCCATCGGACATCAACAGCAGGCGCTCGCCCGGCGCCAGCGGCCAGACTTCGGTCTGGTCGTCGAATTGCTCGGCACTCAGAACCCCCAGCGGCAAGTGCCGGGAACTCAACGCAGACAACACCTGGCCCTCAGCAGCCAGCACGAAGCCATCGGGCATGCCACCATTCCACACCTCCACTGCGCCGCGCTGCATGCTCAGGTTGACCAGCAGTGCGCAGCAGAACATGTCGCCAGGCAGGATGCGCTTGAGCTTGGCATTCATCTCTCGCAAAACTTGCGCCATGCCATAACCCTTGGCCGTCATGCCGTAGAACACTTCAGCCAATGGCATGGCTCCCACGGCAGCCGGCAGCCCGTGCCCGGTGAAATCCCCCAGCAGCACGCGCATGTCCCCGGACGGCGTGAGCGCGGCCAGCATCAGGTCGCCGTTGAACAGCGCGTACGGCGATTGTAAAAAGCGGATGTTCGGTGCATCCAGACAGCCGGAATGGGCAACCTTGTCGAACACGGCTTTGGCCACCCGCTGTTCATTGAGCAAGTGGTGGTGGTGCCGTGCTATCTGGTCGCGCTGGTCCAGCACTGTGGCCTGAAGCCGCCTCAGCCGGTCCATGGCCCGAATCTTGGCTGCCAGAATGACTGCGCTGTAGGGCTTGGGCAGAAAATCATCACCACCGGCTTCCAAGCACCGCACCAGGGCCTGCTCTTCGTTGAGTGCCGTGAGAAAAATGATGGGCACCAGGGCTTCGCCAGCCAAGGCCTTGATCTGCCGCGCCGCCTCGAAGCCGTCCATGACCGGCATCAGCGCATCGAGCAGCACCAGCTGTGGGCGTTGTGCCTTGAACACGTCCACGGCTTGCTGGCCATTTTCCACCGTGAACACTTGATGCCCTTGGCGCCTGACGATCTGTGCCAACAGCAGACGATCGGCCGCGCCATCTTCAGCCACCAGCACGGTCAACCCAAGCTCATCAGCCATCGGCGCGCTCAACTGATGTCGAAGAGCTTGTCGAAATTGGAGATGGCGAGGATCTTGCGTACATCGCAATTGGCATGGACGACCCGCACATCCGCCGCGTCCCCGCCGACATGATCGCGCAACAGCAGGAGCATGCCCAATGCCGAGCTGTCGAGGTAGGTCACCTCCTGCAAGTCGACGATGACCGCGTCAGGGCGGCTTGGCTGGCGTTCGTAGGCCTCGCGAAAGGCCTGGTGCTTGCCGAAATCGAAACGTCCCTTGATCGTGATCGTCAGCTTTTTACCGTCCTGCGAGACATCGGTTTCCACTGCCATGCTAGCGATTCCTTCGATGATGGCGGATGCGGCTCCATGAAGGTGTAGCAGTCATGGCGCGAGGGGGCAAGCGGGTGAGGGAAGTAGTGTAGATTGACAGGCATGGCGCAGGGCCGTGTTGGGTACTTAGCCCCCGCGGATCTTAGGCGCTCAGCATAGATCGCTGGGGCCGCTGTGCGGCCCATCGCGGCGCTAGGCCGCTCCTACCCTGACCGCGTAGCGCCTGGGTCAGTAGGTTCACAGGGCCTTGTAAGAGCGGCCTAGTGCCGCGATGGGCCGCACAGCGGCCCAAAGGCTTACCCGCTACAACGGCCCCTGGCGCGGCAGCCGCTGGGACAATTCGTCGAGCAGGCGCTGCTCGCGCTTGTCCTCGGCGCGCCGAGCCTCGTCCATATAGCGCTGCACCAGCTTGCGCAGGCCCTCTACCCGCGCATACGCCTGCTGCCAGGTGTCGCGGGCGTTGGCGAGATTGTTCTGGTGCCAGGTGAGGCTCTGGCGCTGTTGGGTCATGGCCGTTTCCAGCTGGCCGAGAAAGCGCTGGTAGTTGACCAGCCAGTTCCCGTCAACACCCTGGCCACCCCGGTTGAGCCACTGCTGTTGATAATCCTCGCGAAAGCGCTCCAGTTCCGTCAGCTTGGCCTGGGCCGTG
The DNA here is from genome assembly GCF_002021815.1 of Pseudomonas parafulva. NCBI lineage: Bacteria > Pseudomonadati > Pseudomonadota > Gammaproteobacteria > Pseudomonadales > Pseudomonadaceae > Pseudomonas > Pseudomonas parafulva. Next base: position 3,162,360 of record NZ_CP019952.1, read on the forward strand.
ACCACCTGCTGCTGGAAATGGCCCAGACGCTGGGCCGCCTTGCGCTCGGCTTCCTCGGCCATGTCCACCACGGGAGCCAGGCGCGCCGCACGTCCGGGCAGTGCCATGGCCTATCAGCCCGCCGGGGGCGTGAAGATCGCCCCCAGTTGGTCGCGGCTTTGCGCCATGCTCACGTTTTCACGCAGCCCTTGACGCAGAAATTCCACCAGCCTGGCCTGCAGCGCGATGGCAAGGTCGGTCTCGGGGTCCCCGCCCGCCACGTAGGCACCCACGCTGATCAGGTCGCGGCTCTGGGACAGCCGAGACCAGAGCTGCTTGAATTTCTGCGCCTGGCGAAGGTGGTCGGCATCGACCACTTGAGGCATCACCCGGCTGATGGACGCTTCGATATCGATTGCCGGGTAATGGCCCTCCTCGGCCAGCCGTCGCGATAGCACGAAGTGGCCGTCCAGCACCCCCCGCGCCGAGTCGGCGATCGGGTCCTGCTGATCGTCCCCCTCGGACAGTACCGTATAAAACGCCGTGATCGAGCCGCCACCCGGCTCACCATTGCCAGCTCGCTCCACCAGCTTGGGCAGCTTGGCGAACACCGAAGGCGGATAGCCGCGCGTGGCGGGCGGCTCACCGATGGCCAGGGCAATTTCCCGCTGCGCCTGGGCAAAGCGGGTCAGCGAATCCATCAACAGCAGCACGTTCTTGCCCTTGTCGCGAAAGTACTCGGCAATACGGGTGCAGTACATGGCCGCCCGCAAGCGCATCAGGGGCGCATCGTCCGCGGGTGAAGCCACCACCACAGAACGCTTGAGCCCCTCCTCGCCGAGAATGTGCTCGATGAATTCCTTCACTTCGCGGCCACGTTCGCCAATCAGGCCGACCACGATGATTTCGGCTTCGGTGAAGCGGGTCATCATGCCTAGCAGCACCGACTTGCCCACACCGGTACCGGCGAACAGGCCCAGGCGCTGGCCGCGTCCGACGGTGAGCAGGCCGTTGATACTGCGAATGCCCACGTCCAGCGGCTTGCTGATCGGGTCGCGGTTGAGCGGGTTGATCACCGGCCCGTCCATCGGCACCCAGTCCTCGGCCTTCATGCCGCCCTTGCCGTCCAGTGCGCGGCCCGCGCCGTCCAGCACCCGCCCCAGCATGCTCATGCCCATGGGCAGCCGACCACCGTCGTCGAGCGGCACCACGCGGGCACCGGGGGCGATGCCGACAATGCTGCCAACCGGCATGAGGAACACCTTCGACCCGGAGAACCCCATCACCTCCGCCTCGACCTGCACCGGGTGGTAGCTGTCGTCGTTGACCACCAGGCAGCGGCTACCCACAGCCGCCCTGAGCCCCTCGGCTTCCAGGGTCAGGCCCACCATGCGCAGCAGTCGCCCCTCGACCACCGGTTGCGCCGGCACCTCAATGGCCTCGGCATAGCTGCCCAGGCGCTTGGCGAAGCTGGTACGGTCAAGGCGCATCGGGGTTCTCCACCGGCGCGTCCAGGTCAACACTCACATCCGGCGCTGCCGGGTGCAGCGCATGATCATGCATCTGGTCGAACAACTGCGCGACGGTCTTCTCGATGCGGGTTTCCATGGTCGCATCGATACGGCTATGGGCGGTCTCGATACGGCAGCCACCGGGAAGCAGGGTGCTGTCTTCGAGCAGGCGCCATTGTTCTTCGTGGCGCTCGCGCAAGGCCTTGGCCAGTTCGAAATCCTGCGGGTTCAAGTGGATACGGATGTTGTCGGCACCCATGGGCAGGCGCTTGAGGGCTTCGCGCAGCACCTGGGTGATCTGGCTGGAATCGCTCGTGAGTTCCCGGCCGATCACCTGGCGCGCCATGTGCGACACCAGGTGCACCAGGGTTCTCTCGATCTGGGTGTCCTGCTCGGCGATAGGCTCCATCAAATGGGTCATCAGCTTTTCCAGGCTGGCCAGCTTGGCCTTCAGGGCCTCGTCGGCCTCTTGGCGCACTTTGAGCTGGGTGCTGTGAAAACCATCACGCTCACCTGTGGCGAAGCCTTCGTTATAGGCTTCCTGGCGAATGGCTTCCAGCTCTTCGAGGGTCAGCGGATGGACTTCCTCCAGTGGCACTTCCTCGACTTCTTCCTCCACCTCGACCGGTTCGGGCTCAGGCTCGGGCGCGGGCTGGGGGTCGAAGCTGGGCAATGTCCAGACATCCACGCCCTCAAGGTCGCGGGCCCGGATCAGGTCACTGGGGTGGTGTTCTTTGGTCGACATTCAAAAACCTGTCTGTCAGGGTGCCAGGCGCCATGCCGCCTGTCGAAGACTGCACGCTAAGGCAGATTGCGTGCGCGACGCAATCGCCTTGCGCGGACCCATTGGCGGCTCGCCGCTTAGATCATTTCCTCGGCACCTTTGCCACCGAGCACGATTTCGCCGGCTTCGGCCATGCGACGGGCGATGGTGAGGATTTCCTTCTGGGCCGTCTCGACATCGCTGACACGGACCGGGCCCTTGGCCTCGAGGTCGTCGCGCAGCAGTTCCGAGGCCCGCTTGGACATGTTCTTGAAAACCTTGTCCTTGACCCGCTCGTCCGCGCCCTTGAGCGACACCACCAGCACGTCGGAGGACACTTCGCGCAGCAACGCCTGGATACCCCGGTCATCCACATCGGCCAGGTTGTTGAAGACGAACATCAGGTCTTCGATCTGCTCGGACAGGTCGCTGTCGATTTCACGGATCGAATCCATCAGGGCGCCTTCCACCGAGCTGTCGAGGAAGTTCATGATGTCAGCGGCACGCTTGATGCCACCCAGGGTGGTGCGCGCGGCGTTGGAATTGCCGGAGAACTGCTTCTCCAGAATCTGGTTCAGCTCCTTGAGGGCAGCAGGTTGCACGGTATTGAGCGATGAGACGCGCAATACGATGTCCAGCCGAACCTTGTGGTCGAAGTTGCTCAGCACCTCACCGGCCTGATCAGGGTCCAGGTAAGCCACGACAATGGCCTGGATCTGCGGGTGCTCGTAGCGGATCACGTCGGCCACGGCGCGTGGTTCCATCCACTTGAGGCTGTCCAGGCCACTGGTGTTGCCACCGAGCAGGATGCGGTCGACCAAGCCGTTGGCCTTGTCCTCGCCCAGTGCCTGGTTGAGCATCTTGCGAATGTACGCATCGGAGCCCACGCCCAGGCTGGTCTGATCGCCAACCACCTCGACGAACTCGCTCATCACCTGTTCGACCTGGTCACGGTGCACGTTGCCCATCTGCGCCATGGCCACGCCCACGCGCTGCACTTCCTTGGGCCCCATGTGGCGCAGTACCTGCGCGGCATCGGTTTCACCCAGCGAGAGCAGCAGGATGGCTGCCTTGTCGACGCGGCTCAGCTTGGCGGTAACGGCTCGGTTATCACTCATCGGCGTTGATCCAGTCTTTCACGACCTGGGCCACACGGCCCGGGTCTTCGGCCACAAGGCCTTTGATTGCGTTGAGCTGTGCCTCGTAACCCTCGGTCGGGCTAGGCAGCAGAATGCTTGTCGGGCCACCCAGGCTGACGCGGTCGTTGGCCAGTTCGCCATCCAGACCGATCATGCCGCCCAGCTCCATGTCGTTTTCCAGGGCAGGCTGCTTGCCACCCCCTGTCAGGTTGTTGAGCACAGGACGCAATACACCGAACACCAGCACCAGGATGAACAGCACACCCAGCACTTGCTTGAAGATATCCCAGAACCAGGGCTGCTGGTAAAACGCGATATCGGCAATCTCTTCGCCACGGTCTGGCGCAAACGGCACGTTGATCACGGTCACGCTGTCGCCCCGGCTGGCATCGAAGCCAACGGCGTCCTGGACCAGCCGGGTGAAGCGCGTGAGGTCTTCGGCAGCCCACGGCACATGGGTGGTCTCCCCGGTGGCGGCGTCCACCTTGACCTGATCGTCCACCACGACCGCCACGGACAGGCGTGTCATGCGCCCCTGCTGCTGGCGGGTGTGGCTGATGGAGCGGTCAAGCTCGAAGTTCTTGGTGCTCTGCTGGCGTTTATCCGACGGATACGGCGCGAGCATCGGCTGGCCGGTGGCCGGGTCCATGATCTGCTGGCCATTGGCATCGACCAAGGGCTGGCCAGGCTGAATGGCGCCTGCTGCACCCGCGGTGCCACCCGTGGTCTGTGGCGCCGAAGCAGCACCCGGCGGCTGGTTGCTCAGCGCGCCCGGCACACCTTGCGGGCCCTGGCTGCTGGCGCGCTGCTCGTCGACCGACTGCTCACTGCGCAGCGCCGGTTGGTCCGGGTTGAACTGCTCGGAGGTGGACTCGACCGCACTGAAGTCCAGGTCGGCGGACACTTCGGCCTTGTACCGGTCGTTGCCCAGCACCGGTTGCAGGATATTGTGCACGCGCTGGGTCAGCATGCTTTCCATCCGGCGACTGTAGTCGAACTGCTTGCCGGCCTGGGTCAGGGCAGAATCCTGGATCTGTTCGGACAGCAGGTTGCCTTTCTGGTCGACCACGGTGACCTGGGACTTGTCCAGCTCCGGCACACTGGTGGCAACCAGGTTGACGATGGCCATCACCTGACCAGGCTCAAGCGCACGACCTGGATAAAGCTCGACCAATACCGACGCGCTGGGCCGACGCTCGTCGCGCACGAACACCGAGCTTTTGGGAATGGCCAGGTGCACGCGGGCACCCTTGACGTTGTTCAGGCTCGACACGGTGCGCGCCAGTTCACCTTCCAGGCTGCGACGGTAGCGCGTGGCTTCCATGAACTGACTGGTGCCCAGGCCCTGCTCCTTGTCGAGCAGCTCGAAACCGACGTTGCCGTCGGTAGGCGCCACGCCCGCTGCCGCCAGCTTCAGGCGCGCGCGGGAGATATCGTCAGCCTTGACCAGCAGGGCCCCGGAATTGGGTTCCACGTTGTAGGCAATGTCGGCCGCCGCCAGGGTGTCCATGACCTGCTTGGTGTCCATGCCCGACAGGCTCGGGTACAGCGGACGGTAGTCCGGCTGCTGCGACCACAGCACCACGGCAAAGCCGATCGCCACGCTGGCCGCCAGGCCGACCATCAGGCCGATCTGACGCAGCATGGGCATCTGCGCAATGTTTTCCAGGAACGCCAGGCGCACCAGGGGGGCCTTGGGCGCTGGCGCGCCGCCCTTGGCGGGCGCGTTGTCGACGACTGCTTCAGCCATGGTCTACGTCTGCCCTCAAACCGGCATTTGCATGATGTCCTGGTACGCCTGAACGAGCTTGTTGCGTACCTGGGTCAAGGCCTGCATCGAAACGCTGGCTTTCTGCGAAGCAATCATCACGTCGGTGAGATCGACCCCGGTCTTGCCGATTTCGAAGGCGTTCGCCAGCTGCGAAGAGGCCTGCTGGGTGTCATTCACCTTGCCGATGGCCTGGCCCAGCATATCGGCAAAGGTACTTTGCCCTGGGGCCAGCTCAGGGGCGGCTGATACTTTCGGCAGCGACATGGCATCGGCCTGCATGGCGCGCATGTCCAGCATCAGACGATTGAATTCAACACCTTGGGTCATGGGCTTCTCTCTCCGGCGGCCGCATATTTTTGACAGTCATGCGGCGGATAGCCTTCGTAAAGCAACAAAGGTGCCAGCCTTGAAAAAGGGTGGATGCATCGGGGAAAAACCGCGGATATCAGGCTACGAGGCACCGTGAAGATCAGTCCCGCCTGGCGAGCACTGGCTAAAAGCGGGCTGCATTGCACAGGCTCGAGAGGACGTCCGCAGGCTAAAACGGGACCGTCTCACTCGCCAAACAGGCTGGCTTCGACGTCGAAACCGGCGTCGCGCATCTGGGCAAGCTTATAGCGCAGCGTGCGCGGGCTGATGCCCAGACGCTCGGCCGCTTCCTTGCGCCGGCCCCGCTCGGCCCGCAAGGTGTCGATGATCTGCTGGTACTCGTGACGTCGCTTGTCGTCGCCCTGCTCGACGGACTGTTCACGCTGCCCAGATAATGGCACAGTGCCACCTGACAAGGGAATGGCGCCATCAAGACAAAAATCCGCCGCCTCGATCACGCCGCCTTGCTGCAGAATCAGAGCGCGCTGCAATGCGTTGTCCAGCTCACGTACGTTGCCAGGCCAGGTCCAGGCTTGCAGGCAGGCCTGCGCGTCGGCGGACAGGCGCACCGGCGCATGCTGCATCTTGGCAACGTGACGTGCCAGCAAGCGCTCGGCCAATTGAACGATGTCGCCCGGCCGCTCGCGCAGGGGTCGCCAGGCCAGCGGAAACACGGACAGCCGGTAGAACAGGTCCTCGCGAAAACGACCGGCAGCCACCTCGCCCGCCAAGTCCCGGTTGGTGGTGGCCACCACGCGGATATCCAGCGCGATGGGCTTGCGCCCCCCTACCCGCTCGACCTCACGCTCCTGCAGCACCCGCAGCAACTTGGCCTGCAAGGCCAATGGCATTTCAGAGATCTCGTCCAGCAGCAAGGTGCCACCGTTGGCCTGCTCGAACTTGCCAGGCTGGGCAGCGATCGCCCCGGTGAAGGCCCCCTTCTCGTGGCCGAACAGCGTGGCTTCGAGCATGTTGTCCGGTATGGCGGCACAGTTGATCGCAACGAACGGCTGGCTGGCACGGGGCGACTGCTGGTGGATGTAGCGCGCCAGCACTTCCTTGCCCGTACCCGACTCACCAGAAATCAGCACCGTCGAATTGCTGCGCGCCACGCGTGCGGCCAGCTCCAGCAACTGCCGGCTGGAGGGCTCGCACGCAACCGGGCCCTCCTCGTCCGTCACACGCCCGGCGGCATGCCGCTGCACAAGCTTGAGCAGCGCCTTGGGCTCGAAGGGCTTGACCAGATAATCCACCGCGCCTTGGCGAATGGCCTCCACCGCCCGTTCCACGGCCGCGTGAGCGGTCATCAGCAATACCGGCAAGTGCGGCTGCTGGCGGCGCAACTGGGCCAGCAATTGATGGCCGTCCATGCCAGGCATGTTCACGTCACTGATGACCAGGTTGAAGGGTTCTTCATGCACCACTTTCAAGGCCTGCTCGGCGCTGTCCACCGCCTTGAAAGCGAAACCACCCAGGTCGAGGGTATCGGCCAGCGCCTCGCGCAGCACCCGGTCATCCTCGACCAGCAATACGTTCACACTCATCACCGGCTCTCCGCCAACGACCCGTCGATCAAGGGCAACTCTACTCGTACGCAGGTGCCGCGCCCTACCTTCGAGCGCATCTGCACGCTGCCGTGGTGGGCCTTGACCACCGCCTTGACCACCGCCAGCCCGAGCCCCGTGCCGGTCGACTTGGTCGTCAGGAATGGCTCGCCAATACGGGCGAGCAGATCAGGTGCAATGCCAGTGCCAGCGTCACTGATGCACAGGTGCAAGGTCTGCTGGCGCCGCCATAGGTGCACCTTGAGCCGCGCAGCGCCCTGGCTGGCCTGGGTGGCGTTTTCAATCAGGTTCAGCAGTGCACCCACCAGCGTGTCGCGGTTGCACAGCAGCTCACCCAGGCGACTGTCACACTGCCAGCGCACCGCGTGCCCCTGAACATGCGTCTGCGCGGCCTGCTGCAACGCCTGGAACAAGGCTTTAGGAGAAATCCGGTCCGTGAGGGGCAACTCGCCACGGGCGAACACCAGCATGTCGCGGACCTGTTGTTCCAGCTCGTGCAGTCGCTCCTTGAGGCTGCCAGCGAAGCGCTGCCGGGTCTGGGTGGTCAACGCCTGTTCAGGGTCGGCCAGGTGGCTGGCGTAGAGCATGGCGGCAGAGAGCGGCGTGCGGATCTGATGCGCCAGCGAGGCGACCATGCGCCCGAGTGAGGACAATCGCTCGTGGCGTGCCAGTTGGTCCTGCAGGCGACGAGTTTCCGTCAAGTCGTTGAGCAGCACCAACTGCCCCGGCTCGGCATCGAGCGAGCGGGTGGCGATGGAGAGGCGACGGCCGTCGCGCAGGGACACTTCATGGCCGTCGTCCAGGCGCGGGGCAAAACTGCGGGCAATGACTTCACGCCACAGCTGCCCGATCAATGGCTCGCCCAGCAGCTCACAGGCGGCCGGGTTGGCCTCGCGAACGCTACCCTGCCCGTCGATGACAATCACACCGCCGGGCAGCAAATCGAGCAAATGCTGCAAGCGGTTGGCCAGACGCTCTTTCTCGCTCAGCTCCTCGATGCGCTGGGCGCTGACCACCGCCAGCTCACCCTTGAGCTCACTGACCCGGGCTTCGAGCAGGCTGTAGGACTGGCTAAGCTGGCTGGAGACTTGGTCGAACAAAGCGAACGCCTGCTCGACACCCTGGCGGCTTTCCTGCTCGACCAGCGAATGCGCCTGGGGGGAAAGGGCTCGGGATACATGGGCGGCCTGGGGCATCGTGCTCTCTCGCGTGGCTGACCGTCATAAAAACGGTGTGGTGGCCAGTGCGTAGCAATACCCGTGCCGGAGATAAGGGCTTACAACATTTGCCGGAGGCTTCGCACTCCAGGCAAAGAATCTACCGCCTACCGACGACGATCACTCCTCTGCCTGGTCTTCACCACCCTGCCGGCTCATCCCATACTTGCGCATTTTCTCGACCAGCGTGGTGCGGCGAATACGCAAGCGCTCGGCAGCGCGGGCAACGATGCCGTTGGCGTCGTCCAGGGCTTGCTGGATCAGACCCTGTTCCAGGCTGCCCAGGTAGTCCTTCAGGTCCAGGCCTTCAGGCGGCAGCATGGCTGGGTTGCTGAAGTTGGGCGCGTGCCCGTTGATGGCGATGCGCTCTTCCAGGTCGTTACGCAGGGTATCGACCATCTGCTCGTCTTCGTCATCGATGTAGCGGAATTTCTTCGGCAGCTCCGATACACCGATCACGCCGTAGGGGTGCATGATGGCCATGCGCTCGACCAGGTTGGCCAGCTCGCGCACATTGCCCGGCCAGCCATGGCGGCACAGGGACATGATCGACGCCGAGTTGAAGCGAATGGAGCCGCGCTTTTCGTGCTCCATGCGCGAGATCAGCTCGTTCATCAGCAGCGGGATGTCTTCGACGCGCTCGCGCAGTGGCGCCATCTCGATGGGGAAGACGTTAAGCCGGTAATACAGGTCTTCGCGGAAAGTGCCGGCCTCGATCATGTGCTCGAGGTTCTTGTGGGTCGCGGCAATGATGCGCACATCGATGCTCTGGGTCTTGTTGCTGCCCACGCGCTCGAACGTACGCTCTTGCAGCACGCGCAACAATTTGACCTGCATGGGCAGCGGCATGTCGCCGATTTCATCGAGGAACAGCGTGCCGCCATTGGCCAGCTCGAAGCGGCCAGCGCGGCTGGTGATGGCGCCGGTGAACGCGCCTTTTTCATGGCCAAACAGTTCGCTTTCCAGCAACTCGGCCGGGATCGCGCCACAGTTGACCGGCACGAACGGGGCTTCGCGGCGCTTGGAGTGGTAGTGCAGGTTGCGCGCCACCACCTCCTTGCCCGTGCCCGACTCACCCAGGATCAACACACTGGCATCGGTGTCGGCTACCTGCTGCATCATCTGGCGTACGTGCTGAATAGCGCGACTGGTGCCCACCAGGCTGCGGAACAGGTTCGGCTCGCGCTGACGACCGCGCTCACGCGCCTGGTCGTACATCTCGCGGTAAACCTGTGCGCGGTGCAGCGAATCGAGCAGTTGGCTGTAGCTGGGCGGCATTTCCAGGTTCGACAGCACGCGGCGGCGCAGCTCTTCAGGCAGCTCGCTTGAAGAAATATCACCTAAAAACAGAACAGGAAGGAACTCATCCCATGAAAGCACTGTCCTAAGGAGCCCGAGCAGTGTGCCCGGCGTGCTGACAGCGCCCACGAGCACGCAGAGCACCTCGCGACTTGAAGCCAGGGGCTCGACCACCTGCTGCCACTCATGGCTGGCGCAGGACAGGTTTTCTTCGCCCAGGAAGTTGAGCACCACCGCCAGATCGCGGCGGCGGGTGCTGTCGTCATCGATCAGGAGAATCTTGGTTTCACGCCACATGCAATAGCAACTTCCCTAGTCATATCGGCGCCCGAAGGCGTGCTCGACATCATTCCGACTGAATGGTCAGTGTTCGGACGTCTGGAATACGAGAACAGGCACTAGTTAAGTCAAAAAGGGTCGCACAGTCAAATTTATGGCGCCTTTCGTTCAGTTACAGGCATCTTAACTGAACAAATGATAAACCTTTGAAGCATTCTTCGCTTGGTTGATCTGCATCATCTCATCGGCAATCGCCTGACGTTCGCCGGTTGTCACCTCGATGAGGCTGCGGTAGACCTCCATCACCCCTTCGAGCTTCACGCGCAATAGCTCTTCATCGTAGGCATGCGCTTCGAGCACTTCGTCAATACACGTGCGACACGCCACATCCAGCCTGGCGATGGTATCCCAATCCCGTTCGCCCAAAGCGCCGAGCAGCGCATCACAGGTGTCGTCGAGCCGTTGCAGTGCAGTCACGGTAAACTCCTTGCCGTCAATCGGCCGGCTGGATATCGGCGATGCCGTCCCAACCGCTCTTCACGGTGATCATCAGCTGGGCGACTTCATCAATGATGCGAGCGTCGTTATCAACGTTGGCCTGCATCAGGCGGTTGGTCATGTACACGTAGAGCGCATCGAGGTTTTCGACGTACTCAGGGTTCTCGCTTTTTTCTGGCAACAACCCATCGCGCAGGCCGATGATGATGTCGATTGCCTTGCCCAGCATGAGGCCTTTCTCGGCAATGTCCCCGCGCGCCATCGCGCCCTTGGCCTGGGCCATGCGATCGAGCGCCCCTTCCATCAGCATCTGCACCAGACGGTGTGGCGTGGCTTCGGAAATCTGGGCATGGGAATTGACCTTCTGGTACTGACGAAGGGCTCTCATGGGGTTCATCGTGCGACCTCGTTGCGTGAAGCGTTGAAAGGTGGATACCTTCTTTATCGGGTCCGTTGCGCAAAACTTTAAAACCCGCTGCATGAAAACCGTTTCCTAGAAGGCTCACATGCAACGGGTTGACGTCACTCAGTCATCGCTCTTTTTATTGAGGGCGTTGAGGGTGCTAAGCACGGAGTTCTGCTGCTGCCGTAGCTGGGTCACCAGCGTATCCATGTTGTTGTACTTATCCTGCAGGCTCTTTTTCAACGCTTCCATCCGCGCATCGAGCGTGTCCTGCTCGGTCTTGAGCTTGTTCAGGCTTTCACTGAGCGTTTGGGAGCGCAATGCCAGTGTGCCTGTGGAGGCTTTGGCGAATGGCTCGGTCACCTTCTGTAGGCGCGCCAACAAGCCGTCCTTGCCGTTGAAAATGCTGGTCAGGTCAGCGGCGTTGGTGGTGGCAGCCTTGTCCCACTTCTTGTCATCCAGGCTCAACGCACCGCCGTCTTGGGCGGAAGTGACGCCGAAGGCGGCAAGGGACTTCAACGTCCCGTTGCCGGCAACGGCATTGAGCTCTTCCTTGATCGACGCCATCAAGGCACGCATCGATGCATCGCCCGTCAAGGCAGCGGCCGTCATGCTACCGTCTGCGTTCTTGGTGACTTTGGTCTCGGCGTTTACCACCGTAAGCAAGGCGTTATAGGTATCGATGAATCCCTTGAGACCGGACTTCAGCGCTGTGCTACTGGTAGTCAGTGACAAAATGGTCGGCGTATCGCCACCGCTCGCGTTTTTCGGAGAAACGCCTTGCAACTTGATGTTCAGACCGCTCACGGCATCTGTGATGTCGTTGGTCTTGGACTTCATGGCAATGCCATCGAGCGTGTACTCGGCATCCGCGGGTTCGTCGATCACGGTGTATCCGGTATCGATACCGGAATTGCCCGACAGCGTAATGTCGGACCCCTCGCCCATCTTGTTCGAGGTGATGACCAGACGCGAACCGTTGGCGTCGGTCAGTACGTTGGCGCTCAGGCCTGCGACACCGAACTGGCTGTTGAGATTGTCCCTTACCTGCTGAAGCGTTGCTCCAGGAGGAATGCTCAGGTCGTGATTTTTTCCATTTTGCGTAATGGTCAGAGTAGTGGCGGTGGTGCCTGGGTTGACAACTGAACCCGCTCCGCCTGAGTAGACCTTTGTGGAGACTTTCGACGCTGTAGCCAGCTTGCTCACGATCAGCGAGAAAGAGCCATTGGCAGCGCCGGCGCCCATAGTGACGGTGGCCACCTTTTCATCAGAAGACTTGAGACTCAGCCCACCGAAACTGTTGGTATCGGTCATGTTGGTCAGCGCGCCCCGGAAAGCATCCAGCGCAGCCTGAATCTTGCCGATCGAGGACAACGTGGTGGTTGCCTTCAGCGTCTGGGTGTTGATTTGCGACTGCTTGGGCGCTTTTTGCGCGGCAACCAGCGAATCCACGATCGCCTGGGTGTCGATGCCCGAGCCAATCCCACTGACTGTTGTACCTGCCATCATTGCTCTCCTTGAACGGTAGCTGCCGGATCCTTGGCGATTAAATCCTTGAAAGAGCCACCAACAACAAAAATCATGCCAGCCTACGCGCGGCCTTCAAACAGCAGGCTGCCGGCTTCGCTGAGGCTTTGCGCCAACTTGAGCGCTGTCTCGGAAGGCAACTGGCGGATGACTTCGCCCGAGTCGGTGGCGATAACCTTGACCACCACCTGCCCCGTCGAATCATCGATGGAAAAATCCAGCTGACGCTGGCTGGACTGTACGAATTCGCGAATATCACCGACAGCTTTTTCCAGGTCTTCGCGCGTGTGCGGCTGACCGTCAGGCGCGGCGGCTTCCTGCACTTTGGCAGGGGTCTTGGCCTCCTTGTCCATGACAGAGGACGCAGGTACGACCGAAGGATACACCTGGTTCAGCTTGACACTGATGTCCATGCTCCGAACTCCTCATGTATAAAACGGCAAAAGGGCACGTAAACGCGCCCTTTCACCCTTTACTCAGGCGCCTGAATTACTGGAGCAGTTTCAGAACCGAGGAAGGCAGCTGGTTGGCCTGGGACAGGATCGCAGTGGAAGCCTGTTGCAGGGTCTGCTGCTTGGTCAGCTCGGCAGTTTCCGAGGCGAAGTCCACGTCCTGAACGGTCGAGCGCGCAGCGGTGGAGTTCTTCTGGATGTTCTGCAGGTTGTCTACAGTGGTTTGCAGACGGTTCTGGGTAGCACCCAGGCCCGAACGCACGCTGTCGATGGAGCCGATGGCCTTATCGATTACCGCCAGAGCGTTCTGGGCGTTGGTGGCGTCAGTCACGTCGGTTTGCGAGATGGTGGTCTTCTTTGAGGTCAGCGCAGTGCCGGTACCGAATACTTCTTCGGCCCCGGCGCCGCTCAGCGAGTAACCTTTGGCCGAGTCGAGGGAGACGGCACCGGTGGCGATCAAGCCATCGGCAATGGCCGCGCCAGTGGAGAATTTACCGTCGCCACCTTTGGTTGCAACTTCTACAGCAGCACCACCGGTTTGGGCGGTGAAGGTCACGTTCTCACCGGTGTCCGACTTGATGGACAGGCTGCCGCTGGTTTCATCAAAGTTGACGCTGATGCCGAGCTTGGCGGAGTTGGACTTCAGCTGGTCGGCCAGACCGGCAGTATCGGTCACGCCTTTGATGTCCACTTTCTGGTCACCAACCTGCATGGTGAAGCTAACAGGCGTGGTGGTAGCGGCTGCTGAGTCTACTTTGAAGCTGACTTCTGTGCTTGCAGTAGCGCTCAAGCCACCGATCAAGCCATTGAGGCCTTTGGCGACTTCTTTAGCCGAGGCCTTGGCAGCAACGGTGTAGGTTTCGCTCTGGCCATTACCAGTCACGACGATGTCGCCGCCGGCCAGACCGTCGACCACAGGAGCCGAAGTCAGGCTCTTGATCTGCTGCGAACCAATGTTGTTGGCAGCAACGTTGTCCAGCGACAGGTTGATGGTTTCGTTGGCGTTGGCGCCGACCTGGATGGCTTTGGTGCCGTAGGAACCGTCCAGCAGTTTCTGGCCACCGAAGGTGGTGGTCTGCGAGATACGGGTCAGTTCGGCGGTCAGTGCCTGATACTCGTCGTTGTTCGACTTACGGTCTTCGGCGCTCAGCGAGCCGGTGGACGAGGACAGCGCCAGGGTGCGCATCTTTTGCAGGATGTCGGTCGAAGCCTGCATAGCACCTTCAGCGGTCTGCGCGATGGAGATGCCGTCGTTGGCGTTCTTGACAGCCTGGCCCAGGCCATTGATCTGGCTGGTCAGACGGTTGGAGATCTGCAGGCCGGCAGCGTCGTCTTTGGCGCTGTTGATACGCAGACCCGAGGACAGACGCTGCATCGAAGTGGCCTGAGCGTTGCTGGCCTTGTTCAGGTTGACTTGGGTAGTAACCGAAGCAATGTTGGTGTTTACAGTTAAAGCCATGACGAAATCCTCGTTGTATGGGTGCTGCGGCTTCCGGCCTTGGCAACCGCCGGATTGGCCTAGAGAACCTTCGTAATGGTTATCGTCGGATAGCCCGGTTGCTTGAGGGGTTTTTTTAAAAAAAAATGCTGGCATGCGGCCAGCCCTGGAAAATCAAGGGGTTAAGCGCGGAATTTTGGCGTCAAAAAGCGGATTAGGTGGGTGATGGGGGGGATGGGGCTGTCTTGGAGTTGATGAATGCCGTGGCGAACGAGAGGCCGAACGGGAATGGGGCGGAGGTTTCAGGCGTGCAGCTTCGCGTCAGGAGTTGTTGGGGCCGCTGCGCGGCCCATCGCGGCGCAAGGCCGCTCCCATCAGGGTCTGCGATAGTCTCAACTCAGGCGTCACACAATTCGTGTGGGAGCGGCCTTGCGCCGCGATGGGCTGCGCAGCAGCCCCTAAGATTCCAGCTTCGCCGCTTATGTTGGCACCGGCCGCGTTGGTCCGCAGGGCGATCCTGAAATTTGGTCTAAACCCATCAATCCCGATAAAGAATCGCCGAAGCCCAGGACAGCCCCACCCCAAACCCGCTCACAGCCACCCGCTTCCAGCTGCCGTCGAGCATGTGCTTTTGCAGCAGCAACGGCACGCTGGACGACACGGTATTGCCCGTCTCGAGCATGTCTTTCACGAATTTCTCCGGATGATGCTCCTCGAACCGCCGAGCTACCGCATCGACGATCGCCGCACTGCCCTGGTGGATGCAGAACGCATCGATGTCCGACGACTGCAGGCCACTGGCATCGAGCAGCTCGTGCAAATGCGCTGGCACCTTGACCAGAGCAAAATTGAACACCTGCCGGCCATTCATGAAGAACGTACCATCGGATACCTTCAGGTGCTCGGCACCCGAACCGTCAGTGCCAAAACGCGCCTCGCCCAGCTTCCAGACTGCGCCATCGGCCATCCAGGTGGCCGTGGCCGCGTCGCCGAACAGCATGGTGGTATTGCGGTCTTCCGGGTCGACGATCTTCGAATACGGGTCGGCGGTGATCAGCAGCCCGTTCTTCAGGCCCGCCGCCTCCATGAAGCCCTTGATCGCATACAGCCCATACACATACCCCGAGCAGCCCAGGGAGATGTCGAACGCTGCCACGCGGGTAGACAGCCCGAGCTTGCTCTGGACGATGGCGGCCGTGTGCGGCAGGCCTTCTTCATCGCCATTTTGGGTCACCACGATCAACGCGTCGATCGACTGCGGATCGAGGTCGGGGTTGTTGGCGAACAGTGCCCGGGCGGCCTCCACGCACAGGTCGGAGGTTTCCTGCTCCGGGGCCTTGCGTGGCAGGAAGGACGCACCAATCTTGCCGAACATGAACTCTTCGTCCTTGCCGAACTTCGCACCCTGGACGTAGTTGTCCAGGCCAGCGGTGGGCACGTAACTCGCGATACTCTTGATGCCAATCATTCTGGCTTCCCAATGAAAACAGCCAAAGACCACCACTCGATCGATTGAGGGCGCCAAAAACCGGAGCGTCACCGCCTGGGGAGGGGATAAAGCAGAGCCTGCCTGCGCACCGGTAACAAAATGCTGCAACAGCTGCTGCATAGAATACAGGGAAGATGACCGTTTTGACTCATTGGTCACATTGAAATGCAACGAAAGTCAGGGACAGGCGGCCAGCACGTCCCATATCAGGACATGGCCAATGGGTCATGTGGGCGGACACGGCGCACTCACTAAAAGCGCTGGGAACGCTTGGCCATAAGTGCTACGACACGGTTGAGCGCGCCCCAGCAGGACCCTCATGCCCTGCTGGTGATGCGCTCGTCAGCTCAAAGTTTGTTGAACAGGCTCAGTTGCGAGATGCGCGAGAATGCCAGCTGAGAAGCCTCCAACATGGCCTGCTGCAAGGTCAGGGTAATGGCCGCCTGCGACATGTCGGTATTGCCGATGGCGTTCTGCGTGGTCTTGTTGGCGACCCCCAGGCTGGTATTTTCCTGTCGCTGAATTTCCAGCGAGTTCCCGCGTGCGCCGATCGAACCGCGAGTGATATCCACCTGCTCACGAGCACTGCCCAGGTTTGCCAGCGCCGACGCCACTGCATCCTTCAGCCCGTTGGCAACGGCAGCCCCAGTGACCGGCGTATCGAGCGCAGCGCGCAACTGACTGATTGTCTCCAGCACGTTCTGATTCTGATGATTATTGGCTGTCACCGCGAACTGGTCACCGGCTTCAGGGGAACCGTTGACCTGGTAGGTCACCCCGGCAACCGTCAGAGACGG